>JBCCIA010000656.1:0-1607 GCA_039028475.1 Spirochaetota bacterium | reverse complement strand
TGGCCAGCTGGCGCAGCAGCTTGCCACAAGCCGAAACAACACCTACCTTGAAGTTCTGCCAACGTTTGTAGCTGACATGAGTGGCAACCAGATTGTTGAGGTGCGAGCTATTGTTTTTACCATATAGAATTCTTTCCACATCATTAGCATTTACAATATAGGAACGATGGGTTCGTACGAAGTTCTTTGGCAACTCACTAGAAATTTTATCCAAAGTCTTGCGAATTTTCTCACTGCTTCCCGATGTTAGATGCATGATGGTATAATTGCCTTCCGACTCTAACCAAGAGATGAGACCTGGTCTGACCATTTCTAACGATTCATCTTTCTTGACTGCAATGAAATCTTTTTGGATCCCTCTTGCCTGTAGAGTATTTTTGACACGCACCATCGCCTTGGCAAAACGTTGCAAAGGAAATGGTTTGGGCAAGAAATCAATCACACTGTATTCGAAGGCTTGGATAGCATATTCGGTATGAGAACTGGTAATAATGGTGTAAAACGAAGGAGAAGGAATTTCCTTGAGAAGATCAAAGCCATTCTCATCGTCATTGAGGTCTATATCCAGAAATAATAGATCGACAGCATTTTCCTGGAGATAATAAATCGCCGGAAATAGTGAATCTAATATTTTCAAGGTCTGGATATCTTTGCCAAAGACCTCTTGGCAGTATTTGGCAATTCTCCGCGCCGCAGGTGGTTCGTCATCAAGGATTAGAATTCTCATACTTCTCTCCTCCTGTATCTATGATAAGGCTTAGAGACTAAGCCTAGAAAAGATATATGGTAAGAGAAGCACTTTTTTTCGACTGCTGATGTGTTTTTGAAAAGTAAAAATTTTTGTGATATTAGAGATACAGGTATTGAAAACCTTGCAGCCTTACTACTTCCACAAAGGCTACAAGATTTGTTTTTTTATTTACCGCTCTAGTTCTCGCCAATACTTGATGAGAAATCGCACCTGGTTACGTGCCAACCTATGGTAGCGTAGGCGTCGTTTGTGCGAGATGTGAGGGTATTTCATTTTGTCTACGGCAACGGATAGTCTATCCAATAGGCCAGTTATGTCTTTGTCTTGTTCCATAGGAAACTCCTTGTTTGTTAAATTGGGTTACCCGCTGGTGGAAAAGACTTGACCATGTACTGAGAATACACAGACTTTCTTTACCTCCTTCGGGTAGGTGTTTCTCTGCCCGGGAGAAGTTTGCAGACCTATGCCGGGCAGAGAGCTTTGCTTTTTTTACTTGGGTGTTATAGAAAATTCCAAGTAAACTATAGCATTGCCATAGAATAGCAAGGTACATTTGAGGGTCAAGAGTTTTTTTGTGATTTGAGATAAGCTGTTTAAATCAATAAAGATGTGGGAAAAAATTAGGCATACTTATGTATAAGATTCTCTAGGCTGCCAACTTCCAAAATACAAAGTTCTTCTCGTTCTAACTCTAACAAAAGTTGTATATCACGGCTCTTGCAAAAATTCCAATCTTGGACAGTCTCATAAAAGGTTTTTCTAGAATTTTCATAAGCGGTAACAACATCATCAGCTTCAGAGATGAGAATATATTGCCACTCTTCCTGCAATTGGTTTTTAATTTCTAATTCATGTG
>JBCCIA010000655.1:0-1667 GCA_039028475.1 Spirochaetota bacterium | reverse complement strand
TGGGAACGGCATTTGGACAATCACAAAACTCGCGGCAACTTACCTTTTGTGTTTCCCGTTGTTCTTTACCACGGTGCAGAAAAATGGAGGTATGGTAACAACCTAAAAGAGATTGTAGAACACGTGGAGGGGCTGGACATATATATTCCTGATTACACCTTTGCACTACACGATCTCTCGCATTTTTCCGACGATGAGATCAAGGGTGAAGTTGTATTACAAATCGGAATCCACCTTTTGAAAAATATCTATTCAGAGGATTTGCCTGAAAAGTTAGAGAATATATTTGAACTGTTCCAAGAAATAGAAGACGAAAAGCAAGGATTAAAATGGTTACAGGCAGCTATGAAATACCTCGGTGGCTCAAGTGACGATAAAACAATTGACAAACTGGAAGAAATTTTAGAAAATACAGAAATCAAAGGAGCAAAAGAAATAATGGTCACGTTTGCAGAAAAATTGATACAAGAAGGCTATGATAAAGGTTTTGTAAAAGGAGAAGAGGTTGGTATTTTAAAGGGTAAAAGCCTGACAGAATTGCGGGAGAAACGAGCAAATAGAAAAAGTAAGCTCCGTACTGCAATTCGCTTGAAAAATGAAGGTTCCGAACTGGCTTTTATTGCTAAAGTTATAGAACTTGATTCCAAATACCTGGAGAATTTTTTTCAAAAAATCGGTCGTTTCGAGTAGTTCTGGTAATAAAAGTATTCTCTTGCAGTTTGCCTTTTGCATGAGAATAGACAGGTCTTAAAATACGCTGTAAAGGAAGTCTCTTTTCACAAGACAGTAGCCACACACTCTAACTCTAAATTCTAACGATTCCTTTAGCTTCCCCTCTTCTCCCCCAAAAAATCTAAGTTCCCCAGTAAAAAAACTCTCGACAGTTTTTCCATACCTACAAATATTTACCTATGCATCTTATTTTCATATTATCAGATAGGAGAGCATTTATTCGAAAAGAGATTGTGTGATGTGAAAAAGCTCTCAGCCCGGTATGAGCCTAGGAAACTTTCCCGGACTGAGAAACACTGCCCGAAGGCGTATTGAAAAGTCTGTGTACTATTAGTACACGGTCAAGTCTTTTGCATCTTCGGGAAACCAAACCAATAACAGGAGATTTCTCGATGAATCCACAACCAGATCTAGATTTTTTAGTAGGCGTGTTAGATCGCCTTTCGATATTTACACAGCGTTGCTACGAAGCAGAAAAGTATTCCGCCAAAAGACGCGAACGCTACCATGACATGGCTCAAGAGCAAATTCGCTATTTAAAGGACAGCGTAGAGTTTTTGCTGAGTGATTGGGAGTAAGTGAATTGTAATGCCTTCTCTGGGATATTATGTATAGTTCCAGAGAAGGTTGTAGAATAATAGGATATTATATTTAAAAATGTAGAAAGGAATATGAATACAAAGAAAGAAATAGGAAAAGAGATAGAGAAACTTCTCTCAACAGGTAAGTATATACTTTATTATGAAACGATAAAGCAAAGTAAGTTATCAGATGAAAAGGTCAAAAAAATTGAAGAAAATATAGACTATCAAAATTTTAAAAACTCTGTTTCAGGTTTAAATGCTGTGTATCAACAATGGTATACTAAGTCTTTGAATTTGATAAAAAAAATAATACCAGATAGATATGATGAGTTTGTTACTCTATATAGTATT
>JBCCIA010000654.1:0-1679 GCA_039028475.1 Spirochaetota bacterium | reverse complement strand
TTCCGCTACTGGAAAGGTAACGATCAGCGAAAAGGGTGGTGTGTATATCGATGCAAATGGCAGGTATGGCAATCCTGGGCAAGTCAACATCATTAAAAATTTAACTGATTTAGAAAACAGCACTGATGCGATGATCGACAAACACCGCAAGGATGCCAAAGATGCTGCGAGGATTAAAAATATCCAAGAGAATCTGAAAAAATTGGGAGCTACTCCTTTTTCTACAGAGTATTTGAAAACTTTGAAAGAGGAAGACATTGCCAAGTTATCGCATGATATAGAATCAGCAGCACAAGCCGAAGGGAAAAAAGATGAAGCTCATAATACAAGTCGACCAGAAGACCAAAATTGGTTGCAAGAGGCAGTGCAAGAATTTGGAGATAGCTTAGGTGTATTTAGCGGTAAAGTAGCCGACAAAGATGGCTGGGTTGATTCTTTGGGTAGGTTTCACCAGAGAACTTGTTTTGTAGCTGGGACTTTAGTTCATACCAAAAACGGTCTTAAAAAAATCGAAGAAATCCAAGTGGGTGATATTGTTCTTACTAAGGATGAAAACACAGGGAAATCTCTATACCGTAAAGTCACAGAATTATTCTATCATGAAGTTGATACATTATTTGTTCTAAAATTGGGTAACGGAGAAACGATCCAAACTACTTGGAATCACCCGTTTTGGATAGAGAATAAGGGTTGGACGGAAGCGAAAGACATCTTGCCTGGGAACAAATTGATTACTCCAGAAGGTGTTTTGGAAGTTTTATCGAACCACCAGAAGTATGTGAGTGATATTAGTGTATATAACTTTGAGGTAGAAGAAACTCATAGTTATTTTGTAGGGGAAATAGGGTTTTGGGTACATAACTACGATTTGAAAAATACTATACATTATCAGACGTTTATTACTGCTGGTGGTAAAGGTAATACGGAAACTGCGAAAGGGGCTAAAAAATTAAATAAGGAAGTTGATGAATACTATAGAAAGAAAAAAGAAAAGTTTGATGAAGAACATAAGGCATTAGAAGAGAAAATACAGGCAGAAAGGGGAATTGATATCGTAAAAGGAGCAGAAATCTATATGAAAGGAAAAGAACATATGTATTGGGAAGGAGGAAGTACGGGAGCAGATGGCAAGTCAATTGATTGTAGTAGCTATATGATGCGTGGATTAGAAATATCGCAATATCTCAAAGAATTTGAGTATTTAGACCCTAGATATTTTAAAAACTCACCCTATTTTAATAAAGTTAATGATCAAGATGTTAAGGCCGGAGATATAAGGACTGCATATTTTAAAGATAAAAAAGGTAAACTACACTCTCATGCATATATGTATACAGGGTTAAAAGACGAAAAATTAAAAATTCTTGAATTTTCTCCTAGTTCAGGATATACAAGAGCTGGAGAGGATACTACAGTGAACTTTCATTACGATAAAGACTATCTTTTTACAAATTCAAAAAAATGGAAAAATCAAGGTGCTTATCGAACGAAAATAACTAAAAATTACTACATAAGAAAGGCAGAAGAGCTTGATATTAAAAATCGAAGTAGGCAAGAAAAACATTGGAAAATATTTAGAAAAGAGCATCCAAATGATTCGTTTGATATGGAAGTTGATTGTAGAAAAAGATTATATGGTCATTGTCGACCTTAAATGGAGTGTTAAATATGAAAATAAT
>JBCCIA010000653.1:0-1817 GCA_039028475.1 Spirochaetota bacterium | reverse complement strand
GTATTTTTAAATTTTTAAACTCACCGATCGAGGTAAGTAAATCTGTAGAATTATAACCACTCAGGTTAAGCTCTTGCAAATTCTTCAACTCGTTTTTAGAAAGATCCTTATATTCTTCCCTTTCTTGCAGCATCTGCAAGAGATCTTCTTTACTCTGCAACTGAGCCGTACAAAGAAGGCTTGCTAGAAGTAATAAAATTGCTCGTCTCATATCAGGTAAGTAGATACCTAGAAACTAGTTCAATTTGAGAATTTTTCCATTTTGGCTAACAGCGTATCCTAAAGCATGTATATTCTTATGTAAAAGGAGTTGCTGCAAGAGCCTGTAGCTTTCTTTTAGAACAGGCTTTAAATATTTATTTACTATTACACTTAGTTTCCTCTGGCTTCCAAACAGTTGGACAGATAGTACCTGGTTGCAACTTATTAACAGGTTTCAGTTTCAGCACATAGGGTGGTTTCGATTGTGATTTACAGTAACCAAAGCTTTTCAATATTTTAGGGTCAACGTTATAATCAACTTCAAAGCAATGTGGATAGTTTATTGTATAGTCTTTATTCTTTGGATCTGCTATCCAATCAAAATCGCGACAAGCCTTAGGTTTTTTTGACAAACGATCTACAACTGTAGGGTGGAGTAAAGGTGCATTCAGTCCCGTATCCACATACTTCCCTTTGTCTTTATTTTTTTTATTCAGCATATTGGGCCAATCTCGATTTAAGTTGCTAGCCAAAAATCCCATTTCCTTTTTAGCATCATGCGATAAGCCAAGATCGTCTGCATAGGTTGATGTCTTTTTATATTTTATGAGGGATAGATATTGTTTGTTGCTTGCAGTTTGCCTTTGGCACTGTTGTATTTTATCAGCCGAACGTATTCGCTCCAGCATCCAGTTCAAGGCAACACCACTCAAATCAGTGTCCAGGTATCCACCGCCAATGTCGGCATGGGCACCAGAAAACCATACTTGGTCGACAATGTCTAAAAATCTTTTCTGTTTCTCAGGGCAGGATTTGAAGAGTCTTTTATGGACAAGTGCTGGGGTAAATTGTTTCGCTCGGTTGTCATCGATGGAAACTGCATGAGCAATTTTATTCACTTTGCACAACGTTTCCGAGTAACGTCTGTTGATCTGTGACTTATTTTCCCCCATATGCTTAATTCCTAAGGCTGAGACCGTATCAAACAATCCAAGAAAGGTAATCTCTACACCGATTCGCTTATCTTTTCCTATACGAGATTTTAGTTTTGTTCGCTTTTGAGAGATGCTTTCCTTGGCTTTGTATAGTTCATACAGTTCTTCTACATACTTCATCGACTCGTCTGAACCTTTGGGCATTTGTGTAGGTATTCCTGCTATACCTAAAAAGCTAGTCAAAATCCTCGCAGCAGCGGCTCCCCTACTGAATCCAAATATATAGATATTGTCTTGCGAACCGCGGTAGTAATGTGCGATGTACCTGTAGGCTTGGCGTACATCTTCACCAATTCCATACCCCGTGGCGAGTCCCAGTAGTCTTTTGAGAGAGCTACCTTCTGTTCCTACACCTTTCACATACAGAACATAGTTTCGAGGGCAGCCTTCCACTTCGGGTTGTAGGGAAGCAAGGTTTTGCAATTTAAAGATGTTGGTTCCACTGGATTCTTCGTTTTGTGTTCCATCAAAAAATATTGCAATATTGCGTTGGTTGTTCTTGCGGAAGCAAGGCTTGGATTGAACTCTATCATTCTCAAACGGGGTCGATATGTGTTCTTTGGGGTCCAGTACCAAAGTATTTTGATTTCGTTGTGCTTGGCTAGAACTAGAGCATCCAAG
>JBCCIA010000652.1:0-1839 GCA_039028475.1 Spirochaetota bacterium | reverse complement strand
CTGTATATAAAACTTTACAGCTACCTCTAAATGGTATACTTTTCCTGTTGCATTTTCTTTGACTATAAAATCTAATTCTCCTATCGTCTGCTTCTTGTCCACCAACTGGTAGTTTGAAAGGATGGTGTAAGAGGGAAGGACTGGCTATCACCCATGCCAGTTCACATACTGTTTTGTCTTGAAATTGTTGGTAATCAGAATTAAAGTAAGGTGTCATTTATTCCTTGTTCATGGGTTTGTCAATAGAGATGTATCATCCAAAATTCACTCCTTAATCCGGTGCACCTTGTTCTGAGCTTATCAATACGTCATTTGATATTATTTCTATAACTATTTGATTTTCAATTTTGTGTTCGATGAATTTCATGTGCTTTTCATATTTTTAGTGGTGAATTGGTAGTGTCAATTGATAAATATTTAGTATTATTTCATCCGTGACAGAATGTTTTTGGACTGTTTTACTATAATTAAAGAAAACTTACCTGCTCTCCTTAATCTTGCTGTTTTCTCTGTCCAATGACTAATCGTAAAAAACGCCGTAAACGTTAACACAAGCTGCTACACCAACAGCTCAAGTATCTGAGTCTCGGGCATCTTGGTTAGAGCAAATGTCCGAGATTGTACGTGTGGTAAGACAGAAAGAATGAGATGTTCCCTTTAGGGCAGGCGAGTACAAATTCTTTTTCAAATACATGCTAGTAGAAAGTGCATTTCAAGATTTCAAATAAAGAATCTTAGAAATCGCATTCTTGTGTAGTTCTTTTGTTTTAAATGCTAGAAGCAAATTTTTATTTTCAGAGGATGAGCTAAATTTTATCTGAATCCCCGGATATCTTTTGAATCCAAAATATTGGTATATATTTTTCACATCTAAAACTTCCCCTTTTTGGAAAGCAACAGTCCAAATCCCTTTTCTCTTTTTCGTTCTTATGCCAAAAAAAGTGGAGGAAGCATCAATATTAGACGCGCACAAAATCGACCCATCTTCTAAGAAGTTCACTCTAACAGGAATAAAACAAAAATTACGATTTCCCCCTCTTTTAAAAAACATTTTTCCTGTCAATTCTCCATCTACAAACTGCTGCGCTTGCTCAGAAGTCTCATCTGCAAAAGTGGAAAATTGTTCCATTTGGGTGGAAGATACTGAAATTTTTTCTCGATTTGTTTGGACTATTTTGTACCTCCTTATCCAGGTAAATCCAAATAGGAAAAAAGAGGATACGAGGAGCATAACGATAGCCCAACTGGTACTAGGAGGAGTTTCATTGGGATCTATACTAAAATTGGGGTTTATTCCTTTCGTATCCTTCATTTTAACCAGTTCTGTTTCTACAGTGTAGTATAAATGGTTTATGATTCCTGTTACCTCTACTGCATCCTTTGGCTTTGCGATCTGAAAGTCTTTATCATGCTTGACATAAACGCCAAAAGTTGTGTTTTGTTTTGTATTTTTATCTTGTTTGGATTCAATAATGGGTATAAAAATATGAGTAACGTTAATTTCTGTTGACCCTTTACTCTTCGTGCCATATTCGATGCCAAAATGAGGATCATAGATTCCTTTTACTGTTACATACCTTTTGTTATGCTCATAGGAAGTTGCAATATCCTCTATAGAGATGACTTGTGGAGTTTTGTTCATAGCAACCGATTCAAAATAATTTCCCAAGGCTGCTGCAAACCCCACAAAGGAAAACCCAATTAGTATCCAATTGATTTGGATCAAATTTACAGATTGCCTACTTAAATATTCATTGATTCTTGCAAAAATACCTAAGATTTTATAGATGATACTCATATACAATTTTTTATTTCATAGGTATTATTAATCAATATTTT
>JBCCIA010000651.1:0-1857 GCA_039028475.1 Spirochaetota bacterium | reverse complement strand
TGGGAATTTGTTGAAAAAAGAGTAGGCTTATACAGTATTCGCTTCTTGCAAAATGGTAAATTCTGATTTTAGTTGTTCTACCCACTTATCAATTCTTTCCATTGTCAATTCACTTTGGTTGTCTTCGTCTAAGGCGAGTCCAACGAACTTACCGTTTTTGACAGCTTTAGATGCAGTGTATTCATATCCATCTGCGGGCCAGTGACCAACGGTTTCTCCACCAAGACCACTGATCTTCTCTTCTAAAATGCCAATAGCATCTTGAAACGTATCAGAGTACCCTACCTGGTCTCCAATCCCCAAATAGGCAACCTTCTTATTTGCAAAATTTGCCTTATCCAATCCATTAAAATTCTCATCCCAATCAGATTGCAATTCGCCTTCATCCCAAGTAGGACATGCAATTATGAGGTTTTCATAACGGTCAAAATGTTCTGCTTGAACTGTGGAGATTTCATGTAATACAACAACATCTTTGCCTCCCAGTTTTACTTGAATATCCTCTACTATACCTTCTGTATTCCCTGTGGTAGAACCATAAAAAAGACCTATTTTAGACATTTCTTACTCCTTATTAAATGAGGATGTCGACTTCTCAGAAGAGAATGCTTACTCTTGTAAAGATCAACAACCTGAATTGAATATAGTTTAATTATTACTTACGAGCCAGTTCCCTAACCAATTCGGATCCATTCGGATTCTCGCTCTTAAAATTGTATCGCTCAAATCTAAGAACTCTTGCGAAGAAAGCTTCTGGTTTCCTCTAGCAGTTTGGATGTAAACATTGCCACAGCTACAAGCAGTTATATAATGAAATAGGCCTTTAGCAGCCAAATACTGTTTATGCTCTTGGTTTTGTTTTTGTTTTTGTTTTTCAGGATTTTGCTCCATATCTGCTTCCATATAGTTTCTTAACCTCGTTTATATATAAATTCGATATTGAGAATCAATATCATATAAAGACTTTCGTCAATGATTATTTTTGTAAAAGCAGAAAAAAGTGATTCAGTGGCTTACAACGACTTCTAGAAACACATCTTTTTATTTTAGAATTAAAATTGTAAATTTTGCAAGTATCCAGGTACTAGACGCTAGAGCAAAAAAATGAGCCAAATAGAGTTATTTGCAAACCAAAGAGCCTCCGGTTACAACGAATTTGTGGAAACATGGATACCCAACTATCACTATTTCATGGACACATTGCCACGCCTTTTACAAGACACTGGTTTGAAAAAAATACTGGTGGTTGGCTGCGGTACCGGAGCCGAGATAGAGAGATTTGTGCACGCGAAAGAAGCATGGGAAATAACGGGAGTAGACCCTTCTCCAGAAATGATAGCGCAAGCATCTGAAAAACTCAAAGAGTTTGAAAATGTAACACTTATGGAAGGAGTCGTAGATAGTCTAGATAAATCACAGAAGTTTGGTTGCGCTACTTTGTTGTTAGTTCTTCATTTTATGGAAGATGATGGAACAAAGCTAAACATGCTCAAAAGTATTGCTGAGAGACTGGAAGAAAATGCGCCCTTTGTACTGTTAGACATTACAGGTGACAAGAAGCAACTCAAACAAAACTTAAACATTCTCAAGAACTTATTACCGGAAGACCTAGCAGAAGAAGATATCGATAAGCGGCTGCATAGAATTGAAAATGAATTGCATGCAGTATCAGAAGAAAGGTTGAAAGAGATATTGCAAGAAGCAGGATTTGCAGAACCCTTGCGTTTTTTTCAAAACTCCATCTATATGGGATGGATGACTCGGAAAATTTGAGGATTCCCAGAACAACTACAATTATGCTTTTCAAACATAATGCTTTCAAGGCATAATTATAAGTTTTTCCCTTCTACTTCTAAC
>JBCCIA010000650.1:0-1878 GCA_039028475.1 Spirochaetota bacterium | reverse complement strand
GAGATTATCTCTTATTTATTTAAAGAACGAGGTGCAAACGTAAATGTGCGAGAT
This sequence comes from Spirochaetota bacterium, assembly GCA_039028475.1. Lineage (GTDB taxonomy): Bacteria > Spirochaetota > Leptospiria > Leptospirales > Leptospiraceae > JBCCIA01. The sequence goes on along the minus strand of JBCCIA010000650.1, from coordinate 1,824 downwards.
AAATTAGGAAGAACTCCTCTACATTATGCAGTCGATTCAGAAAATATGAAAATTATTTCTTATTTACTCGAAAAGCAGAAGGCAAATGTAAACGTTAAAGATAGAGAGGGAAATTCCCCGTTACATGCGGCAGTTTCCCAAGGGAATTTAAAAATTGTTACATATCTTCTAAGCAAAGGGGCTGATCCTAATGAGAAAGATAGCAATGGTAACAATTTATTATTTTCGATTCCTATAAGCACAACAGATTCTTTACAAATATTGAATTTATTATTGGCAAAGCATGTCGGTATTAATGATAGGAATACAGTTTTACATAGGTTTTTAAATTTTGCAGGTACAGAGCCTATTTCGCATATAAAACTACTGCTTGCTTACAAACCAGATATTCAGATCGCCAATCAAAAAGGTGTAACTCCCTTACATCTAGCCTGTCAAAGAGGCTATTTGGATGTTGTGAAAATTCTTCTAAAGCAAGGAGCAAATAAGTATGTAGTCGCCAAGGATCAAAATACTCTTTTGCACTTTGCAGTTAAGGGAGGAAATATGGACATTGTGAAATTAGTTGTGGATGCAAAAATGAATTTGAATGCGCTAAACTTACAACAAGAATCTCCTTTAGCTCTGGCGAAAAAAACCAATAATGATAAAATTGTAAAGCTATTGAAGAAGTTGGGAGCAAAGCGTTGACTCTCTAATTTCCCCAGGAAGGGCGCGACGGAAAGAAAACATTTTAGAATGAGAAAATAGGGAGCTAACTAACATTATGAAATTTTTTTTTGAAATACTAGTTATGATATTAGGATGGATAGGTTTTGTGTTTTGGATTCTAGTAATAATTTCACTTTTAAAAACTTTAGAAGGGAACACTTTACTCTATACCTATAAACTTTGTGGTTACTCCTGGTATGAGTACGGTGGCTATACTAGTAATATGTATTGTCCAAGTAAAGATAGCCTTTCTACTATCGTTTTCTCTATCTTTACTTCCTTGGAACTAGTTTTTCTAGTTTGGGTAGGACCATTTGTATGTCCAATTCATAATAAAGGTATCCCTATTCTTATATTTTTAATTAGAGCAATATATGCCATTTATGAATTACAACCAATGATTTCTTATGTAGAAAAGGAAGTCTTTCCACTTTCTTCCTTATTACTATGTATTTTAGTCCTTATGCCTGGGTATATTGTTACCTCTCGGACTTATAAAAAACTGGCTCTCAATTCTAAAGCGTAATTTTCCCCAAGAAACTAAATCCTTAGAGAAAAATATAGTTCTTTGCTGTGAGTTTTTGACCTGTACAGGTAGATGCAGTACAAAAAACTATTTGATGAAATTTTCAAAGAAGTGTTACGAGAAATCTTACACCTACACCATCTGGAAGTCGAATATGAAATTCCCGGCAACCCAAAGCGGGTGGACTTTTATCTAGAGGCAAAAGATGTTCCAATAAATTCCACAATGGTTTACTTAAAGGTTTTTGCCAAATACAACCTGATAGAATTCAAATCAGAAGGGGATAGGTTTCGCATAGAAGATATATATACAAAATTCATGCATATCTTGCAAATTTTCTGGTACGCAATCCTAAAAAAGCAAGCAAGCTACGTTTTATCCTCTTCTGTTCGGTAACGCCTAAGCCGCTTTTTCAAAAATGTCAAATGACTAAAGTGAAGCCAGGCATCTATAAGACCTCGGATACTAAGCTTTTGGCTCCACTCTATTTGGTGGTAATATCAGAATTGCCATCAGATCAAAAAGGAGAAGTGGAAAAAATTCGCTTGTTCCAAGAAAAAAAACAGCTCGACAGTTACTTGCACGAG
>JBCCIA010000649.1:0-1987 GCA_039028475.1 Spirochaetota bacterium | reverse complement strand
TGTAGGCAAAGAAAACGGATTTTTAGAATCTACCTTTGAGTCTTTATTTTTCAAAAACATTCGTCACCTAAAGTATGGGAAGTTACAAATAATTACTCCCGATCAAAGGATCTTTTATATTGGTGATGAGGACGCTGAGATAGAGGCTACGATCCAGATACTCCATACAGACTTTTATAAGAAAGTAGCTTTTTATGGAGAAATTGGTTTTGGGGAGGCATATACTGATAAGCTCTGGGATACACCGGATTTACTCGCTGTTTTGTATTGGTTTGTCAGAAATTCGAAAGATATTCCAGATTTCTCCTCTAACACACTGAAAAAATTTTTTTTCAACAGTTTTTCTATCATGAACAAAATTTTTCATTTATCACGAAAAAACTCGTTAAATGGAAGTAAAAAGAATATTTCTGAGCATTACGATCTGTCTAATGAACTGTATAAATTGATGTTAGATAAGAATATGGCCTACTCCAGCGGGATATACCAGAACGATTCGCAAACTTTGGAACAGGCACAAATTAACAAATTTGCTGCTATTTGTCGCAAGTTGGCTTTGAAGCCTGGTATGAAAGTCTTGGAAATTGGCTCTGGCTGGGGTGGTTTTTCTATTTATTGTGCGAAACACTACCAATGCAAAATGACAGGTGTTACTATATCTCAGGAGCAGTATGATTATAGTAGAGAGCAGGTTGCTAAAGAAGGTTTAGAACATTTGGTTGAGATCCAATTGTGTGATTACCGTAAGATCCAAGGTTCTTATGATAGGATTGTTTCCATTGAAATGGTAGAAGCTCTGGGGATTGAATACTACGACGCTTATTTCTCGCAGGTGCAGAACCTTATGAAAGACAATGGAATTGCAGTGATCCAATGTATCACTTTCCCAGAAGATCGTTTCTCTGTTTATAGGAAAAATGTGGATTGGATACAAAAGTATATTTTCCCAGGTTCGTTATTGATTTCCCAGTTAGAATTGATGAAGTCTTTGAACAGAACCGGAAAGTTAAACCTGTACAATTTAGAAAGTATTGGTTATAGTTATGCGAAAACCTTGGGTGAATGGCGGGAGAGGTTTTTTCAAAACTTAGAACAAGTCAAACAACTAGGTTTTGATGAGAACTTTATCCGTAAGTGGAATTTTTATCTATGCTATTGTGAAGTTGGTTTTGCCAGTCGTTACATCAACACTGTGCAATTGACCCTTTCCAAGGCAGAAAATACTGAGGTGCCCGATCATGAATATCACTTTTAAACTACTGTTGTTATGTAGCTTCGCATTCGCGGGGCTACACGCTGAAAAAAAACAAGTCTCCTTCCGTGGCAATGCCTATGACGCCAAGTCAGGTAAGTTTTTGTATTCTGAAAATCATACCGAATACTACCGCGATGGCAAACACCACCATTCCGTTGTACTGTACCGTGCTAGAGGGGGAAAAATACTTGTCAGGAAGTATATTACATTTGCCTATTCCAAAACCAAACCGAGCTACACTCTAAAAGACAAGCGGGATGGCTATCTTGAACGTGTACGGAACAAAGGCAAGGTCTTGCAGGTACAGTTTCAGAAGAATCGCAAACAATCTTTAAAGTCAGAAAATATCAAGAATACCTGGGATACGGTTGTCGATGGTGGTTTTGACTACTATATACGACAGAATTGGGATAAGATTGTAAAATCTCCACGCAAGTTTCTCTTTGTCGCTCCTTCCCAACAAGATTCTTTCCGCTTTCGCATAAGCTATGTGAAACGTCTCAAGTACAAGGGTAGCGATTGTGCAAAGTTTGAGATGGTCCTATCCAATGCTATGCTGCGGCTTTTGGTCAAGCCGATCACTCTTTACTATACAGTATCGGACCGCCGTCTCAAGGGGTACCGCGGTATCTCCAATATCAATGACTCTAAGGGCAAAAGCTATTTTGTCAATATAGTCTTTTCTTATCCAAAATCATAATCATACCAGATAGTGTCCTTCTCCGTAAGGGG
>JBCCIA010000648.1:0-2022 GCA_039028475.1 Spirochaetota bacterium | reverse complement strand
TTAAGAAATACTAAATATAATTTTATTAAAATTGCAAATAACTAGTTTTATGACAAGTATAAATTTATGTTCGCAAGATGGTATTCTAGAATCATACAAAATAATCCCATCCGAGAAATGGATATAGATAGTCTCGCCATAAAACTTTTACAGTGAAAATTACCCTCTCTGAGACATAGAAAACATCCCAGAGAAGGTAACTATTTTCAGCTATTCCCAATCACTGAGCAAAAAGTTTAAGCTGTCTTGCAAATAGCGGATCTGATCCTGGGCTGTGTCGTGGTAGCGTTTACGTCTTTTGGCAGAATATTTTTCTGCTTCGTGGCAACGCTGAACGAAAATGGAAAGGCGGTCTAATACGCCGGTTAAATGTTCTAGGTCTGGATATGGATTCATCGAGAAATCTCCTGTTATTGGTATTGTTTCCCGAGGGTGTAAAAGGCTTGACCGTGTACTGCGAGTACACAGAATTTTTCTACGCCTACGGGCAGTGTTTCTCAGTCCGGAGTTAGTTTGGCGACGAAGACCGGGCTGAGAGCTTTTCACATCAAATCACTTATTTCAAATAAATGCTCTCCTTGCTGAAAAATTGAAAACAAAGTGCATAGGTAAATGTTTGTAGGTACCAGTAAAATGTCGAGAGTTTTTTTTCATAGAACTCACGTTAAATAGGTACTATACCGACCCAAATTTTTTTACCAATCGCTTATGACGGTGTTTAAATATGCTGTGAAAGATGGGACGCATTACATATCCCAAGAATGCTACTCGTGGAATAAAGTTTACTTTATCTGTCAATTCGCAACTAGAGTCTGCCAATGGTCTAAGAATTCTATCGTGGTGCCATATTTTCTGAGTAAGAGAGGAGGAACGTTCGTTAAAAGATTTTTCCTCTTCTGCTTTTTGCAGTTGAAAAAAATGTAAGTCCCAGGGTAGAAAGCACCCTAGTAAGATCCAGCTGGTGAATAGTGGCTTGTCAACCTCCCAATTCTCAATATGGCTTCTTTGATATTTTTTGGGAGTTGTCATGCGCACGATAGGGAAGAGTTCATAATTGACCCCGGGCATACAGGCAATGGATTCCCATACAAAATTTGCGGAGGTGTTGAACGTAGTTTTTACTTCGAAAGTGAACATTAGAATAAAGGTTCGGATCTAGTGAGATACCCGCAAGGAATTTATTGAGAGAATGGAGTTCAATATTTCTAGTAAAAAGATATAACCTGTTATTATTTATGAATCATATTTTTTTCTGTGCAGCGTATGGGGTTATCCTTATAACGATATAAACAATGGATGAATATTTAAGAGATTTATTGGCTCGGATGGATGATAGCAGCGACCAGATCCAGATATTGGAACCTGGGTATGACAGTAGCAAAACGATTTCATGGCAAGCTTTTCGGGAAGCTGAAAACTTGAGCAATGTCAAATACATACCACAAATAATCGAGTACATCGCTGGAGAAAAAAACAAAGACAATCGGAGCCATGCCTATTATATACTTGGACAGCTAACTAAAAATACAAATGATAAGACTGGTGTTGCATTTCTTATCAATCAAGTCGACAAAGAGAAGGATGAGCATACGGTTTGTACTCTCCTTGATATCATTGCTGAGTTAGAGAAATCTGTAGGAACAAATATCGAGCCTATTCTGTGTGCAGCCCAAAGTGACAAATCGTTGCTAAGGCATAGTGCTATTCTTGCATTAAACGGGATTTACAGTAAAGAATCCGAGAAGTTGTTGATTGAAACATTAAAAACATCAAGAGATTCTCTGGATTTAGTTTATGCAAACGTTACACTTAGTAGTATGGGGACTCGTGAATGTATCCCTTATTTACAAGAGTTATTGAGCCATAAAAAACGAGATGTTGCATCCTCTGCTTTTTCTGCTATCATTGAAGTTGGTGGCAAAGATTATATTGATTTGTACAGAGAATACTTAGCAAAGGGGAAATTAAAAAGTGATGCGATTTCGGGAGTTGTTGCTTATGGCGACGAATCTGATATACCAC
>JBCCIA010000647.1:0-2029 GCA_039028475.1 Spirochaetota bacterium | reverse complement strand
GCACAAAATCATTGGTCCAGTCCCAAGATGTATGTGTGGCAAGACACCTATGCGTTAGTCCTATATCAGGATTCTTTGGACGGGCTTCTTCTGGGATGAAATCGATAGCATAAACGTCGGGTTTTGCTCTTTTGCGTATTTCCATATGTTTTTCTGCGTTTCCTACCAGTCTTGCGAGTGGGTAAAAATTATCACGGCCTACTTGCACCATGTATTTGTGTATCGTATCGCTAGGAACTTTGTGTATGCCAGAGAACATGCCTCCATCGTTTACAACCATTGGGTTGCGTTGGTGTGGATGATCTGTAGAGATAAAGTAGTCCTGCGTTGTATCGCAATAGCCTTGTTCTCGGTTATGAAAACCTGCCCTATCTCCGCACATCACCCATAATTTATATTTAGTTAAATCTGGTTTCTCACAACTGCTCATGCTGGGCCTCCCTCGTAGTTGTATTGAAAACATCGGTGGACTGTATTGCTCGAACTCCAACATCAAGTCCTCTATCGTTTTCTTTTTCTCCCCTATCCCCATCTGTTTCCATATTTCTTATAAGGTCAATGTTGTCCTCTTTTAACCTTTCTCTCCACATAGTTATCTGCTTTTTCCATTCGGCTGTAAGTGCTTCAAAAAACTGTTGGATTATTTCATGAATGGAGTCAAAGCCAACAACTAATGATTCGTGGCCGTTGCGGGTAATTGTGAGCTGAGGGGTAGTAAAACCGTACTCGGCACCGTTAGATTCGATACCTTCTTTTCCCAAGCCAATTATAAAATCATCGTGCATCTGCCCTAATACACAATCACAACCAGATCTCAAATCTAGCTTGTCCAAATCGATCATATCGAAGAACTTGAGCCCGTGCTTACTAACCATTAGGTCGATTCCTCGGCTTACTGTATTGGGTATTTCTGCCAGTTCTTTTATTTCATATTTATTCATTATTATTTACCCCCTTATTCTTAGTGGTTCGTCTAACGACTTTCTAAACTCAATTGCTTTTTGTAATATGGTTTTATGTCCAACAATGTAGTGCTTCTCTAAGCAGTCATCACAGACCTGGGTTGATTCTAGATCTGTTTCAACAACTTCTAATGCGTAGTAATAAAACGTGCTGCATAAATCGCATGTATGTTGTTCTTCGTATTTTTCTCTATAGCTCATTTTGTGTCGCCTCCTTACTTTCCAACCTCCAGCCTTTTACATAACCATTTAACGGGCTGTGGATGATGTCCTCTATAATATTGTTTTTATAGGCCAACAAGTATCTCTCACCATCCCATCCTAGCCCCTCTAAGTTCATTACAATTCTGTATGCATTCTGTAGGCGTATACTGGTTTGTTGTTGTTTTATCAGGTCACCACTAAACTCAGCTTTAAAGTCGACCTTAGCCAAAACCGAGTGCAATTCACGCCACAATTTTAGGTCTTCTTCTGGTATCATTTGCGCCTACCACTTACTGGGTTACTAGGTTGTCTAAAAAGTTCTGTACAGATCCAATTTCTTTTGTATTAAGCGAATACAGGCGGTGCTGTCGTACTTTCCTTTCGCTTACAGCATCTGCCTCTTTTAATATCTTTAAGTGGTTTGATACGGCTGGTTTTGATATATCAAATTTGCTTGCTATCTCTCCAGCTGGTATCTCTCCATGACTAAGTACCTCAAGAATCTGCCTTCTTGTATCATCTGCCATTGCTTTATAAATGCATCCCATATTTACTACCTCCTATTTTTTATGGCGGCTCCCGACTGCCGCCTATTTTTTCCCATTTGTTGTTCTAACCGCACGGGAGCGGTTGATTTATCTCAGTCTTTTTTGTAGTTCCTCGTAATGCTCGTCAATCTTTTTCCAGATAACACTTGTGTCTGCATCAACGGCTACAAGTGCAGGTGCCACGGCCTTCATTATCGATTGGAGCTGTATTGCCTTATCTCTTGTGTTAGCATCACTTTTGCTAGGATAAGCCCCTACTGGCGGTGCCTCTTGGACTCTATCTTGCTCTGTAGCAGGCTTGCCATTACCGTTTGC
>JBCCIA010000646.1:0-2067 GCA_039028475.1 Spirochaetota bacterium | reverse complement strand
CTTTGATGAAGAGACAGGGCAAAATCCACCCAGTCAAAAAGGACTGGTTCGGAAAGAAGTTGCTGGTCTTTTCATGCAGAAGATAGAGGAAAACAAAATACAAGGACTAATCGCCAGGGCTCCTGATTTTTTTGGCCCCAAAAGCTACAATTCGGTTTTATACCCTTCCTTTCTGCAACAAATGCTCAAGGGCAAAAACCCAATGACCCTAAGTAATATGCACCAACCACATACATTCAGTTATACTCCAGACATTGCAACTACGATGATCGAATTGGCTAGCAATGAGGATTGCTATGGCCAGATTTGGCATACTCCTGTATTGCCTGCAAAAACCTTAGAGGAATATGCCAGTCAATTCAACAAAGAACTTCATACCAACCTTAAATTATCGAGAATGCCTAGAGCCATGATGCAGCTTTTAAAGTGGTTTGTACCGATTCTCAAAGAGGTGGAGGAAATGAACTACCAATTTGAACATCCCTACCACATGAACGATGAAAAGTTCAAAAAGCGTTTTCCCAGCTTTCCAGTGACATCTTGGGAAAAGGCCGTGGCTGAATTCGTAAAAAGCTTTACGAATGGATGAACAAAATTCCCTTATCTTAAAATCACAGCAATCGCGCACATCCATTTATAAACTTTGCAGGCGAGAAGCTGGAAGGTTTTATTCTTAATAGCTGTGAGTTAAGGTATATATATCAAATGCAGGGGGCGTAGACCAATTTCAATAGGGGTAGGAGTTACTTTTGTGTCTCCTCTGTTTGTGTCGTATATCATAATGCCAGAATTGGTAAAGCTCGCGTCTCCTAGGTAAAGGTAACCACTTGGAGTAATCAACATTCCCGAAACGTAACCATTCTGTGAGGGATAAAAAGCTAATTCTGATAATTTTTCTCCTGTGCTTGGATTGAATTTTTGGATGGAAGTACTAAAGTCTTGGTACGATACATTTGCATAACCTACCGTGTCATCCTTGATGACAAAATCTAGAATATCTCCCTGCGCAGCAACTTCTGAATAGATAAACCCATCGCGGAAGGTTTTGGTTCTTAAGTTGAAAGCTTCAATACCACCGTCAATGCGAAAGTTAAAACCAAGATAAGCTGGAGTGTTGACAACAATATGGAAGTCGCCAAAGATCTCTACTTTTTTCAGGAAGAAAGGATTGGTACTCTGGAATTTGTATTCACTTATCACTGTATCGGTAACAGTATCAAACTCTAATAGCAAAGAGTAATCTGTAGGAGGCCAGATAAACTGTGGATCATTTCTGTTTAGTCTTTGCAGGGCAAGGTAGACTCGATTTTCGTGTAGAAGCATAGAAGACATTTCGGGAATTTGATCAGAATCGGCGTAAGCAGTTAAATCAATCTCTCCTGTGATAATGCCTATTTCTGGGTTTACAACCAACAGCTTACTTTGCCCGTAAAGGCTTACATAGGCTTTATCACTACTTATTTTAATAAAATCGTGCGGGTTGGTTTTAGTACCTACGGCAAACTCCAATACCGTAGTATAACCCACATTTGGGTCGAGTACCTGTATGTTGTCGCGGTTTAGCCTATTGATGATATAAACTCTGCCGTCCTGGTACCTAGCAGAAGCATCGGAATGGATATTTGTATAGATCGACGGCACACTGATTCCATCTTCGGTCATGATACTAAAACGACCAGCAGAACCCAAGTCACTGGAAATCACACCCACTCTCTCTGTTTGGCTGCCCAACAACAAGGTCAGTAAAAAAGGCGGTCTCTGTATATCTTTGCTAGGATCGCAGTAGGATAATGCAAAAATAAGTAAGAAAAATATCTTTTTCATGACGATTCCTTTGGATTGGTTTATTGCAAAATTTTCCTTGATTTTAAAACTTTGCCGTTAAGGTCGCATAATAGGACCTGCCGGGTAAGGGATACCCTACAATATCAAATGCCCTTGTATCTAAAATATTTTTAGCTTCTAAGGTAATTTTCATTTCTTTTACAATTGTATCGCTTTTCGCCTTATTTGCAAAGAGGTAGTAGCTAAAGTATAGATTGTGCAACCATCTCGCTGGCTCATAAT
>JBCCIA010000645.1:0-2091 GCA_039028475.1 Spirochaetota bacterium | reverse complement strand
TTTTCCATATATTTATTAACGTACATTTAGCTAAATTCTTTAAGGAAATATTGGTAAGTTATTCTTTAGTTGACCCTTACTCACCTCCGACAGAAAACTTATTGAAATCAGATTTTCCCAATAAGATATTTTTTCTTGGAAGACCGCGAGAACATCATCTATGAGCTTGGAATGCAAGCCCAATCGTTCCTTCGCATAATACGTAACCAATAACTTATACGACAAATTTTTCATTTTTCCCTTCAATGACAGAGCAATCTCTTCTGTAACATTAGGTACAGCAATTGTAGTATTGAGTAAATCGTAAGCGGGTGATAATTCAACAACACCATCATTCCTACTTAGGAGAGAAAAGTTCTTCAGATGCATATCCTCATTGCCCACTAAAAAATTAAAAATGGTCAAACGAAATAGCTTGAGCTTTTCTAACTGTGGAAAAGAGCAATGCTTATCTACAATTGCAACTAATTTTTCCATGCTATAGTCATACCTAGTTTCCCTAGTTTTACCAGCCAATTGGGCAAAATCTTCAACGCCCAACTTTCGCTTTTTAGAAATTCGATCGAATCTTTTAATAAAATAGGTAAATTTTTGATCCTTAGAATAAATCATACCACAAAGTGGAATTTGAATCCCTACAGACTCAGCCAATTTCATAGTCAAAGATTCATTTTCAGGAAGCTCTGGGAACATAGGGTTTTGTGGTTTAAAAATAAATGTACCAAATCGTTCTACAATTTCAAAAACCTGTTTTGCTACGTTTAACTTAACACTCAATTTCGGCTGGACGCCTTGGATAGATAGCTTATTGAATAGGGAAAGCCCCTGTTCTTTCTGTTTCTCTTGCGTATAGGGAAAATCTTGTAATTCCTGTAGTCTTGGCGATAATAAACGCAAACCGTCTACAGAATACTTGCCCTTCTCTATCTCTTGGTATGTAATAGGACACAACTTCCTTCTATTCAACTGTGACCGAACCTACCATGTCCTTACCGACAACTAACAAAACTGAGAAGAAGTCATGCCTGTCTATTTTGTGAGAACGTAGAATAGCTTCCAACTGCATTCCCTCTGGCAATAGACCCTCAAAAAAAGGCGGAAAACCTGCAAACAAATACTCCTTCTTTTCCACCGGGAGAGTCAAAGAAACTGCTCTGCCATCATAACCAGTAGCATAGGCAAATTTGTATTTGGTATACTTTTCTATCTCAAATAAATCACCAGAATAAACCCCAAAGTTATACACTTTTGCTGTTCGCATGTTCCTCTTCCATCAAATGCAACAAAGGGCTAGTCAAATGCATCTTAATGTTGAGAGTCGTTAAAAGCCTTTGCAATGTATCCAATCGCACCGTCTCTTTTCCTTTCTCGACATCAAAAACTACAGTCTTCCCCACTCCAGCTAAATCAGCCAATTGCTTCTGCGTCATACCACTCTTCTTGCGGTGGAACCAAACAATCTTTCCAATCTCTGCAATCCTCATATTATTACTGTCATAGCAGTAATAAAAACAAAATACAAGCAATATTTACTTAAAAAATAAACGGCTCCGCCTAACAAAAGAGGGGATGGTGTAGCGCAGCTAATTATCAATTACTTCAATGTGTATATGTGGTTATGTTTATGAAACTGGCTGTGGGCCAAATTGGTCAAATTCTCTGTTCGATTTTTGTTCCTATATAAATTGCGTTTTGCTTGTTTTTATGCTCACTGACTAAAATAACGCGCTACACAATGGCGCCCAACGTGGCTCGAACTTTCGTTTTTTTTCTAAAAATTACCTACCAAATCAGCGCCAGAAAGATCTGGCACAGACAAAACCGCCTGACAAAATCATACATTATGAATCAAGATGCCCTAGTCTTCCGCAAAAGCAATCGATAATGATAAAGCACGAAATAGCTATTACGCCATATGCATCAGGAAAAAGAAAGTGGGACGCATTTGCAATGAACAGAGACGGCGTCATGTACAAGACAAAATTGTTCAAGTTACGTGCTGGTGCTGTAAGACCCTTTGGCAAAAAGAAAAAGACTTTGGACCGCTTCGAGCTGCTCAGGGTACGATGTGCTGGCAGAAAAAGAAAAAAT
>JBCCIA010000644.1:0-2136 GCA_039028475.1 Spirochaetota bacterium | reverse complement strand
TTTTGGAATGTACTCCAAATCGCGTGGAACGTCACAAAAATATAATGTATACCAAATCGCATGGAACATCACTATCAATACCTTCACTGCATCAGAAATCTCACTTCTTTTTTGACATTGTCTAACAGTGCCTTTCGATGCAAAAGTTTTGTTAAATAGTCAAGCTTACTTTCATTTTCCAAACCAGCAAAAACCTTTGCCAATTTATCTTGCAGGTTATTTATTTCAGCTTTTTGGCTGTCCAAAGTACGACCTACATTCTTTAGTATTTGCCATACCTCTTCTTTCGTGTAAGAAGATTTTTCTTCTAACTTTAAGTTTTGGATTAATGATTCTACTGTATTTTCTGACTCTGCCATATCGTTTTACAGATTAGTTCTAAGTTACAGCTATTGTCAAAATTTATTTTTATTTTCCAGATGAAATTTACTTTAATTTTATTACAGGAAAGCTATCTTACTAAATCATAGCAGTGATAAAGGAGAAGTCTTCTTTAGGTAATTGCTCACAATTATAGAGAATCTAACAAAAATGAGTTCCCAACACCCAATTGACACAATATTTCGTCATATTCACAACAAAGATCTTAAAATGATCCAGCAAGCATTGCAACAAAGCGCTCATATAAACGAAAAAGATACGAAAGGTCTTACACCTCTCATATATGCATGTCAAAACAACCCTTCTTTAAAAATTGTAAAATACCTACTAACCCAAGGAGCGAGCATCAACGAAAAGGCAAATACTGGAATCTCAGCCCTCTCCGAAGCAGCAAGAGCAGGAGCCTACAATGTAGTCAAATTATTGCTCCAATCAGGTGCAGATCTGCATGCAAAGGGTTTACTTGGTATGACACCACTAATTTATACCTGTAATTATGCCACTTGGTCCGAGGAAGATATTATGATAGTAAAGCTCCTACTGGACTCCGGTGCAAAAGCCAACGCCATTGATGTGACCTGGAACAACGCTTTGCTGGCTCACTTAGATAAATCGTATTGTCACAAGGTAGTTCGTTACTTAGTCGATGCTGGGACAAAGCTAGAATATGTAGCAGGAGCTAGAAGAACTGCTATGGGAATTGCTGCTGAAAAGGGTAACTTACGCTTAGTGAAGTATCTTTTTCAAAAAGGTGCAACAATTCAACGAAAAATCCCAGCTGAAAACCCATTAGTCTTAGCTATGAAAAAAAACCATAAGAATGTTGTAGCTTTCCTAGTCAAAAATGGTGCAGATATAGAAGCGAGAGACAGCGGGTTTGGAATTCTTACTTTTATAGGTCGGCATGGACACAAAGAGATTCTTGAGCTATTGCCATCGAAAAGTGATTTGTTCAGTATGAAACGCCAAGTATTCCGAGAAGGTTTGACAGAAGCCGCCCGAACCGGTAACTTAAAAACTCTACAAGCATTAGCAGCAAAAATTCCTTTATCCGATGCTGGTTTTAGAAAGCTCAAGGCACCCATGATCGCAGCTGTGAAAAATAACAAAGTTTCTGTTGTTTCTTTTTTACTCAGTAAGGGAATCTCAACTAAGCTCTTTGACAACTCAAGGCTTGCTTTAGTCCACCTAGCAGCTTGGTACGGGCATAAAAAAATATTGCAACTGCTCAAAGAAAACGGGGCAGATATTCACCTGTTAGATGCCAAGGGAAGAACTGCTCTATTTCTTGCGAGCGAATCAGGACAAGTATCCTGTGTACAATATTTAATTAGCCAAGGAGCAGATTTGAACCAGATCTATCCAGAAACAGGTTATAGTCCGCTCATAGTAGCCGTACAAAATAAACATATTGCTATTGTTAGAATTTTGCTAAAAGCAAAGGCTAACCCCCAGATACAAAACAAACACGCGAAAAGTGCTCTCACTTGGGCTTTCGCACATAAAAGTAAAACAATGATTAGCCTATTAACCAAAGCGGGAGCCAGGAAAGCACAGATATATACAAGCCTTCCCAACAACCCTCTTTGTGCATACTGCAAAACAAGTCTTTCTCCCGAACAAGTAGTGAACAACTACTGTCCAGACTGTGGAGTTTCTTATTGCGACCTCCACTATCCTTGGAGCAATTGGCAACGCATTCATGTGACCGTCGAAGGAAGTTACAGAGATGTTATGTGTCCAATGGGGCATTAC
>JBCCIA010000643.1:0-2152 GCA_039028475.1 Spirochaetota bacterium | reverse complement strand
GTCGACATAAGCATCTTTATGGAAATCGTTTTCGATCTGCTGGGTGATCTGCTCATCCAAGCGCATCTCCCACTCCGTCATCATGGCAGCTTTTTCTCCATAGACCTGTGCGTTCCAGGTGTCCAAGTCGCTCGCAGTGTTGGCTTGGCGAATAATTTCATCCAAACGGTCTTCTTGGAAGGGATCTGGAGTAAGTGCGTCAGGGATGAGGGGATTGGCAAAGATTTGTAGGGAAGGATAGAGGGTGAGAAAGAGAAATGAGAATAAAAGCCAGAATGCTTGGAGCTTGAACAGGTAAATTGGTAGGGTTTGGTATATTCTTTTCGGTTTCTGTATTTTTCTCATCACTCTGCCCTTAAAATTGAAGTATTTTTCCAATTATGCAACAAATTATTTATCTGAATGTTTTTTGGGAAGTTATTTTTGGTTCTTTATAAAAAGTGGCAGGAGTTTTTATTATCGAGTAGATTTTTGCGTTGTATCTTCCGTATCCGGTTGGTACTCTAACAGGATCAGTGTAGAATCATCTACCATTCCCATCTCTCCGACATACTCTTTCCATTTGCCAATAATATAGTCTCTTGCTTCTGTTACAGGAAGGTCTACCGATTCTTGGAAGCATTGCAAGAGCCTATCTTCTCCCCATCGTTCTTCTTCACTATCAAAAGCATCAATAATACCATCGGTATAGAGCAGGATTCGATCTCCTCTGTTGACTTTATCAGACTTTTGTGTGAAGTAATCCTTGTCTTTTTCTAAGATGCCCAAGAACAAACCTTCTGTTTTGAACTCATCCATCCTTTCCTGGTCCCTCCGGTAAACAATTGCGGGACGGTGCCCTGCCGAACTAAAAGATAATTTTCCATCTTTGGATACAACTAGTAGAAAGGCTGTTAAATAGTTCTGTGTAGTGATGATTTCCGAAATATTTCTATCCACTTCTTTGAAAACTTCTATGGGGCTTTCTTTTTTGCCCATAGCATTCATAAAACTAATTTTTGCCATTGTCGTTAAGAGGGCAGCAGGGATTCCGTGCCCTGAGACATCGGCAATTAAGACACCCATGTTATTTTTTTTGCTAGGAAGGATATCGAAATAATCTCCTCCAACACTGGTAAGGTATTCACAATGCACGGCGACTTTGAGAAAGCTTAGTTCTAAGTCTTTATGTGGCATAATACATTTTTGTATATCGGATGCTAATTCCAACTCAGATTCTATGATATCATTTTTTTTACGTAATTCCTTAAGGACGCTTAACAGCTCTTCTGTTCTTTCTTCTACCTTTTCCTCTAAGGTTGTATTGAGAACCGCCAACTCATCTTTCATACGGTTGATTCTATCTGCTAAGGCAAGTGAAAGTAACAACATTTCCAATGTACTGCCGATCTGTAAGCTGTATGTTGTATAGAAGTTGTCAGGTACTAGGCCAAAATTTCTTAACGCTAGGGTAATTCCTCCGACGAAGAACGTTAGCCAGTTGAATAAGAAAAACAAAGCGGTACGATTGCCCTGTTTATAGCTTCTAACGGTAAGTATGATGGAAAATACCATATAGAGAATGCCCAGGGTATTCAAGGGTTGGATGATTGTCGCATACTCTAAGACGCTAAGTGAGCCTAAGGATAGAAATAAAATTCCTAATAAGATTAGGATTGTATTGTAATCGAATCGATTCTTTCGGTTGATATTGAGTAGGTTTTTAAAGAAAAGCAAAAGGGTTAGCTGCAATAGTAGTTGTGAAATGGGAAGGAATATTTTGTTCCAACCGGGATTTTCCGGCCAAAATTGAAAGATGATCCCATTCAATGCCAATTGGTACAAACCTAAAGTGAGTACATAGAGTAGATAGTAAAAATAATACCTATTGCGTAGTGTAATGTACAAGAGAAAATTATAAAAGAACATTACCAGAATGATTCCGTAGTAAATTCCAAAAACAAATTCTTCTTTTCTGTCTGCTTGGGCAAAATAGGACTTATCAAAAATATGAATAGGAAAGATAAGAGTTTCGTCAGAGCGAACTTTGATATAAATTGCGCGTGATAACACCGGCGGATGCCGAGCGTCTCGATCTACCCGGCCGAGCGTCGACGGCGATCGTTTCGGGCGATAACGATGCTGAAAACATCTCCTTTCGCCTTGTCGAGAT
>JBCCIA010000642.1:0-2202 GCA_039028475.1 Spirochaetota bacterium | reverse complement strand
TCTACATGCTGATGTGCTTGTTGGCTTTCAATTCTTGCCGCGACAGAGTCAAAACGAGAGTCCCCACAAACTTTAGTGGGAACCTTGTTGTCTGTGAGTTCTTGAAAGGTTTGCAAATACATCTCATGTGTTGGCGAGATACCTGATAGCAGTTGTAAGGTTTGCTTTGTTAATTTCTTAGCTAGACCTTTTTTACGACCTGAGTTGTCATTGAGAGTTGCACAAAAGAGAAATGATTCGCAAGAATATTTTTTTGCAGATAAGAGAAGATTTGGCCAAGTATCCCAAGCCGCTAAAAATAGGTGAGACGGTTGGAATTTGTGAAAAATAAAGTTATACGTAAAAGGAAGATCAATTGGCAAAAAGAAAGTAGCATCAGCTCCAGTTTTCTCCAACTGCTTTTCTGAAACGCTCAAAGAGAACACAGATTGTAGGATGAAAACTTTGGGATATTTCTCTCGTAGTACCTTTACCAAAGCATTGCATTGGTCTAACTCGCCAACCGAAGCACCATGAAGCCAAAAAACTTGGGTGTCGCTTTGTGGAGTAGGGATGCTCTGTAGTTTTTGTTTAGATTCCTTGCGCACAGCCAAAAACTTTCTGCCCTGTGGGTGTGGGTGAAAAAACGCTAGGATGCGTAGGATAGGAAATAGGCAAAACCCCAATATTTGGTAGAGAAAAAGCATATCTGGACTAAGAGAAAAACAAGTAGAGATATTGTCTATTCGTTTCTGAAACACTATTGAAAGGCATTAACAGGCCATTTTACGCAAATCTAAAAATTACTTGCGGGATTATCTGTTAAATTGGAAAATAAGTCATTCTTTTGGTTTTGGATCTATAAAGTAGGAGAAACACATGCTTTCAGTCAAGGGTATTTATTCTAATGGTCAGATTAAAATTTTAGATCAAGTTCCTGATTTGGAGAATGTTGATGTAATTATTACTTTTCTTGATAAAAAAGCTAATCCATCAGTTTCTCATACTTTCGATGATGCACAATTTTGGAACTTACTTAGCAAATTAGATTGGGATGCTGATTTACAAGATGATGTGGTAAAGCCAGTTGTAAAGGGGTTATCGGAAATGGCTATAGGTGATATATACCAATTTGAAGAAATCTTGGCAGAGAAGTTATATCATTTAGATAGTGAAGCAATCGCCAAGAATATAGGTCAAGATTCTTATAAAGACGATGACTATTTTTCTAACGATGTATTCTTGTACAGTCGTTGCTATATCGTTGCCTGTGGCCAAGAATACTACTACCAAGTTTTGCAGAACCCAGCAACTATTGTGAAAGACAAAGAGTTTGACCCTCTGCTATATATCTCACAAAAAGCTTACGAAATCAAAACTAGTAGAGATGATTTCTCCCTTTTGACCCGCTTTAGCTATGAAACCTATAGCAATAAAGAAGGTTGGAACTTAAAAAATGGTTTTATGGATCTTGTGAAAGGATTGCCCAATGAATAAACATGGGAATTCAAATGAAAATATGAATGATCACCATTTGTACGAAATCAAATATAAAAAAACGAATAATACTTTCAAATATGGAATTTGTGGGAATCCGCTAAATCACGATGGAAGTTCTAAAAGAGCCAACAAACAGGTTAAAAGTTTCAATCTCGCTGCGGGTTGGATTAAGTTTTTTGCTGTAATTCTTTTGACTGGTATCAAAGGGAGAAAAGAGGCTCGTAGAATTGAGCGTGAGTATATTCGAAAATATGCAGAGAAGTATGGAAAACGCCCTGATGGAAATGAGAGGGAATAGGCAAAGCTGAATTTTTTTGAAACATGTTTATTAAAATTGCCAATGATGGAGAAGACTTAAATGCAAATAACTATTGATTTACCAGATAATTTACTTTTACTACAGAATAAAGAAGAGCTAGTCTATGATATAAGAGCCTGTCTGAAAACAAAGCTGCAGGCTCTTGCAGCTTGCCCTTGGTGAAAGAATATGTTTATTTTTAGGCACGCTGTAAAACTATATCTTGGACTTATGCTTTATAAGAAAGAGAAAGTGTCCATTGGTAGGGCGGCAGAAGTATCGGGTTTAGATATTTATGATTTTATGAAAGAGTGCTCTAAGAACCAAATACCGGTGATTAATATTTCTAAAGAAGAATTACAAGACGAATTTGAAGGATTGAAGAAGGAGTTCTTGTGATTCTCATAGCGGATAGTTCTGCTTTG
>JBCCIA010000641.1:0-2206 GCA_039028475.1 Spirochaetota bacterium | reverse complement strand
CTAAGAGCCTGTCTGAAAACACTACTACAGGCTCTTGCAGCTAGCCTTTTATGTAAGAATAAACTTATTTTAAGACACGCTGTAAGAGTAACTTTGATTCATAATGAAGTATCTCTATTTGCTATCTATATTTATGCTGCTGGACTGCACAAGTGTAGGCTTTCACCGAGTGGCAGAAAGACAGAAGTATGACTATAGTGACCCCACTCATCTACAACTTTGTATTTTCAAAGAAAAGGGTATCCACAATAACACAGTTACAGACTTGTTAAATGCTTGGAGAGATGAGTTAGCTCTCTACCAAATTGACATCAAGCTAGCCAAAGTTACCACTTGGCAGCGAAAAAGCTTTTTTTCAGAAGGAATATACCAAAATCTTTTACGCATTCCCTTAAGAAAGCCCTGTGATCGTATGCTTATACTTGTCGACCCAAAACTAGCCGATTTTATTTGGGAATTGTTTGCGCCTGTAACTATCTTAGGCGTTGTTGATGGTAATACACATTCTCGTGGTTATATTATAGCTAAATATTACTCTCTCAATCAGATTTTTGGAGCAAGCCCTAAAGCAACCTTAGTACACGAAGGCTATCACCTCTTAGGCTGTGGACACGCTCTTTTCCTTACCAAATGCTACAAACAAATCTACAACTTAAAATTTTTGCACAAAATGAATAAAAGGCTAGGAAACTCTTTTTTACCTGCTCTTAGAGAAGATGGTTTCTCTTTCTTAACCAGAGAGGAAGTAAATAACTACCTGAAGAATAAGACGAAACCACAAAATTAATTAGAATAAGTTCCCCAAATTTCTTCTTCCCACTCTGGAACCAATTCTTCCTCAACCTGCTCTTCCTCGGGTGGACCCATTTTGCGGAAGAAAAAAGCAAGAATGATACCCAAAATAGCTCCTGAAAGATGTGCCTCATAAGACATACTTTCTTTTGCCGGCAAGACCCCGGATACCATGATCCCTCCATACAAAAATGTCACAATCAACGCCAATGCAATTGCCCTGCGTTCTCTTCTAAAAACACCACTGAAAAAAATAAAACATAAAAAACCATAGATAAGTCCACTAGCTCCGATGTGAAAAGCTTTTCTCCCAAATAGCCAAACCCCCAAATTGCTAAAGAAATATATAATAGGGATTACAAAGACACTAGCTTCTCGGTACAAATAAAATATTCCTGCTAATGAGAGGCAAATAGGAGGAGTGTTTGCCAATAAATGTCCAAGATCCACATGCAATAGAGGGGCAAATAATAAACCCCTTAAGCCCTGTAAGGTACCTGGATATACTCCGTATTTTGCAAAGGAAACCTGAAAGCGCATTTCAATTGATTTAACCAACCAAAGCAAAAGTACGAACAGTACAGTAAAATAGATACTAGTCAGTAAATGACGCTTTTCATGTGCATCCATACAATTTATCGAAACTTTTGG
The DNA here is from genome assembly GCA_039028475.1 of Spirochaetota bacterium. Lineage (GTDB taxonomy): Bacteria > Spirochaetota > Leptospiria > Leptospirales > Leptospiraceae > JBCCIA01. Next base: position 763 of record JBCCIA010000641.1, on the reverse strand, counting down.
TACAGTTGATCGCGCCAAGCTACCAGATCGGCAAACTCATCGGATAAATCTTTCTCAATCCAACATTGCCGTGTTGCAGTATCTAAGAAAATATATGTCTGTGACACTGGCAAAATAAACTGGAAGAAGGTTGCTAAGCTAATATCAGCAAAGCTAAAGTCATCAAATATGTACGGCTTTTGCTGAAGAATACTGCGAATTTCCAATAAATAACTGCGTACTTGTTGCAAACTCGTATTCTCAAGAGAATCTTGCGGTTTGTACTTACTCAATATATAAGAAGTTCCTAAATAACTCAATGGTACCCCAGAAAATTTTAAAAAGTTAGGTACAAAATCAGGTACATGCTCTTCCAGTGCCCTATAGTTCCTTCGAATTCGTTGTGTTGTACGAAGCCTTAAAATATTAGTATAAAAGTCTAAACGCCTGGTAAAGTCTACTATACGTTTTTCATCTCCAGAAAACAAATCTTTATTTATTTTTTGTGATTCAGCATATAGAGAAATATCTAGCGAGTCTTCTACAGCACCTCCTTCATGGAATAAAACTGGCACACTCACATTGCCTTTCCATTTTCCCAACCGCATGCGTAAAGGAATTTCACCAAGCATTGGTATATATTCTTCAAACTGGTAAGAGATCTGATAAAAATCTAAAGCCCATTTTGCCCTTTCTGTCCAGGCAGAATAAGAAAGTCCAACAAAAATATTCTCTTTTCTAATATATAGCGTTTTGCATTGTAACTATATGAAGAATATTCTTG
>JBCCIA010000640.1:0-2226 GCA_039028475.1 Spirochaetota bacterium | reverse complement strand
ATATTTCAGAATAGCGACTCCCCAATTGGCTAAAAGGAGGATCTAACAGAACCAATTCCTGAGCAAAGTTCTCAAACTGTGTAATAGCCATATCAGACTCTAGTAAGACTGCAATAGAACTGTCGCAATGATTGCTAACACCGTGTAAAATACCAAAAAGACTGGAACTACTGACAACCTTAGAGTTATGTGGGAAATCAATAGTTTCTAAACTATGCAAGTACCTAGCCAACAAATAATCATTGTACCACATTACCAAAGGCCAACCGAATATTAGATTCGAAACAAGAAATAAAATCGCTACTACCGCAAAAGAAAGACTTAATAAATATTTCATTGGTGCAATCATAAAGTCTTAAAAGAGTTGTCGTGAAATAAAACGTCTCTTATTTCTACCAGCATATATTTACTTTTCGTATTCCCCATTTTTTGGCTGCTTTGACATCTAGCCCCATATAAATATCTATTTTCTGTTTCCAGCGTCTGTTCATTTTGTCTTTTACCACATAGCTACCCTCAAAACCTTGGATCTTGACCTCCGTGTTATGATCCAAACCCAATTTGATTAGATCTCGAGAAACGGCAACTATCTTCATCCCAGGTGAAAGTGTATCTCCCCAGGCTGCAAGGGTTGGATTATCGCTGGTTTGGCTTTTGACAGAATTATAAGCAGTTGCTTGGACGACTAGTATGTTTGGCTTGTTGTCGCAAAGAAAGAGTGAAAAAAGAAACAGCTTTGGCAATAGAAAATATTTTGCGATAGTTAGCATGTTGGTAGATTTTTATATTCATTTATAGTAGTCAAGCAGCAGTCTTACCAACGTTAAGCAAATAATTATTTTATTTTTCTGCCCTATAATGATGCACTTGACATTTATGAATTCCTATACAAAATCGGATTTATAATTCCAGAAATGCGGTATTTTCAAAACAATATGTTTACTCGAATACTTACAAAAATTAAGAATTGGTGGTCAGGTACAAAAAGCAATAAAACTATTCCACCTCCCAGTCCCCAAGATGGACAACCTCTACATCCAAAAGATACTTATTCAGGGTATCTATCTTTTTTAGACATTCCAGAAGCAAATACCAATCAATTCGGGCTTTTCTTTTTTGCCTCTTCTGAAGGGTATGAGTTCTTTCGATTAGATGTTAAAAGTAAAATTCTTCACTCTATTCATTCACCAAATTTATGGTATTCTATGATATCTGATTCGAATACTCCACGTGAAGAAAAAATTACAAAGATTAAAGAACAGCTTAAAATTCAGGAGTATCCTCTTACTTCTGGAGAATTTACACAATTGAGAAATACGTTTGAGAAACTGAAACCACCCTTGTTGGATTATGATACTTTGCCAGATGATGTTGCATACGAGGCAGTTATGGGTGGTGCTACATTTATTATTGATTATCCGCAAGGCAAAGAAAACTCTAGACTATATTGGCATGGCAATACTGTTGATATATTTAGCGAAATATCAAGCAAGTACAGAAACCTGTGTAAAGAAATATTAGAAGAACTTAGGAAATTTGGTAAGTCTTAGTTATCCACTAGAATCTTCTGTTTGCTTATGATAAAGTTGGTTCAATCTCTCATGCAAAGCGTTGAATTTTTCAATGGTATCCAAATTGTACATCTCCAGAATTGCTTTTTCCATACTTGCATATTGTTTTTTGTCATCTGCACTGTAATCCGCTAACTCATTGGCAAGATAGGTAACACTTGCCATTTCTAAATACTCTACAGGAGCTAAAAGAGGAGTATGATGAAATTCAATTTGGTTGACAATCATATCAGGAAAGTTCCATTTTTTCGAAACTTCTGCACCAATTTTTGCATGAGAAATTCCCAACGTAATACTTTCAATAAAATGAGAATCGATCTCCTTATTGGAACAGTGTTCTTGGATCTTTTCCAAAATGCCTGGATGTGCATTTTTCAGGATAATTTTTCCAATATCATGTAACATACTACCAATATAAACATCATCTAATATTTTATATTTCTTATATTCCTTGGCAATGTACGAAGCAAAAGAAGCTGTCTTACTCGCGTGCGCAAGTAGTTGTTCGATATTTTTGTATTTTTTATTCAATACATTTTGGGTACCTAAAGAATACAAAAGATTTTTGATACCTTTCAGACCGATCAGAGAAATTGCACTGTTGATGTTACTGACTTTTTGGGGTAAACTGTATTGAGCTGAATTTACAATTTTT
>JBCCIA010000639.1:0-2226 GCA_039028475.1 Spirochaetota bacterium | reverse complement strand
TTTTAACCAAAAACAGCCAGAGACACTTCTAAAAGAGATCAAAAATCCTTCCGATGTTTTGTTTGCGATCAAACAAAACGGTGAGTTTGTCATCTGGGAAACTAGGAAAGATGCCTTATCTGTCAAATTGCAAATTCATGATAAGCAAGGTAACTATATCAGTAACCAAAAAATAACCTTTTCCAAGCCCAGAAAAAATTGGCGAGAAACTTATATGGACGGTAATGACAAAATATACTCTATCTATTTAGAAGACAAAAAATTGGAGTTATATTCGTGGAACTGATGCCTGCATATGGGAAGGATCGATTGTTTACCAAACAGGAGAGCAAAGCCCTAGACACGTACGCCATAGAAGAGTATAGGCTATCTTCGACTCTTTTGATGGGAGTCGCGGCAATGTCAATTTACAAAGAATACGAAACCGAGCTGCTAACAAGTGATTTACTAGTTTTGTGTGGAAGTGGGAATAATGGTGGGGATGCTTTGGCTCTGGCACATTTTGTTATGCAAAACGAGGCATTTTTACAAAGCTGCCATGTGTTTGTAAAAGCGGGCAAGCACACAGAAGAATTCCTATTTTATAAAGAGCTATTGCAAAGGACGAATGCAGAGATTTATGACTTAGATAGCTTTTTTATGTATCATGAAAAGTTGGCATCTTTCTCAGGAATTGTCATTGATGGACTTTTAGGAATTGGTTTTAGGCCTCCTTTGTCTAGTTTGTATGAAAAGGTGATTGAGGCTTGCAATCGTTTGCGGGCTAACTCCCAATACTGCAATATTTTGTCCTTAGATGTGGCTTCTGGCTATTCTTTGGCAGGTACGGCTCCTTACATCCATGTAGATTACCTCGCTGAAATTGGTATCCGAAAAATGCAAAATGCATTTCTCAAAAGTCAAGTCAAAAAGCATAGCTTCCACTCGATTGGCTTTCCTATCGCTAGCTATTTGCAAGACAAACACCAGGATAGAAATGTTTTTGCTTTGCAACCTTTAGAGAGAAAGATGATTGCGACTTATAGTGAACGGGGACGGATCTCTCATAAATTTTCCAATGGATCTTTGGTATTCTTGGGAGGGTCACAGGGAATGCAGGGGGCTATTTTCTCTGCTCAAAAGGCCTTTCACCATTTGGGAGGTGGAATTTCAAAACTATTTTCTCCTAGTGCTAGTACAATCCAAAGCATGCTTTCCCAAGATGAATCCATGATGGGAGAGGTTTTGCAGGACAGCTTTTTTGCAGATCCGTTTGTCAAAAAATCTGCCGTACTTCTGTTAGGCCCTGGTTTGCGCCCGGAAGAATTTTCTTTGCCTAGCTCTGGCTTTACACGTTTATCAGGAAAAAAGATAATAGTAGATTCAGGGGCTTTGGATACATTCAAGCAGCTAGAGCTGAATGATAATTTTATTCTAACGCCTCATCCTGGTGAATTTAAGAGACTTATCGATGCCGATCATAGCAATATAGAAGAGCTACTCACCCAATTGCAAGAGTATGTAAAAATATGCAAGGTCAACTTGATTTACCGTAGCAATTTCTCCATACTCTGTACTTCCTTGGGTGAAGTTTTCATTTGGAATTATCCAAATGAAAAATTAGCTGTCATGGGGAGTGGTGATCTATTTTTAGGCATTCTTTCCTATTACCTGAGTAAAAAATATACCTTAGAGCTTGCCTTCCACCTAACGCAATCTTTACTAGAACTGAGTCGTACCAGCAAACTCATGTACCCCACAGCAGTAGAAATACAAAAATATACTTTTCATAGGTTGTACCATGGCTAGAGGATATCATTCGAGGTCGCCAGAGGAGTTTCGAGAATTTTTAGATTCTTTGAACCAGCAGAATAAAAAGAAAACGTGGCGGAATATTGTAATCTTTTTAGATATCATCATACTCTGTGTCGTTTTTGCTATTGCAGTAAAATTCCTCAATCCAGGGCGTGTTTCGAATCGTTCGAATAAGGTGCGATCTGCAAATGTGCAAATGTACATGACGCGTTCTTCACAAGCTATTGGCAAACAACAGGTTTCCTATTTTTTAATGGTCGAAAATTTGAGTTCACAAGATCTAATTTTTGCTAAAGATGGAGTCCAAGGAGAATTTCTCCGGACTTCTGTTACAATCGTCTGTTCCGGGATTGTCAAAGCCTGCTCCATACATTTTGTAGTTGGAGATCCAGGCATACTTCCCATCAGGAGAAAAAGCACATTCTACAGGGG
>JBCCIA010000638.1:0-2237 GCA_039028475.1 Spirochaetota bacterium | reverse complement strand
TAATTGGCCAATTCCACCCTAGCGGAAGAGTCTGTATGTCCAGTGATGGTAAATTGTACATCCTGTAGTTTGGCCAAAACCCTGGCTAAATTGGTAAATGATCTTTTACCGGTGGAATTTATCCGATCGGAACCAGATTCAAAAAGCCCTGCATTGGCTGAAATCACAAATAGTTTTCCATCTTTTTCTTGCAACAATAGGCTATTTTCACGCGCTACTCTTTGCAATTCTGGAACGAGGGTATTGGTTTTTGGAGTTTCTTCTGTAACTGGCGGTTTGATTTCCTCTTTAACAGAAGGCTGTTTTTTCTCTTGGATAGGAGGTTTTAATTCTTCTTTAACCGGAGGTTTGCTTTCTTTCTTTTTAGGTTTTTTCTTTTTTCTACTAAAATCAGGGCTATAGCCTAAACCTACCTGGACATAAGCCTCTCTTAAATGGCCATTGGGAGTATAGCTAGCGAGAAGACCCTGTTGTGATTGTTGGATGATTTCCTGGTGGGCCAGCTGGAATTCTCCTAGTAGATAGAACTGCTTAGAAACAAAATACCTTGTTCCGATAGAACCTACCAAGCGGGTAACAAGATTGTTACTATATAGATCTTTCCCAAGTCCGAATCCAGCACGCGCATAAGGGTCCCACTTCTTTCCAGGAGAGAAATGGTAGGCAACGTTGAAATCGAGACTGAGAATGTTCAACAGGTTTGCTTTTTCTTTTAAGGCAATATACCTCTTGTTGATGTCTGAAAGTACCAAAGGATTGCTAAAATCGCTGCCGTACAGAATCGCACTGTAGAGCAAGTTTTGGTTGTAGTTGGATGTACTGAAGTTGGATGCTTGCAAAAATTCGGTATGAAGATCGAATCCTATGCCCAATTTGTCGGTTAATCCATATTCCAGCAGTATACTATGCGGAGTAGAGGAGATATTGGGTCTATTGCCATCCGATCGGGAGTAGAAAAATACAGCTGCATCGTCTGCATTAGACACTGCTGAAACCGGCAAATCGTTGTTATCATAAATACTGCCAACGGCGCTTCCTGAGTGTAAGAAGGCAAGTCCGTAGCGGTATTCAAAATAATAGCCTCCCTTGCGAAAACCGGTTTGTCTAGAATCGGCGCTAAGACCCCCATGTATGGTAAAAAACAAGACCGAAATAGACAGTCCTCGAAGCAGAAAGCGACAAATATTATAAATACCTAACTTCATCTTTTTGTGAAGGTTTTGTACGAATACAAAAAATCCCTATTATGTGCAAAACTTTACTTATGGGTTGAAAAAGACAATGATAAATTTAGCAACTGAGGAGGAATCAGTTACAGCTTTGGTATCTGTAATTTTTGCTTGTGTGTCCAATGTTAGGCTAGTTTTGCAAATATAGAACGGAAAGAGATAAATTTGCTTGTTTTAGGGAACATTCCGCTCCATAGTGTATCCGTCTATGCTGCCCAATCGAAAAAAGTTTACTTTAGATTTTAATATAAAAATGGAATTGATTGTCCAAGGTTTGATGATTCCGGGCTTTGTGTACTATAATATTTTTACCTCCACTCTACACGGCCAAGAAGTTTTAACTTTGCTATTCTGTGCTTTTTGCGGGCTTGTTTTGGTTCTTACCCCCACGATTCTCTACCGCAACTATTTTTTTAGAAAAATTTCAGCAGTGTTTGCTAAGACAGACTCTGATGAGAATGAGATTCTAGTTTTGAGGAGATTGATTTTAAATTACCCCACGAAAGAAGCAATTATCATTTCTCTCAGATGGATTGTAGGAACTTCCTCAACTATTGTGATTATGGTATCTGCTTTTGGTCTTTCTTATTTCAAATTGCCCCTTCTTGTGTATAACGTAGCCTTGATTTTGCCACTCTCTTCTTTGTGTACTTTTTTTGTCGCAGAATACAGGTTGATGGCTTTGCTCAAACAACCTCTTTTTAAGCAGGTGAGCCATATCGCGATTGGCAATAAAAACTTTACTTTCTTTTTACGTATTTCGCTAAGTTTTTTTTCTATTCTATCATTGCCAGTTGGCATGTTGAGTCTCTTTGTGATCGCTCCTGAGTTATTTGACAAAAGTTTGCATGAGAAACTCATTTTCTTAAGCGTTATGATGGCGTGGGTAGTGATTCTTATCATCACAACCTCGATATTTTTTGTTCGTTCTACCTCTGAATCTATTAAGAATTTATTGCTATCTATCCAAAACCTAGAACAAGGAAACTTACAAATTGATAACCCTAT
>JBCCIA010000637.1:0-2259 GCA_039028475.1 Spirochaetota bacterium | reverse complement strand
TGATTGTATTTTTAGCTTTTTTAGTAAACTGTAGTTGGTATACAGCAAGCAATAACAAAAATAACAATAACGAAAAAACTTCACTTTTGGCACTTATTACACCCCAAGCTACTGGGACAGAAAATTATGGAACATCTTGTGGAGTTCCCTCTAGCCCACTCAATATGATGATTTACCAGTTTTTAGTTCCGCACCCTTACACCACCGTTTCAAGTGCCTCTGACGGAGCTCTATCCGGGTTTGAGCCATGGCAGCACAACGATTGTAAACCAACAAAGGCTTTTTTACGGGATATATCCGAGATTGGAAACAATGATGTGACAAAGAGGACAGTAGAGCAGACTTTCACTTATAATTCTTCCGAATATGTTACCGAGGTAAAAACTACTGGCAAAAAAGAAATTGCAGCGGGAACAGCAGCAACGATTTCCTGTCCGGCAAATTCTGGCTCATCTGCTACTACTGTAGACGTTGTCAATACCACAACTTATAGCTATGACTCTGAAAACCGTATAACTGAAATTTCCCAATCTCAAACTTGTGGAGATCAAACTGATAAGGGTTCAGGATTGATAATTACTAAAGGTTCATTGCCTTCGATCGGCAAATATACCTTTTCTTATGATTCTCAGGGAAGAGTCACACAAATCGCAATTTTTGCCCAGATTGAAGGTACTACCACAGGAGGCTATTCTATGACGTCTAAGCCGTACCAACAAATTGATATTTCTTATAGCGGGAGTGAGGTAACTCTTAAGAAGAGCTTTTTTGCAATAAGCAACACATCCAATACAACATATGCGATGACTGATACGGTCTATAGTGAATTGAATTATACTATAAGCGTCAGCAGCACGGATGTAACTGGAATGTCTGGAACATTAAGTTGTAAGTCAGTGAGTGCTGTTTCAGGAGTCAGTTTAGATGCTTCCATTCCATTTTGTGCACAAACAACCGTTACAAATCAGACGGCAGAAGATTTAACATTAACTACAGATGTTCTACTAGACAATGACAATAAATTATTAGGTTACAAGGAAGCTATTCCTGCTGCGACTTCCAGTACTACCACAACAGCGTCAAGTTTGAGATTTTATGGTAGGATCGAAGCTAGATCCACATCGTCCACAGCTACTTATTATAACTATACCGCTTCGTATGATATATGGGGAAGGACAACTAGTGTGAATACCGTAGATGCAGAATATGATAACGGAACATTGATAAGGCTCGGTACTGTTGTCTATGGTTCAAAATAAGAAAGACAATAGATAAGAAAAAAGAATTACTTTCATGGTTCTTTTGTGCGAAGGTTTGATTTTAACCAAATCATTGGATAAAAGAACCTTCTTATAACAAGGTGATCCATTTTTGAAATTTGTTGTCGTATACTTGAATAAATATCATCTTATCCCAAGCAAAAGAACAAAAGAATTGTTGCAGCATATTCTGTGCAATGTTTATTTATTACGAGAATTGGTTTATGAAGATGAGGTTTTGGGTCAGAAATGGGCATCCAAGAAAAGATCTTACTTTGTCAAATCACATAAACAACAACTGAAATATAGTGAAATAAAGCTCCGAGAATTACAAATAAATGCCAGATCGAGTGGTACATATATTTATTATCTTTGATGTAAAAATAAACTCCAATCAGATAAAGGAGGCCACCACTCCATAACCAGATAAGACAGCTCCAGGAAAGTGTTTTAAAAAGTAGCTCTATTTCGAAGAAGATGACACAGGCTATTAGGATATAGAAGATTGTAGAGAGGTTGGTAAACCTTTTGGCGGTAAAAGCTTTGATGGTGATCCCAACAAGCGACATTCCCCATACAATAGATAAAACTACATAGCCTCTTTCTGACGAAAATCGATTGAGGATGTATGTTGTATAGGTACCTGCAATTAAGAGAAAAATTCCGATATGATCCAACCTTTGAAAAATATCTTTTGTTCTACCTTTTTTGCGGCTATGGTAGATAGCCGAAGAAGTAAATGCAAAACAGAGAGAGAAGCCATATAAAATAGAACCGCTTAGTTTAGGAAAACTATAATCTCTAAGCGAGAAATACAGCATTAAACCAAATCCTAAAAAACTTAAAAAAGCGGCAAAACCATGTGAGATTGTATTGAACCACTCTTCTTTCGAAAGTCTTCTCGATTTCATGAGTGAATACAATAGGCCTGAGTAACATTTTTGAACACTTAGCAAAATAATACCTCAATTCTACCTAATAGTGTTTGATATGAAATTTG
>JBCCIA010000636.1:0-2288 GCA_039028475.1 Spirochaetota bacterium | reverse complement strand
CTTTTTTATGTCCAAGGTTTGTAGGAATAGGTATAAAGTTTTCGATTCGCAAAAAAGGGTCTTTCTTTTAATCTGGTATAGGAAGAAATCTTATTGTATCTGGACGTTTGCAAATGAATTATACAAAGTTAATGGATACCTTGTATTCTTCCGCTGAGGAGATGTTCCAATCTTTAGCTCATTTGTTGGGCTTAGAAGAAATTCGTCTCGGTCGCCATTCATTGCGAGATAAGGGAAAACAGAAGGGTGGCCATGCGGAAATTGTACAAATTTGGTATTCTCTTTTTATGCCGAGCTTTACCAACCCTGTATTGCTTGTACATATTGATTACGTAGAACTTAGTAGAGAAGGAAATACTTCGAAATTTGTCCGACAGCAAATCGCAGCTGAGTTTTCGCAGCAGGAAAAGAAGTGTATTCGCTATGAAATAAGGGAACTTGCAAGTGAGGAAGACAAGCTATTCTCTATTTTATCCACATTGCCTTTACAAGCAAGGGATTGGAGTGTTAGTTTGGATGGTATAAGTTATATTTTGGGGATACGCAATACCAATGTTGATCTGCGTTTGCGTTTTAGCAATCCAAAATTGACTGAGTGGAAAGGGTTGCAAGCCTATCTGCATTCTCTGCTTGAGAATTTCAAAGATAATCATTTTCACAAAGAGCTTGCTAAGTATGTATCTCATAGAGATTAAATTTTTGCTTTTGCGTTATCAAAAGAATTTTAAAAGGAATGCATGAATTATAAGACTCTATTTCAGTATAAGAACTTTACCATAAAAATTTATGAAGATCCTACGTATGCACTAAACTCTGCCGATAACTTATACTCTTACAACTTGGTTTATGCTGATTCTACAGAATATTATTCCAATAGAGCTATAGTTATTTACCAGCAAGACGAAGATGATTTCACAAACAGTGCTATCATTCTGAATTCTGGTTTTAGTGGTACAGTTAGTTATATTTTAGAAAAGGATAGGTTGTTTCTCCTTGTGGGTGATTCCTTGTATTGTCTGGAGTTAATTGCATTAAATTTACTTTGGAAGTTACGGTGTGATTGGTCTGCGTGTTTTCGAATGTTTCGTTTGCAAGATGATATACTCGTTCATGGAGAAGTCGAAATTTCTGGAGTTACTTTAGGTGGGGTTAAGAAATGGGTTTTTTCGGGAGCTGATATTTTTGCTTCTGTAGATGGTTCAGATAAACTCATTATCAATGAAGATACAATTGAGCTTACCGACTTTTCTTATAACTATTATGTCTTGGATTTCAATGGGAAGGTTGTGAGTGAAAAGTAAAATATTTTTTAATTCTTCTTTATGCATTATAATTGTTCTAGCTGTCCTTAGTTGTAATCAGTCAAACCAGAGTCCGCAAGTTGAACAACCTAAATCAGCAAAAATTATTTGTTCCCATAAGAGTTGTTTTGGTACTTACCAAGGTCCTGAATTTAAAAATGGAGCAGATATTGCCCATAGGTTTTCGAATACTATGTCCAAAAGAGTGGGTGAAAAACTCAAAGAATTATTTGTTAGTAAAAATTATGTACGAGTGGATTTTACGAATATTGCTATGAGCACAAAGGGCATGGGCACTGGTACAGTTCAATATAAATTATCCATTCCTTTTTTGCAGGTTGCAAAGGAATGTGATGCATTTACTTCCTTTGATCATGTTGGGGGTTGGAACCATACTCCAGCACTAAGCCAACGAAAGAGGGAGTTAAGAGGTGTTACTCTTCCCAGAGAGTCATTGGATATTAGCGAATTAAAAAAGACTCCTGAAGGTTTGCAAGAATACTGGATTCAATGGAAAAACAAAACAGTGCAAAAGCATTGTGTTGGAGCTGGTAGGTCATTATGAAAGATGAGATAGAAGAATTTCTTTTTTAGACTCGTTTTGCAGCATTTCTCTAAGCCACATCTTTTTAATAATATAAACCTTATGGAAAAAGGGCTAGTGCCAGTAGACTACAAAGCACTTCTAGATAGAATAGAAGTTCTGTTAGACAGGCTCTACAACAAGAGAAAAACCTACCATAAAAAACGCCGCAAGAAGTATTATGAGTTGTTGCATAAGCAGCTTAAGTTTTTGCACGTGCAATTGGAGTAGCCTACTGCCCCCTTGCTCCCGAAGGGGGAATAATTTGTTCTCTTTTGGGGGTGTTTGAGGGTGACCCCAAACGCTGGACAGAAAAAACAAAAGTTTAAGGTGAACCAAATAGCTGTTAGTTAAATTTTCTTTCATATTTTTATTCTTTATATAATTTTGTCAAGCATTAAAAT
>JBCCIA010000635.1:0-2315 GCA_039028475.1 Spirochaetota bacterium | reverse complement strand
TCAATTTCTTTGATCAATTCAATGTCTAACTCATCATTTTCGGCGGTCATATAATTGGGAAAAACATTACAAAAAGCTTCAAAGTCAAATTGGAAAATGGTGCTCAAAACCTTAATAGCAGAATCGACATCCTGAGCACTTATGTCTTCTTGGATTTGTGCGAGAATTTCTACAGGATTGCACTTATTCTGGTAAAGACTTTGAACCCGCTCCATATATTCTTCTGTTACTTCTTCCATTCTACACATCCAAACTAAACATAAAACAATACTTAATTTACTTCAACAATAAATTATTTCCTTCATCCAACTCTTAGTAAAAAAATAAGAAATCATTTCACAAATAACTACTTTCCTTCCCCTACAGTTCAATGGCCTCCTCCCATTCAGGAGAAATTCCATGTTGCAAACAATAACTAGCTTGATTTAGATGAATTTTTGCAGCCTTGTCTAAGAGTCTAAGAAAATGTCAGGGAACGAACTTCTCATAGACAGTATTCGTCTGCAAAATTTCCAGATTCATATTCTCTAAAGTTTCTCTTGCCTCTACTTTCAGACTGATATCCTCAACCACTCCATCCAACCATTTGATTTTCTAACTCTCCTTCTCACTTCCCCTTCTTACCAATAAACCAAGCCCAAGCGATAAACAAAAACTGCACTGGTAATCTGATAAGTGCCGCCTTATGTGAACCGATTGCTGGGTCGTCTCGGAATACATCCCAGACGTGGAGAGGTAGAAAGACGATCATCAATAGCAATAAAGCCTGAGCACTTTTCTGTCTATATTTAGGGATAAACAAACCAATTCCAATGACAATCTCCAATACACCAGAGGCATAGTTCACAAATACTTTAGGTAAAAAGCCAGGGATAAAGGGAAAATACATTTCTGGCTTTATGAAATGATTGACTCCACCAAATATGATAAAGGCTGCAAATAAAAATGTTAAGGCTAATCTGACGTTTTTCATGAGTGACTCCCCCTCCATTGTATTTAATTTTGCCTTTACTATGTCAAGCAAAGACTGCGAGAGACTATTTTTTATCTATACTGGCTACAGCTTGCCAGTCTGGTGCAACTCCGTGTTCCTGACAATACCTGGCTCTTTCCAAATGAATCTTGGCAGCTTTATCCAACGGGTCTCTTGCCAATACCTTAGTAAAGTATACGATTGCATCTTGAAATTGTTTTTCATTGTAAAGGCTGACTGCCTGCTCAAAATCATCTCTAGTGCTTAACTTTAGCTCAAGGATTCTCTGCGAATTGCCATTCAGTACCTCTACAACTCCGACTGCTGTATTTTTTCCTTTGACCTTGACTTTATCGAGTTTACGGTAATGGTATTTTTCGATGTGGTCCAATTGGTCCAGAGTATCTTCACTGATAAGAAGCGAAGCACCGTACATTTTGGTCAAACTTTCTAAGCGGGCAGCGAGGTTTACAGCATCAGCAATTACCGTTCCTTCCATCCTACCAGTAGCTCCAATAATACCAAGAATGAGATCACCAGTGTGTATACCTATACCAATGGAAATTCTACTTTGTCCATTTTTGATTCTATTTTGGTTGAACAGATGCAACCTATCCAACATAGCAATAGCAGCGTCAACAGCATTATTGCTACTCCTTTCAAAAAGAGCCATAATGGCATCGCCAATGTATTTATCAATGAAACCATTGTGTTTGGTTATTTCTGGGCTAACTTGTGAGAGGTACTCATTGATAAAGGTAAAATTCTCTTCGGGACTCATACTTTCTGATAGGGTAGTAAAACAACGAATATCTGAAAATAAGATACTCATCTTTTTCGCGGTTTGATCCCCCAGCTTTACCCTTGTAATATGTTCTTTTTCTAATAGACTCAAAAATTGCTTTGGAACAAATTTTTCATAAGCCTCATTGGTTTCCTGTATTTCCTGGTTTAGTTTTTTAAGTTGTTCGTTTTGTTCTTCCAAATCTTCGGAAAGTTTTTCTGCCTTATTAAAGGTAGATGCAAAACGCATGGAGAGAAAGAATGCCTGGAAAAAGATAAACCAAAAAAAGCCCAAGGGAGCATAATCGCCAGTACTTATGATATCATTGCTGTTTAAAATATCGTTTGTAATAAATGTAGCAAAGATAAAAAGGCCAAACAAAAAAGTCTTTGCCCCTTTACGTCTGCGAATGCTAGCAACAATGGTTAAATACAATAGATAGGAACAACTAGATATTACGATACATTGTGCAAGCAATACTGTCTGGGTAAAGATTTGGGAAGGAAGAAAGAGTACTACCATTGCGAGAAAAAAAGCGGGATAGGTAAGAAATTTTAT
>JBCCIA010000634.1:0-2326 GCA_039028475.1 Spirochaetota bacterium | reverse complement strand
GGGCAAGCAAAGCCGCAGAGAGAAGCGATAAAACTAAAAAATAAGTAAAGGAGATAAATTGAAAGGTTTTAAAAATAATTACTTGACAAAAATCTTACTGTTAAATTCCGTATTGAGAGTCAGAATCATTTATCACATATAAAAATTTTTAAAACCTTTCAATTTATCTCCTTTACTTATTTTTTAGTTTTATCGCTTCTCTCTGCGGCTTTGCTTGCCCAACCAAAGGAAGAAGTAGAAGTAGGTACCTTTAACCAGGCATTTGCGACCGCTGATGTAACAGGTCCCATAAATCAGGATAAAACGCTTCTCTACAGAGTCTTAGCTGTAGGTAGAAAGGGAGACAGTTTCCGTGACAGTGTAAGTACCGAACGCGGTTTTTTCTCTCCTTGCAAATGCAAAAAAGCATTTTAAAAACAAAGATAGTCTATTGTTTTCTCAGTTTCACTGTAGGAGCTTTGGCCGTAACAGGTTATATAATGTACTACATACGACGTCCTAATCGTAAACACCAGAAAGCTAGCTACTTAAGGTTTGAGGACTTCAACACTATATTGTGCTTGTGTTATAAACTTAGTAGCTTTTTTAGGTTTAGGTGAATTTTTAGCAGTCAGTACGCAACTTGTTTCTTTTACAATAGCGGTAAACGTACTACTTCTATCGCTATTTGGCAATTGGTAGCGAATTTCCACCTTAGCCCATTTGGGGTCTCTTATCCACATATGTAAGAGATATTGTATCGCATAGATAGGAATGAGACGAATAAGGATTAGAGCCATGCGTTCTGTTAGAGAAAAACTTCCCTTGCGGATTATTTTTCCAGAACGAGGGTAGGAAAACCACTCCCAACCATAACGTTGCAATAATTGGTGTTCTGCAATCTGTACAAACTTATCAAAACCAGACCAACCTCGGTAGTTATTTTCTAGTGCAGATAGGTCACCGCTAGAGCTGATGATTTGCTGAAAAACTTTAGAATTCATTCTACCCCAATAGCGACCATGAGGTAGGTCGATGAGTGTAGGGGCAAACCGATGGCCTCCAAAATGAGAACACTGCCATACCCGGTACTGTATTTTATCTTTTGTGGCAGACCCATCTATGCTGCTAAAATTTTTACGTAATTTCCTATAAAGGGGGAAACCAAACTTAGAGCAGGCAGAATCTATGCGCCCATTGGTACAGATTATGATTTCTGAGATATGTTGTGTTTCTTGGCGGTATATTTGGAATCGGTCCATAGCACCTTTTTTACTACCTAGCTGATTGAGAATGGCAAGTGCCAAATCTAGAGCTTTAGTTTCGGGAACAATAAACTCATGTTTTTCATAAGCTACAAAATCAGTTCCGGGACGGCTGTAATACATGATCCGTGTCTTATTCTTTTGTGAATAGTTTTTATCTGGAGCCAGTAAAAGAAGGCGCAAACGAATTCCTTTGTAGAAGGTAAGTCTTTTATATAGGCTATATATCGGTCCTATGATTGGGTTTTCCTGAAATACGGAAGCTTGCCAAGGTAGTGGTAACTCGATAAGTAGCCAATGGTCTACTGTGTTAGCAGTGCCTAGCAGATCTTCTCCAACAGATTCAGAGATCAGGGAGCAATAACGGCAATCACCCAATGCTTGCAGATTCGGATTTTTCTCAATTTGCATAGAAAAATAATTCCAGGTACAATATTATACCTTTTTTGGTAATGTGCTTCGCAACAAGTCTTTTATTGATAAAAGATATACCAGTGTTAAAGAATCAACTCATTTGCAAGTAATTCAGATATTCTAAAGAAAAGACGATAAAATTATATTGCCATTCGATACAATGAAATATACTGTGTAGGGAATTTATATGAGTTCATTGTTGAATTATTTTTTAAAAAATTACCAAAATTTATCCTATAAAGAAGCACAAAAAGTAAGGTTTTTGGCAAGCATTTGCCTAGTGGTTTTTATCCTAGTGTTTTTTTATAATATGATTGTATTAGGCTTTACCGATAAATCTTTTACTTCTGCAAGCGTGATGGTTACAAATATAGCTCTTTTGCTAATTTTTGGCATACTCGCCCTTATTCGGCTAGGATATATTGATCTGGCATCTCATTGCTTTGTAACAATGGCTTTTGTATGCATATGGTCTATTTATATATTAGAAGTCAATACAGAAACACCTGTACAACTGATGAATTCGATCAATTATATCTTTCCTTTCCTTTGTTTTGCGATTATCTTACTTTCTAAAAAATGGATTATTGCGTACAGTATGCTAAACATATTTCTGTCTATTGCTGTGGGAAATTATTTCCAATCTATCCAATTTATTTCTACGAATG
>JBCCIA010000633.1:0-2333 GCA_039028475.1 Spirochaetota bacterium | reverse complement strand
GATTGTAAAATAATTTTTGATTCTGTTATTGCTCTATGGAATTATAGAGTTTTACCAAGGAAAACAAATACGTAAGTTATTCTTTAGTTGACCCTTAGTGAGTTTTTTCTGACTTCTACTCGTATGCCAAACAGCAAAAATATGCACAAGTTTGTCTTGGATACGATAGATTGAATTATAGGGAAATTTGTGAATAGGAGCTTTACGAAAATCATTGTAAAACGTAGAATATTTGTTTGGTTTTTTACATACATCCAATAACTTGTGTTTTACATTCTTTGCAAAACGTTCTCCTAAACCAAATTCTTGGCTTTCATAAAAGCGGATAGAGTTCTTAAGATCTTCCCTTGCTTCTTTTTTAAATTTGTAATTTTCTGCCAAGCTCTTCTTCCATCTCTTCTACAATTTCTTCCAAGGTAAAACCAGGGTGTGGGTCTTTCTGAGAACGTTCCAAGCGTTTGTCCAATTCCTTTTCATATTCCGCCTGAATATCTGGACTGGGATCATCAGAACGCACTTCTGGAAAGAGTTCTTCAGCATATTCAGGAATGTATCTGTGCACGAGAATTTCTAAAAAGTCTTCCAATTTCTCTTTAGCTTCTACTGGTAGCTTTTCCATCACTGTAAGTACGACTTGGCTTTGCATAGGGTTTATTAAAATAGCAATAAGAGCTATAATTGTCAAAGAAAAAATTGTAGAAATTAGCACCGTTAGGTCTCTAATCGATAAGTAGGCAAAAGGAAGTGTATGCAAATTTTTACTAAAACTTTTATTCTTTATTTGTTGTGTTTAGTTCTATCTATGCTAGCAGGTCTGAGAGCGGAGAATACTGCGATTCACGATGCTGTTGCAAAGGGAGACTTGCAAAAGGTGAGGCGACTCTTACAAAATGGTGCAGACAGCAATAGTAAAAATGAATTGGGTGAAACCCCTTTGCATGTAGCAATCCAAAGTGAGAAAATTGCAATCATCCGTTATTTGTTGGCAAAAGGAGCTGATATAGAGGCAAGAACATATAAAGGGCATACCCCTTTGCATTATGCAAGTAGTACAAATAATGTAAAGATTGCCAAAATACTATTAGCGAAAGGAGCAAATTTAGAAGCGAAAGATCTCAAAGGAGACAATGCTTTAGCGACTGCAATTGTAGGAGGAGAAAAAATGGTTTTGTTCTTTCTCCGCAAAGGCATTAGCCTTACGAGTACTGGAGCACTGAAGATACATCCTCTACATTGGTTTTCCCAGTATGGTTACAATAAAGCAGTAGCGTTTGTCTTGGCAAAAGGTGTTAGTGTAAATATACGAGATACGGAAAAAAATATACCGTTACATTATGCTATAAATGGAGGCCATATAACTACTGTCAAGATGTTACTGAGAAAGGGAGCGGATGTTGGTGTGAAAGATAAATCTGGTCAAAGTTCAATTTTCTTTGCAGCCTATTCTTCGAGGAGAGAACAAACGATTGAGCTATTGTTAGCAAAAGGAGCTGATTTACAATATAAAGATAAAAATGGTGCAAATCTTTTGCATTTACTAACTAGAGACAGGGGATTAAAAGCTATGAAATTTTTGTTAGCAAAAGGTTTGTCTGTGAGTGCTAGGGATAACAAGGGCAGAACTGCCTTGCATTATATATTTAGGAGCAAATTCATCACAATTGCCAATATTACCAGTAAGATAGAGCTTTTGCTTTCCCAAGGAGCTGATATTGATGCGAGTGATATAAATGGAGATACCCCATTAACTTACGCGATCTTTGCAAGTAGAAACATGACTTTGGCACGACAATCTGTACCAATTTTTAAACTAAAACGAAATTTGCCAGATATTACAAAATTAACAGGGTTGAGAACATTGCTTTTACAAGGTGCCGATGTTCATAAAAAAAATAAGTTAGGCGCCACTTGTTTACATTATGCAGCAGAATTAGCTCCGCAAGAGTATATACTCGCTCTACTTGCTTTTGGTGCGAAAATAAATACAAGAGATGCTCTAGGTAGAACTCCTTTGCACTGGGCTATATTTTCGCCAGATTTAGATAGTAAATTAAACAGTGAACCTGCGGATTCGCAAAATGAACAACAAGCACAGATACAAATTGTTATAAATAGAATGCGGGAGCAAGTAGGAAAAGCAAAGATAGGAATCGTTAAATTATTATTGATAAAAGGTGCAGCTATAAATGCAAAGGATAGAAACGGAAAAACACCTCTAGATCTAGCTAAGAAAAGGAAGCGAAAAAGAATTTTAAAGGTACTAGAAAAACACAGTGCTAAGTAGCTTTGTTGTTACACAAGTCAAACTATAGCTTCTCCATATAGCTATCTAT
>JBCCIA010000632.1:0-2341 GCA_039028475.1 Spirochaetota bacterium | reverse complement strand
TTTTTGGACTCTGCAAAAGTACAAGAGATAATTGTGCCAACTTTATAGAGTATAAATGAAAAAGCAATGGAATTTTTAGATTTTTACTTTTGTCGTAAGTTGTAGTAGAGATACCAAATACCAAAAGTGTTGTTGGTGCTACAGTTCTTTGCTGGAGAGTGACTGTATAAGAATAAACTTATTTTAAGACACGCTGTAAAAGATTTTTTAGATTCTGGCTTGCCATAGAAAACTAAATTGCATAGGCTGTAGGCAGTACAAAAATCTGACTTGGGAGATTGATAGACATGGCTACGGAGACTACGAATGCATTGGTTCCTATTCCCAAATGGCAGATTGCTGCTTTCTATCTCTCTTCCTTTATTGCGTTTATTGTACATCCCATGTATTCCTACTCGCTTATCATCTATACCCGGAAAATTACCCAATCCGATAGTTGGACCGGTGTAGTTTTTTCCTTGATTTACGCTCCATTTGCTATATGTAGCTTGGTTGGTGGAATTGTCTCCGATCGCTATTCACGTAGAGCGATTATAATTATAGCTTCCCTGTTAACGGCTGCCTTTGTCAGTGCAGTTTCCTATACGATTCATCTGGGCCATATTACAAGAGCTAATTTTGGCTTTCTTTTTGTCTTTGCGGCCATTTATGGGATGATCGTTCCCTTTGTTGCTACAGCACGTCTATCGATGATTGGTAACGTACTTATGCCAACAAATGTGGGTTCAGGGGCTATTTTTATGACTCTTATGAGTGTGGTAGGGTATGGACTGGGTCCATTGATAGCTGGTTTTACCAAAGAGAATGCGAGCTGGACTTTGCTTTTTCAGGTCAATGCAGTAGGTTGGCTTGTATCAGCCTTAGGCTTTTCTCTGCTTACCCGTACCCACCAACAAGCCAAATCTAGCCAGGACTCTCATTTACAAGATTTTTTCTACGGGGTAAAATATATTTTCCAGCACAAATTGCTCTTGCAGATCTGTTTGTTTATGAGTGTTGTTGCTATTTTTGTTTTGGGCCCTTACCAAACCATCATGCCTGAGTTTTTGAAACAAACATTTTCTTTAGGAGAGAGGCAACGTGGTTCCTTTATGGCTGTATTTGGAGCTGGCTTATTGTTGGGCGGAATCATTGCAACAATTTTACGCGTCCACCGAAGGCGAGGGCTTCTGCTAAGTTTATCCTGTATGTTTATGGGTACTACGTTTACTTTAGTATCTCTTACTGCCTCGTACTACCCCTCACTATTTTTTTTATTTTTTAGTGGCTGTTTGGGAGGTATATCCAATGGTTTGGTCTCGGCAACCATGCAAGAAGAGTCTCCCGATCGAGTAAAAGGTCGTGTGATGAGTATGTATACGTTTATCTTAATTGGAATGCCTGCATGGGGTGGTCTATTTGTGAGCATGTATGCAGAGAAATCTTCGTTGGCACAGAGTATTATCTATACGGGTATGGTATCTTTTCTTTTGTCCTTTATCCTAACTATCTATTCTAAGAAATTAAGAAATAACATCTATGAAGTGAAACCTAAGCAATAGCCAGAAGTTTATCTAGGGTTTTATAGAGTGCAGTTAGGGACGCCAATCTTTGTATTCTCTTAGGCCCCTGCTAGAAATACTGTAAATGCCATTTCCTAATCTTTCGAACCAACCATATACATTGTTGTACATAATTTGCCGAGCCTTCTCCTCCTGTAGTTGGCTTTTTATTTCACTGGCTTTTGTGGGGCCGTGTTCTTGCAAAAATTGTGCAATATCCAAAGCCTTTTGCCGGTACAGAGTCATTTTTTTACCTACACTTGCACTGCCGCCCTGGTTGGGATCGCCAACAAGATCTTGGAATTCTTTTAGTAGTTTGCTCTGTTTGCGTTTGTTTTTTTTAGGTTTGTATTCTCCAGGGTCCGCTGCGGCAAAGACTTTGCCTTTGGCTAGATTTACGAGTAGAAGTCCGATTCCGAGCATTTTAAGCAATTGTAGGGTGTGTTTACGATTGGTTTTGGCCTGGAAAAAAGCCGTGTTTTCGGGAATTGCGATGTAGACGAAGCTCGCTATGCTAAGCCGTTCAATTGCCTGTAGGATGAGTTTTAAGTTGAGAACTAACTTCAATTCTACCACCACTAGGCCTTCTCCCTTACGCCGGGCAACTACATCGCATTTTTGCAATTCTCCTTTGACTTGGTAGCCCTGTTTTTCTAAGAAATTTTTCACAGGTTGGTATAGATCTGTTTCTTTCATTGCTGCTGGTAGCTACATTCGTTATATATACAGCAATTGCTATTATGAAAAGTAAAAATTATTGCTAACCCTAAATGCAACGTATTGACAAAGGAAGGAAGAAG
>JBCCIA010000631.1:0-2352 GCA_039028475.1 Spirochaetota bacterium | reverse complement strand
CAAGATCATGAGAAAGCGATTGAAGACTATACAAAAGATATCGATAGCTTTTGTATAGTCTTCCATTGCTTTTTCATAGTCTTTGAGGTAATAATGAGCAATTCCCCTATTGCAGTAGGCATCAACATCTTCTGGATTTATATCGATAGCTTTTGTATAGTCTTCAATCGCTTTCTCATGATCTTGGAGGTCAGAATAAGTAAAGTATGGTTTATAATTTTTAGGGTTAACTTGAATAAATAGTTCCGTATCTTTTAAAGTAAGTTGTGGTTCAACTCTTTGTTCATAATCATACAATTTATTTAAAAACCTATCTTTTTTAGATGGAAACTGTTGTAAGAAAATGTTCAATATTTCCAACTTTTCTAATGCTTGTCTAAATTGCTTTCTCCACATCATTAGCTCTGCCTGTCGATAGTCTAAGAGCTTTTTTGCAACTTCTCTTAACTCGGTTCTATGCTTTTCGAAATATTGCAGAAGTTCCACAACCTCTTGTTTCGGTTCTTTCTCAAAGTTATCAGGAGTCAATGGCTCAAATGCAGTAATACCCTTCTGTAAAGTACTTAACGCCTTTTTCTGCGGTGTCGTATAAACATTACGAAATTCTTCTAACTGGTTTACGATTACACCTGCAAAGTCTTGTTGAAATTCTAAAGTTTCCAACAAATAGTCGTTCACTATAGTAAACAACTCGTAGGGTTTACAAAATGTCATTGCTGAAAGATAACTCAACATGGTTCCACGGTAGTTTTCGTCTTCGTAGCGTTGTTCTATATCAACAACTTTAGTTTCTAATTCTTGCACCTTGGCTTTGTAATACGTAGCTAATTTTCCTGCCGCCTGACGTACGATTTCACGATGAGAAAATTGCGAACTTGCTTGCATCCCTTGGATCAAATGCCGACGCAAAAACTCTTTCACGACACCGTGTAGCAAATTATCCCTGCTGGAAATGACAAAGGAGTGCTTTTCTGCCAAACGATCAATCTCCCGTGACACTTCTAACGCATCCATCTGCCAAAGCACTTCCAAGACTTTGCCCTCCAGATTCCGCAACATTGCCAGATGAAAGATTTTGAACATCTCCTCTTCATCTTTCTCGCAATACCGCAGATACCGCTGCACCATTTCTTCGATCACCGCAGTAAAGCTACCTTTCTTCACCTGCAAATCTGCCAACAGCTCATCCGCCGTGACCTTCTCCTCCAACAGAAGACGCAAGCATTCACGCACAACCATTGGGATGCCATGTGTGTGCTGAGTTAGACTTTTGATCTGCGAATCCGTTAGAGACAGATTGTGTTTTAAAACCAAGAAACCAGTTTCTCTATCACTAAACAGGATATCTTCCATATCTTGGAATTCTAACAAACTATCAAGAAAGGTATTGCGGTAATTTCTTCTCGGATCATTCCGTCCAGCTATTACAGTGACGACTTGACAATCCTTGTGAGCATAAAGGTCTTTTAGAAACACCTCACGAAACCATTGCTCGACTGCACTAGCGTCTATATATTCGAATGTATCAAATGCGAACAAAAGATGCGAAGAACTCGCAACTATACCAGTGAGTAAGGCTTGGCATAGCTTAAGATCCGGCTGGGAATATAACTCGAAATCCTGTTTTTCCAAGCTTTGCCTTAAAAACTCCTCCAGCGTCTCAGCCATACCACCCGCGATTTTCTTAGTAAGATCTTTTGCGGTAGAGAATGCTTTTTGTGCAACAGCAAAATGGGGGTCTAACTTACCAGTGGCTTGCAGACCTGTACCCACAATATTGACGCCTCCTTCCACACGACTCCGCCATTCCAGACGTTTTTCTTCTACGGTCTTGCCTAAATCATACAACTGCTTGCACAACTTATCGTATTCGCTAAACTTTTTCGTAAAACCCAGGTCACAAAATTTACGATAGATTGCTTGCATCACTTTCTGCGGCGAATCCGGCAAATCACTCATCCGCCTGTAATAAACCTCCCAGTCCAGCGATATGACGACTAGCCTGTCTCGCTCTTTGGCAGAGAGAGAATCCACCTCAGCTAAAAACTTATCCAACAGAGTCGTTTTACCCAAACCACCTTCACCAAAGAGATGGATAATTTTCTTCGGGTCTTCCGCTGCTTTACCCTTACCGCGTAACCTCTGCCACAAACCAGGTTTTGCTACGACTCGCTGCAAATACTTGCGAAAATCTTTAAGCTGCTCCTGCCTACCAACAAAGACATCGTCCATACAACCAAACTACGAAAACAAACAGCAAACGCAAGGTGAAATCTGATATATAGGGGTTGTGTGTGATAGAGTGAGCTTTTCCCCTCGACACTTCGACTACCGCTCTGCACAAGCTTCGTT
>JBCCIA010000630.1:0-2364 GCA_039028475.1 Spirochaetota bacterium | reverse complement strand
GTTCTGGGCTGGTCCACCGACCCGCAACAAAGGTTTTACAGTACTTCTATCAATGGCAAAAAGAGAAACGGAAATACTAAAAAAAAGTATAAGAAGTGGAGTTTTTAGTTTCATTGTCGTTGGTACCTGTTATCGATAGACCTGGTTTTGTCTGGTATGGCTGTCATTTTATAGTATTGCTTCTTTGATTAGACTAAAAAGGGAATAAAAGGAATACGGCAATGAATTTTTCGCATGATGGAGGGAAAATTTTTTTTTTCTAGGATTTTTGCTCTTATAGGCATTTACCAAGTATTTGTCACAAGTTTTTGCTTTCTATTCGGTGATTTTTTGCAAAAAATACTTGTAAAAATTTATACTAATCATATAATTAGTATATGAGTGTGCAGATAAAGTCCAGAGCAATTAATAGTGTTGGTTCCAAAGTAGGTAAAAAGAGACAAGAGCTTTACAAAAGTGCTATCGAGTGGATCCACTGTTCCATCGCGGGTTCAAATTATTTGGAAGCTATTTCTCTTGCGGGTAGTTTGATTTCAGATAGATTGGAAAGTCGTCTGAATCGTATCACTGGGGATGTTAAGGGGTTTCGTTCGTTATCGGAAATTATCGAGCTGTTTTCGCAGTTAGAGCCAAATGAAGAGTTACGGCGCATTGCTGCTTTTGAAGTCTATGAGTGGATGCAAGCGAGAGATAGCTCTTTACACGATATGGTAAAGTTGGAAGAGAATCGTTTTCTTTCCTGGCAAGATAGGGTCGAAACAAACAAAAAAATTGCCAGAAAAGGTTTGGTACTTTTTCGCAAAATCGATAAAAAAATAAAGTATCTCAACAAACGTTCCTAATTTCACCTTGCTGTGTACCCCTATGTACTGTATATAGGGGTATGCTTTTATTCCTAGCCTTATTCAGTCTTCTCGCAGTTCCGCTGCCTTCGTTGGAACAAGGGTTTTCTAAAGAGCAGTGGCATAAGCTATGGCCTGGTGTCTCGCTTCGTTTTCCCCTTAGAATGAAAACTTTCCAAAAATCTAATATAATAAAATGGCAAGCAAAACGCAGTATACACAATACTCCTGGCAATTCGCGTGGCAATGAATCCTACCAATTGCAAAGAGATAGAAAGATAGAGGGCAAAGATCATTGGGAATTTGTGTCCTTGGACGGCACTTTGTACCTATCGATTCGTAAATTTGCGAAACCTTGGCAGACGAAGGATCTCCAGCCCACAGCAGATTCTTTTTTTCGCAAAAGTTCTACTAAAAAGCAGCAGCATTGGACGCGAGTGTACCAAGTAGGAGACAATAACATTCGTAGCCACTTCTTTGTATTTGCTAGGGAAAAGGCTGGTTTTTATTGGGTGTGGGTCAGTTTTCCTGAAAGTTCTAACGAGTTGCAGAAATACTTCGAAGAGGTTCGTTTTTTGCGTATGGATGCTAATAACGAAAACTCATAGGTTGAGAAATGGGTGATCTTTGATCATATCGTAGTAATCCTCTCCAAACAACTGTGCTGTTTCTTCGGGAACCTGGTAATGGGAAAAAATAGCATTTTTGAGATTTTTATCCTCATCGCTCGTTGCAATGTCTAGCATTTCTCCCGCAATGATGTCGGAAAGACGGGAGAGGCGATTGGTGTCGGAAACCTCGTCCAGCTTTTCGATGGAAAAGTTTTGTTCTAAAACAGCATCGATATAATCTTCGGAAAAGTTCCATGTACGGAAGACCTTTTCACCCAACTCGATGGATGTCAGTTGGAATTCATCCTTTTCCAATTCAAAAATCGTTTTTAGGTTGAACTCATGCAATTTTAAGATTTTGAGATAGTTTTTTTGGAAATTGGCAGAAAGGATATTCATACCTATCTTTTTTAATAAGACAAGCAAGAAAATGCTTTCTTGTACGGAATCAATTCCCAATGGCTTGGCAAGATCAAAGGCAATGAGGGAACTTAGAATGGGGTGTTCCCGTAGGTAAGTGCGCACAAGAGGGTTTTTGCTCCCTTTGCTCATTTTTTTGGTAAAATCCATCAGAATGATATTCCTGACCGACTTTACACCGATTAGCGAGATGGCATCCTTCAAAGTATGGATTTTACCTGATCGACCATAAAAAGCAGAATTCGCGAGTTTTAGCAAGTTACTTGTGATTCCTACATCTGGTAGTAGGATCTTCTCAAATTCTTTGACACCTTGTTCGAGATCATTTACATCAAAAGCGACAACTTTGCTAATTACTTTGGGAAGGGCAGGGATGTTGATTTGTTCTAAGTCTAATTTTAACTTTTTAAAAAGGTAATCTTTTGGAAGCAGTTCGGGTCTATTTAGTAGATTGGCCAACTTATGAAATAAAAAGTCTGCTTCGATAGGTT
>JBCCIA010000629.1:0-2368 GCA_039028475.1 Spirochaetota bacterium | reverse complement strand
TTATGAATATAAAAAAAAGAAAATCTCAAGACAAGTCTAATCCTATAACTACTACTGTTCCGTCGAAGTCGATACCTTCTCTTCCTAATCGTTTTCCCCTTGGCCACGCCCCAGATTTACAGAAAGATGTCCTCGGTTTTTTCGACCGTTGTAGAGCTACGTACGGTAACTTGTATGCTATACCAATACCCGGTGTACGGGCATTCGCGACAACCAACCCTGATTTGGTTCAAAAGATGTTCCTTGAAACTGAGAAGAACTTTATAAAGTCACCACAAATGAAACGCTTTAGTCCACTTATTGGAAATGGACTAGCTACGAGTGAAGGTGCATTCTGGAAACGTCAGCGAAAACTAGCCACACCGTTTTTTACAGCTTCTGCTGTTACGAGCTTCGAAGGGCACATTCGGATTTCCATTGAAGAGACCCTTACCAAGTGGGAACAATCCGTTGGTTCGGAGTTAGACCTCAATGAAGAGATGGCTCAGTTGACCCTAAGAATTATCCTACGTAGTCTTTTTTCTGGTGATGGAATCGAGAACTCTGACCTGATTTCATCATCGATTATGACTTTGTCCAAATACCTAATGAAACGTTTTTTTGCTCCGGTGCTTCTACCACTTTCACTTAGCTTTCTTCTACATCCAGAGGCCAAGCGTGCACACCGGCAATTACATACACTGGTTTATGATTTAATCCGAGTACGCCGGAAAACTGGTAGTGAAGGGAAAAAGGATATGCTTTCCATGTTTCTATCTGCTCAAGATCCAGACACGGGAGAGACAATGAATGATGAGCAAATCCATGATGAACTTCTCACTATGTTTTTTGCCGGCTTTGATACCACTTCCAGTGCTCTTATCTTTGCGTTTCGTTTGCTGTCAGAAAACCCAGAACAACGTGAACGTCTTGAAGCGGAAGCAGATCGACTAGTATCCAATGCAATCCCAACTCCAGAGGAGGTTCGTTCTTTCGATGTAATCCGGCGTGCGTTTGAAGAAACTATGCGACTATATCCTCCTGGTTACATTTTAAATCGCAGTCCAATTGATGACTATTTGTTTGAAGACTATCTGTTACCTGCGGGTGCACTTGTTTTCATACCAATATGGACTCTGCACCGTTCCCCGGAATTGTGGCAAAAACCAACAGACTTTGACCCGGATCGATTTCTAAAGGAAAATGTACAAAAACGCCATCGTTGTGCCTATGTACCTTTTGCTACTGGTCGGCGGATGTGTATTGGTTCTAATCTTGCAATGTTAGAAGGGCAGATGATAATTGGTTCTGTGGTAAAGAATTTTCGTCTAGCACACCGAGCGAATCACACTCCCATTATCAAACCAGCAATGGCACTAAACGTAGTCAATGGTATGCCGATGAAGGTAGAAAAAAGATGAGGTAACAGTGTGAAAAGGATAGAAATTCACATTATTGATTTAAACCCTACTATGTAGTACCCAAAAACACCTACAATAAGATGGGAAACGCTAATACCTATTAAAGATTTTTGTTTATAAAATAACCATCCCCAGAATAGGCCAGGAGGAAAAACTAGAAAAGCAAGTAAAGTTGATAGATGTATATGACCCATACTAAAAACTAGGTTAGCAAAAAAAATGGGAAATAAAACGCTATGAGAACCCGAATAAAATATTGCTAGGGAGCTTTGTATCCCACATCGAAAGCTGAACTCTTGGATCGGAGTAAAAACGGCATAGGCTAGAATCGAAAATATTAAAGTAGATGTAGACATGTTTCTGCTGCGAGAAAAGTCAAGTACATAATCGTTACTCATGGAAGGGACAAATTGGATAAGTATCCACTTTACTAGAACAATCAACATAAGTATTGGTATAGACCATAAGATTGCTTCTGCTACTCTCTTTTTCCAGTCTTGTAAAGTCAGCCCAAAAGCTGATAATGGGAATTGGCTGCGAACCATTGCCCAATAGATACCTATGGCATAAAGAAAAGTGATTGGTACACTTATAACAGCAGTATCAGAAAGATTGGAAATGCTATTACCAATGATGCGAAGAAGAAATGCGTATATAGAAAAAAGAATCATTATAGTCGCTAGAAAATGTCCAAATCCAACTCTGATTTTTAAGTTTGCAATTTGATCCTGTAGAGCTTGAACTAGTATTTCGGAAGAATTACGCATCTTATTAGCGACACTTTCTCCTAAATTTCCTTTTAAGCGAGAGCCAAGAGGTGGCTTATTACTGATACGAAAAATTTTTCCATCTAGTTTTAGTAACTTAACATTTTCTATGGCTCTTACTGAATAGAAATGTGGATTTTTCATTAAAAAAGCCTCATCTCCAAATAATTCTCCAGGACGGTGGTTACCTATACATAGAGG
>JBCCIA010000628.1:0-2385 GCA_039028475.1 Spirochaetota bacterium | reverse complement strand
TACAATTTTTACTAGTTTTACTTCTCTTACCTATGGCGCTATTTCCCTTCGATGTCTATTTAAAAGATGGATCGGAAATATTAAATGTTAAACTAAAGTTTGGTGAAAAGGAAATTACAGGAACAACTGAAAAGGGGGAAACCATTCCCATTCCTAAAAAATTCATCAAACGAATTGTTGCTGTACCAGTAAGGTGGAAAGAAATAAAAACGGAAGCAGATAGAATTCGTGCCAGGTTAGAGATGATCCAAAGCCTTAACCAGTATACACCAGTTGATCTATTTAGTCGGCCTACTCTAAAAGTTTTGAAATACGAAAATGATAGTGCCGACTTCAACTATACTGAGTATGTAAGTGGTCGCTTGGATGAAACCAGAGTCCTACGCGTTGGAGAATATTATTTCCCAGACATAAAAGTAAAAATTGTAGGTATTAATGAACAGACGGTAAAAATTGTAGCAGAAGGTAATGGAGAGATCTTTAGCAAAATTACTTCCGTAGAAGAAAAAGACCTGGACAATGCTATCTTAGAGGTAGCAGGGGGAATCTTTGACATCATTCTCAACTCTAGGCCTCGTAGCTATTACGCCAAACGTTCCTTTCTCTTTCCTGGTTGGGGGCAATACCAAAAAGCTATAGACAAGCAACATGAAACCAAATGGAAAGAAGTAGAGTATTATAAGGCTTTTATTACACCAGTCCTTTTGTTGGGGAGCATGAGCTATGCCTATACTAGTTACCAAACGTCTTTAAATAATAAAAGTGCAAGTAATCCTTTGGAACTGATTTCCTACTATACGGTTGCCAATCGCTTCGATCCTGCTTCTTTCCTTTTGGTCAATAGTCTCAATCAATTGCGAAGAAACAACCAATCCCTTAGCAATACAAATCTCAATTTAGGAATTTTTGCAGGATTGTTGTATCTATTCCAAGGAGTAGACGCTTACTTTTCCAGTACGCAAATATACGAAGCAGAAGAAGAAAAGAAAGAAGAGACAACAGGAGTATCTTTATATACGATTCCTGAAATAAACTCTCAAAAAGCTATTTATAATTTACAATTTTACAAAAGATTTTAAGTCTAAGTTCGCTTAGCAATAGGAATTACAAACAAAGCCCATACAAAGAATACTACAAGGAGACACAAATTCATGGAAGGTAAAAAAGTAGGAGGAAAACCTTTAGGTTCACAGCCTAAAGGCGCAAAACCACAAGCAATCACAAGAAAAAAACCAGAAGGTTCCACAATAAGGCCTCCAGAGACAGAGCCGAAAATAAGTGTGGAAAAAACACAACCTAGTGTCAAACAAGAAGTTAGTCTGCAAACTATAGTGCAAAAGGCACCTGAAGCAAAATCTATAGAAGCTCCAGAGCTTAGACCGCAGGTGACTGTAGAACAAACTAAAGAAACAGTACCAACACCAAAACAGGAAGTTAGTCTACAGGCTGTTGCAGAAAAAGCACCTCAACCCGAACCTACAGCAGCTCCAGAGTTCAAACCTCAGACGACTGTAGAACAAACTAAAGAAACGGTACCAACACCAAAACAGGAAGTTAGTCCACAGACTACCATACAACAGGAAAATCAAATACAAGAGGAAGATATGCAAACACCTACTGAAACTAAAATAGAAGAACAAGAAGAAGAAACAGTTTCTCAGGAAATACAGTACGTAGAAGATGAATATGATAGAGAATCTGAGAGAGTTTATCTACAAGAGCAAGTAAAAAGTTTAGACAATGCCCATAGTATCATCAAATGGTTCTTCCGTTTTATGATGGGTGTGATTCTTATCAATATTCTTTTATCCTTTATGCCTTTTAAATACAACGATTGTGCCAACGTACCTAAAAAGGTAAAAGGTGTCGATGGAGTAGAAACTGTGGTAACGGAAAAAGAATGCCACATAGAATTTGAATTAAAACCATTGACGAAAGATCAGATCGAAGGCATTGACACTCTAATTTCTACCATCTTTTACCTAGGAATCATCTATTTCTTAGCTTCCTTTATGGCTCTGGTTTTCTCTTCAGAACGGGGAACGCGTGTAGCACAAAGTCTAGGTAGCGTCGCAGACTCTGCGGGAAGTTTTGCCGAGAAAGCAAGAGGTTTCAAAGGCTTAGGAAAAGGGGCACAAATTCCCACAGCACCACCTAAAAAATAAAAGCGACAAATGTCGTATTTCTTTTGGCTCTACTATAAAATGACTTTCCATAGTAGAGCCAGAGAATAACAGAAGAATATGAAGTATTATTTTAAAATTTCATTCCAACCTGCTTGGTTGGGTATAGACTCTATCGAATGGATTGTGGATTTCTCTGAATTCTTACGCCCATTCTTACTTACTTTACATAATAACAATGATGTGACTGATTTAAGTAAAC
>JBCCIA010000627.1:0-2417 GCA_039028475.1 Spirochaetota bacterium | reverse complement strand
TTTTCGACAAGATAAGAATCGAACTCTTTACAGTCATCTGGAGTGATATAAAAGTTGATTTGTTTACTTTTCATCTTTAATTTCCTCTTTGTGCAAATTGTAGGCATGAAACTTTGGTTCAATGCCAGTTTTTTCATAGATTTCTTGCAAGACAACTCGTTCTCTTTTAACGGGTAATCCTTTTTTACCTACTTTTCCAACCTGGTGGTATTCAATTGGTTCATCTTGATTACCCATTGCTACAACATCGATATACCTCCTTTTTTTTCCAAATAAATTAAGAAGATATTCTTTAATGGCTATCAATCCTCTGTTTCGTATGGAAGTTTCAACTTCCTCTACTTTTACACGATGTTTGGGACTCCCAAGCTTACCATAGGGATTAGGTATTTTTTTCACAGTAATTTCCTATAATGAGATTCCTTTTTATAAAAGTAAATCCCAAATAGAAAAATACCTCAATCTAGGATTAGAGTAGGGATATAGACTTTAGTTTACCTGAATTTGTTAGAAAAATTTTACTATGTTGCTAAGAAATAACCCCTTAGCGGAAAGCGACTTTTTGCAGTCAATATAAAAAAGATCTTGCCGTAAATTGTTTAGTGTTATTATGTATACTAAACAGAGGTATTGATAATGATAAAGATACTGAAAATACAAGATTTTGCGTTATTAGAGAGAGTTGATTTAGAGTTTGGTAAGGGAATGACTTCTATTACCGGGGAATCTGGTTCTGGTAAGTCCTTGCTTTTGGATGCCATTTCGTCATTGCTTGGAGCCAGGTGCCATACACAAAATATCCGTGATGGAGCCAAAAAATATAGTTTGCAAGCCATTATAGATATAACAGGTCACACAGCAGCAAAGAAATGGCTCCAGCAGAATGGTATTGAATGCGAATTTGATGAGGTTCTTCTCCAGAAAGAACTCAAGCGTGACGGTCGCTCACGCGTACAGATCCAAGGTTCTTTGGTTCCTTTATCGTTATTGCGAGAGTTTGGCAATTTAATCGCAGAAATTCACCGGCAAAACGATCAACTATTTCTCCTCAACCGCGATACACAGTTGAAAATATTGGATTCCTATGCCCATGTCGAGACTCTAAAGAAAGAGGTCGCTGATACTTATATTACCTACTCGACTTTAAAAAAGCGTATCCGTGAGTTGGAGCAAAATGCTGTCGACAAACGCCAGAGAATTGACTTTCTTCGTTACCAGCTCGCTGAAATTGAAGAAGCAGGTTTACAAGCGGGGGAAGAGGAGGGGCTTTTGCAAGAGGAAAGGCTTTTGACACAAGGGGAAAAATTGGCAGAAAACTACGCATGTATGGCGAACCTGTTTGATAACTCGGAAGATAGTATCTTGAAGCTCATGGCTTGGGCTTTGCACGCAGGCGATAGGGTCGCAGAGTTAAACCCAAAGTTTCAAACAACTGCTGCTGAGATGCATGAGGTATTCGAAAGGCTTAAGGAAATTTCTTATACAATCACCAGTACAGAGGATGAAATTGTTTACTCTAAGGATCGTTTGGATATAGTGCAGAAGCGATTGGCTGATCTACAACGATTGAAAAAGAAGTATGGGCAAGAAATCGCAGAAATTCTGGCATACGAAGAAAAAATACGCTCTGAATTAGAAGATTTATCAGTTAGTGGGGAACAGCTTGCCTCTCTACACCAAGAATTGATGAATATTGGTGGACACTTGTCTGAGCTCTCCATTAAATTATCTCGGAAGCGGCGAGAGGCTGCTTTAAAGTTGGAAACGCGTTTGACTAAAGTTTTCTCCGAACTAGGGATGTCGGGAGCCAAGTTGCAGATTGCTCTGAGTTGGGAATCTTCCGAAGACGGAGATGTGATCGACTCAGGAAAAAAATACTATGTCAATGAAAATGGTCTGGATCACGCTGAGTTCTACTTTACCGCCAATACTGGGGAAAAGCCACGTCCATTGCGAAAAGTAGCTTCGGGTGGGGAACTATCGCGGGTAATGCTTGCAATTAAGAGTGTTACCGATGCAGGGAAAAACCGTAAATTCATGGTATTTGATGAGATTGATACGGGAATTGGTGGTGAAACAGGGAATCACCTCGGAGAAAAGCTCACGCACCTTGCGAAGAATAACCAGATCCTACTCATTACCCACTTACAGCAAATCGCAGCCCGCAGTGATGCCCATATCAAGGTAGACAAGAGAGTGAGTGCCAAGCGTACCGTCAGCCAAGCAATCCCTCTCAATCGTGAAAAACGTGCGGAAGAATTGGCTAAGATGATTTCAGGAGCAAAGTTTACCAAAGGAGCTTTAGAGCATGCTAAAGAATTGCTGGTAAAAAAAGTCAGCTAATGGAAGCTGGCAGCAAATATGAAGTTTGACCCAGAAGTGTTTCCCATTTTAGAGAAAATTTCGCAAGCAGAAGA
>JBCCIA010000626.1:0-2430 GCA_039028475.1 Spirochaetota bacterium | reverse complement strand
CATTCATGAACTCTTCAAGACTGTTTTCTGATTCGTCAGATTCTATTGGTTCAATAGATATCCAAACCTCTGGTAGACTTTCTAGGTTTTTTATTTCTTTAAATAAATGTTTATAAGTCTTTCCTAGTAATTTCTCTTTGGAGTATACTACCCACTCTTTAGGAGTTTCTTTTACGAGTTTAAGATGAATTTCTTGCTTGTTGTTAAAAATTAAAGATACATTTCTCTTATTTTTCTGAATTTTTGCAGTAAGTCGTTTTGGCTCTAAGGAATAGTAATATCCATAAATTTCCCAGTTAGCAATGACCTTTCTCTCAGCATAAAACCTCTTTGCTTTTTCAAAAAACTTGGCGTAAGCAAATAGTGTATGCACTACATTTCTTTCTTGAACCTTGGGTTCTAGCAAGTTGGCGTAATATAGATTTGAATTCATTTTTTTTCCTTTTGAAAAATTTTTTCATACTATATAAAGCAATATGTGTACCTGGTTTTTATGGGATATTTTAAGTATTTATTGATATTTTTCAACTAGAATTGAATATTTTCAATTCTATATCGACAGTTTTTGAAGCAGAATCTCTAAAATACAATCCTATACGGTATAAACTTCTTCAATTCTTGTA
Source organism: Spirochaetota bacterium (assembly GCA_039028475.1). GTDB lineage: Bacteria > Spirochaetota > Leptospiria > Leptospirales > Leptospiraceae > JBCCIA01. The sequence continues at coordinate 1,807 of JBCCIA010000626.1, read as the reverse complement.
CCAGCTTTTGTTTCACAATGGGTTTGTAGAGGTGAGCGGAAAATAAATCTTTGCCTTTATCTTCGTTCTCTATGAGGAAGGCAGATGCAGTTACACAGAGAATGGGGGTATCTTTGAACTTTTCGATAGCTTTGATCTTACGTGATGTTTCAAAGCCATCCATATCTGGCATTTGGATATCCATGAGAATGATAGCAGGAGTGATAGTTTGTAGCTTTTCTAAGCATTCCTCTCCCGAATTAGCAGTATGGATGACAAGTTCTTCTTTGGACAAAAACTGTTGGATGACCTGTAGGTTCTCTTGGATGTCGTCTACGACCAAGATAGGAGAGGGAAAAAATTTTACTGTAAAAGAATTTTCTATTTCTTGCTGTTGTTGTGGCGATGCGTAAGAAATATTGTAGAACCTCACTGTAAATGTGGAACCTTTATTGGGTATACTACTAACGTAGATGTTTCCCTGCATCAATTCGGCTAGCTTTTTGCATATCGCTAAGCCTAAACCCGTACCTTCATACCTTCTCTTATCTTGGCCATCCTGCTGTCGGAAAGACTCAAAGATATACTCTTGTTGTGATGTGGGGATACCGATCCCTGTATCGATGATGTTGATTTCAAAATCGAGGGTTGTTTCTTGCAAATGCAGTACTGTCACTTTACAAGTGATATTTCCTCTTTCGGTAAACTTAATTGCGTTGCCCAATAAGTTGATCAAAATTTGGTTCAAGCGAATGGAGTCAATGAAGATCAATTCAGGAAATGTATCGGGGATACTAGTTTCAAGGGTGAGGCCTTTTGCACGCAGAGAGTGGTAAAACAAATCTTTTAGGTTGGAAATATAGTTTTTGAGGTAGAGCTCTTCCTCTTGGATATCTATTTTGCCAGCTTCAATCTTTGATAGATCAAGAATGTCATTGATGAGGTTGAGTAGGTTTTTTCCATTTGTGTTGATTCTTTTTAAGAAATCGATTTTCTTGGCATCTGCTTCCTTTTCTTGCAAAATTTCGCTAAAACCCAGGATAGAGTTTAACGGAGTTCTGATTTCATGACTCATATTGGCGAGAAACTCTGATTTGTATTTCGAAGCCTGTTTCGCTTGTTCGACAGCGGTGTAGAGCTCGGAGTTGAGTTTTTTGATTTGTTGGCTTGACTGTTCAATCTGTAGGATGTAGTTTTTAAACTTTTCAAAGAGAGGATTAAAAATATAGCGCAATTCGAGGATGATAGCCAAGACAATGGAAACCAGTAAGGCATACTCTGTTTTTTCGATTCTTTGGACGCCTATGTTGGATTCTATCTCGTATTGCAGGACAATCCTATCCATTGTAATGAGAAATTTTGCTTCGTGTTGGAGTATTTGTTCTACCGCAACACCAAAGTCCTTGTTTTTCTCTGCCTGTAAGGATTGGAGAATCTTATGTGAGGCCGAGCAAATGGCTTCATAATATGGTTTTAATTTGCGGTACAGCTTTTGGTTCTTGGAACTATGGACATGATAGAGAATTGTAGAAGTAGCGGGATTTGCTAAGGTATTGTTGGCTGACTCAAATGTATCTAGAGTCGTTTGCAGTTCGACTAGAAGGGCTTTTCGTTGCGTAGCATTGGCTTGTTTTGCCAAAAGAGCGAGTTTGCTTAGCTTTTGACTCAACATCCTCTGCTTTCCTGCCATATTGATGATTCTGGCTTGGCTCCCCTGTTCTTTGAGAAGCCTTTGGATCAACATTTGGCCACAAATGGTAAGAAGGAGTATGATTCCTATAACGATAAAGTAGGAAATTCGAATTTGCTGGAAGAAGTTTTTTTCATT
>JBCCIA010000625.1:0-2442 GCA_039028475.1 Spirochaetota bacterium | reverse complement strand
TATCCGCCCAACCTCTGCCATTTCTTATTTTATAGACAATCGATCCTGTAGCATTTAGGCGATGGTTTAAGGCATAGGCAAGCCGGATTTTACGGAATATACTCGCATCTTGCAATCCATTCGCTAACTCTGTTCGATCCAGTTTGCCTTTTTTGATTTGAGCTGTTATGCTATTGAGATAATCTTGGGGGAGAGGGGCATGGATTTTTTTTGCCTTTCTTCGCAAGCGGTTGAAAAATGTTTTGTTTTTTGAAATGCTCTTCATAGCGAGAAACAGTGGTTTGTAGCGAAAAAATATGGAAGCTAGATTCTCGGGTGCATCCTTTACTAATGTATCTAAGAATTTGCCATTGGCAGTTTTTATTTTTTCAATCAGAGCTTTATTTTTAATGAGTAAAGATTCATCGGTTAGTTTGCTCACCAGATAGCGTAAAAACTCGACTGGTTCCTCTGGAGCAAGGTTGTAATAGTCATAAAGCCTTGCTTTGAGTTCGTGGTTGTGTATTTTATTGATAAAAGTACTTTCATAGTTACTCGTTTCCACAATAGCCATTATTTCGTCTAGTGTTTGCGTAGAAAGAGCAATTCCTGCACCTAATGTAACAATCTTTTCTAGAAGTTCTCTTTTGTTGAGTGCTTGTATTTTTATTAGGGGAATATCCTCTTGGATTTCCGGTAATTCCAAGGTTTCATGGGGAATATAAACAGCATCTTGCCGGTAGATACCAGCTCGTTCGAAGCCGTATGTTGTAATGTAATGGATGATCTGCTGGCTTATCAGCTCTTCCCTAGAAGAATTCTGAATGATAGACCAAGACTTGTGAAAGGCTGCGTTTGCCTTCTCTCCTGAAATTCCTAGTAAGCTTTCAATTTTAACCAAGAGATTCTCATCCACAGGGATGGATGGTTCCAGGAAGTAACCATTTCTGATTGTCCGTTGCAAAAGAGCTTGAGAAATTTTTGTATTGCTTTTAGTCTCTACCAAAATAGCGTTAAAAAGTCGTAGTGTTGCAAGAATCATGATATTTCTCCTTTTGGTAGTGAAGCGAAGGGAAAGGTGGGACTCGAACCCACAACCCCGGGCGTGATAAGCTAAAAAGGAACCCTCTTTGCTATAAAAGCGGAGAGTAAAACCGTGCTCTACCAATTGAGCTACTTTCCCAAACAGGCGGGGAGTAATTTTAAGTAAGAATAAGGAACTCCCTTTGCCCTTGTTTCGGTAGACTACTGCTGGTTCCTTATAAATCAAGATAAAAATGTATCTGCGATACCTAGGTTAGCTTCTTTAAGGTATTAGGAATTGTGAAACATCTTTTATGAAACGACTCATAACTTTTCAAGTTTGTAAAAATTGGTTCGCTTGTAGATAACCTACCATTCTCTCTAGATAGCTTTTAGGCTCTGGCAAAGAAAGTCCTAATTCGGAAGCTATTGCTTTTGTATTCGCTGTTTCAAAGGAATCAGAACTGATAAAATTCAACGATTCCGCTGCTACGCCGGTTAGTTTTCCCAAACCAAATTTCAAAAAGAACTTGAGAAGCTTTAGCGGAACGCGTACTTTAGGGGGCTTTATGCCCAGAAATGCACTTATCCACTGTAACATTGTTTTTAGATCAGGTGTTCTGTCATCCAAAAGAACGTATTCTTGCTGCTTACAGTGGTCGAGTAGGATAACTTTTGCCATAAACTGAGCTACAAAGTCCACTGGAATGATAGGCAGCCAATCTTCTGCACTTCCAGGGATCGCTGGCATTTTTCCTTGCCGGAGTTGATCGATAACGGATACCAACCCGAGGTATTGGTTGATTTCACCCGTTTGTGAATGTCCCACCACCGCTGCGGGGTGTACAATTGTCCAGGGCAACTTGCTCTCTTCTAAGGCTAGGAGTGCTAAAAAGTGAGCTTCGAATTTTGAGGCTTCGTATCCTCCCAGTTGGCGGTAGAGCCGTTTCCAGTCGGAAGCTGTCCAGTTGCGGTAGTTGTTTAGTCCAGTTCTTGCGAGTAAATTTTTGTTGGTGACCATGAACCCAGAAGCCAAGACAAACCTTTGGAAAGTAGCACAACTTTGAGCTATTTGTATGAGGTCTCTTGTCGGACGGACATTCACTTCTCTGGCTTTTTCAGCTGAAAGCCCCCATGACATACTTGCTCCCAAATGGTATATGACTTCCACTGATGCAAGTTTTGTCTGATCATTGGAATGAATCCCTAATTGGGGTTTGCGCAAGTCTCCAGGAATTGCTATAATTTTATTTGCATTGCCGCCATGAGATGCTAGCCAATCTTTTAGCCAGACCTCTTGTGTTTCTGGTTTACGCATCAATACTCCAATTGAGCCGCTCACTTGCAAACTCAGTTCCTGGATCAACCAACGTCCTATAAAACCCGTCCCACCTGTTATAAAGTAAGTGATCTTTTTCATTGCAAACTCCTTAAGAAATG
>JBCCIA010000624.1:0-2483 GCA_039028475.1 Spirochaetota bacterium | reverse complement strand
TTTCGTTAAATTGTCTAAATCAAAGTTTGTACATAGCTGGTATTGGTTTCCATGTTCAATATAAACATCTAGAAAAGAATACGAAGTAACGCTGAATTGCAATTTGGGACTAATTCTTTTGCGCAAAAATTCTTGCACTTCTGGAAAGATAAGTACCATATCATGGTTGCCGGGTATGAACCTGATCTGTTTCTCTGGAGACGATAAAAAATCTATAAAAGCCTCAAAAACCAAAGGATGTCCGTCTAGTATTTGTTCTATACGCTCACAGGCTAGTTCAGCAGTCATTTCCAAAGGACTTCTACTATATTCACTAACTTCTAATGTCTCAAAGAAATCACCGTTGATAATCAGTTCGATTTTGCGATTCAGGTATTTTCCTGTTCTGTAAAATTGTAAAAATGAATGTAGGGTAGAATCTTCTGAAAAGGCCTCTCTAAAATTATACTCTCCTTCTTCGGTCAGTAAGCCTGAACCTAAATGCAAATCACTAATTACTAACTTTATCTCTTTCGAAGCCAAAACTTTACTATTCTTTTGATTGGTTTGCTTTTCATATGAGAAGTAGACCTTTTCTCATAGGAACATTAATAGTGAAAATGTATTGAGAAAACGATGATAAAAGTAATAAAATTATTCAATGGTTTTGGGAAGAGTAAACCCATACGCCTAATTCACCAATTGGAAAAATCGTTCTTCGTATTCAGAAAATAATCCGTATTTTTGTAGTTTGTTGCCTAGTTCTTTGATGTATCTTCTATTGTTCTGCGCTTCGGAGAACAAAACTTCTATCTCTTGCTTTTGCTTTTCTTCGTCGCTAGTCAAAAAACCACGTTCCGAAAGGTCTTGGAAGTTTGTTGGTGCTGACTTTGCAATAATGTCAAAAGATACTTTGAGTAAGGAAAAGTTCCATAGGTCATTGGGGCATGATAGGATAGCTGTACTCTTACGGCTGTCTTCACTGATCTGCGAGGAGATATTGTCCAAAAGTTGCTCAAGAGCTAGATCGTAAAACTCTTCCGATTGGAATTCATTTTTAAATTGGTAGCCTAAGCCTTTTAATTTAGCAAAGGCACTTTGGTATTCTTGCTGAGCAAACTCAATCGCATCTTGGGAGAAACCTTTGAACATTTCCATCAGTGACTCAGAGGAAATAATTGTAGGTTTGAAGCAATTCAAATTGCCCTTGCGTAGTACTAACCGATCTTCTAGATAAGAAAGGATAAAATAAGAGAATTTTGTATCACCAAATGTAAAAATCTTTCTTTCAGGAAGTTGAAAGATGTGTGTGAGGTGAATAGCTCTATTTATATTATCTGGCTCCATACTAAGTCAATTGACCATTAGACATGTATAGGTTGGGTTGGCAAGTGAAAAAACTTTCCTTAACTTTGTCCTACTCTGTAAGACTGGTTCTATCTATTTCGTCTGCCGCGGAAAAAACTTGCCATTTTTCACGGGGTAGGTGGGAAAAGAGTTTCTCAAAGCGACTTTTTGCTTCGGGATAAGCCAAGCGGATAAGAATTTTGTTGATTTGTTGGGGATGGCGTTTTGCTATAACTGAATAGGCTTCCGGGTCTTTCTCCCCTGAATCACCTATTAGAATAAACCTACGTTTGGGGAATTTTTGCAAAATTGGTTCAATAGATCTATATTTGTAATCTAAGCCTGGCATAAATAAGTTGAAGAAATCGCTGTCCTTGACGCGAAACTTTTTTAGATGGAAGATTCCCTTGGGAAATCCCTCTTCTTGTAAGAAATCTTTTAGCAAAGGGTACAGTTGCCAAGGGCTGGCACTGACATAGTGAAACTGTACTTTGTTTTGTTGCAGCTGTTGGAAAAATTCTGCCATCCCTGGAATGGCACTAAAACGAAAGAGGAAAGAGTTTTTTAGCAAGTTTTTTTTATTTCTTACATCACTGTATTTGATCGTATCATCAATATCTGAAACGATAGAAATGCCTGTTTCTTTTGGAAAGGATACTTCACCTTGGAAGATTCGTGGATCATTTTCTGCTAGGATTGCTTGGTAGCCTATACTACTTTTGGTTTGGAGCAAATCCTCAACCTCTTGTGCAGATAGTACTAGCTTTCTAACGAAGTGTCCATTGGCTCTAGAAGGTTTGAGTTTATAGCTTTTTTCACCAAGCTTGATGGAAACTGTTTTCCAACGTTGGTTATCCACTAAAAACCAGCGCAATCTCTCTTGAAAATGGCTACTGTACTGGGTATTTTTGGGTATATCTAAGGTTTTTCGTAGGCTTTTTATAAAGATTTTACGGATCCAGGATTTTTCTTCTTTTTCAAAGATTTGTCCGTGGATAGGGATTTCCCAAACGCCTAAGCGAGGGTTATAGTTAGCCGCTGTGGGAAAAAACAGTATATCTTCCTCTAGTTTTACCGAAAAACCCATTGTTTACCTCAAAAAAAATATATTTATAAGAGCATATGTTGCTCAGGAGTTATGTAAAGAGATAAAAGTT
>JBCCIA010000623.1:0-2523 GCA_039028475.1 Spirochaetota bacterium | reverse complement strand
TTTAGTTTCATATAAATATACTTGACTGAATAAGCCTATCTTGTCTTAGGTTATCAACATTAAATTACTTTAAATAAACAGGATTAAGAGGTGATAGTCATTCTTTACTCTTCCTCAAACATATATGAAATATACGCAAATTCAAAAACGTTGGCGACCTACGCAGACAATACAATACAATGCACAGGCTCCCCTACTTGTACGACAGATCAGACCAGGAGCAAAACTGTTTCTCTTAGAATACCGCTTAGATGGATCGTATCTACAGCAATCGCTATTTTGGAAATAAAGAATCAGAGAAGCCCCTTCGAGGCATTTTTTTCTCTGAAGCTTAGACTTTGATTTGAAATAGAGTTTTTAAAAGTCGAAGTGGATATCTAAGATTTTTTTTATGGATAGGGTATAGCCCTATCCTTTTTTTTTAACCAGCAAAGATTCCTCCCAAGTATTTTTCGAGGTTGATTTTGATTGGCATGAAGTAAATATTTTGACTTCTATCTTTTAGGTATTGTATGACTTGTTTTGCAAAATTGATATTCCATTCTAATGTTGGTTGGAATACATTAGGGAAAGTAGCTCTATTTCTGGTTTCCCAATAGTTTTTCGATTTTACACTGGTTACAGGACTGACTCCCCAAAATATTTCATAACTCTCATACTGTTCTAGGAATATTTCGAGTAGGCGTAAATCGAAAAAAGGTTGCGAGAAGAACCCATCAAAGCCTTGGTCTATTTTTTGATTCAGATATTCGATTTCATCTTTGATGTTACTTCGGTAAGGATCTATAGCTCCATAAATTGTGAGTTCCGGAAAAGTGTTTTTAAGCTTTTTACACAGCTCTAATGTGGAAGTGGGAAATACTTCATAGCTCATATCTTGCGGTGGGTCGCCAGTAACTAAGAGTATTTTGTTTAAATCATGCTGAGTGATGATATTTTCAATTTTTGACATGTCGTTTATATTGAAATCAATCGATCTGAGATGTGGTATGAAAGAGTATTTGTATTTGTTTACAAGTTCTACAGGTTCCCAGCTTCTAATTTTAAAGCGTTTTAAGTCAGGTATGTTGATGTACTCAATCCTTTGGTATTTTTGTATAGTTTTTATATCGACTTCGAGTTGCTCTATCTGTCTTGGTACTAGTTCTATGGAATATTTCATAGTGGTAAAATCCTAATATAGTATGTTAAGAAAAGCTATTTCTCGCACTTCTTTTGTTGTTTTTCCATAAATTTGCAATTAGTTTTTAATACTCTCTGCATTCGTCAAACCATTGGCTTGTTTTGTTTGTATCAATCTTTATCATTGGCACTTGTCTGAGTTGGTTTACTGCTTCTGCGATGTATTCTCGTTCTGTAGTTTCTATGTTTGCGAAGTCATTGAATGTTTTGGTAAATTCCTGGATGAAGTATTTTATCTCTGTTTCTGTTTTGGCTTTTTGTAATTTTTTGACGGTGGCTTTGTAGATTTTGACGGCGAGTTTTGCTTGTTTACCAGTCCATGCGAAAAATGGAATCCCATATTCTGTAGTAAACCATATCGTTTTTCGTAGCTGGGAAACAGAGGAATACTCTAGTTGTCTTTCTCTGGCTAAGTTTTTGAGTTCTTTTCGCAGTAGTTTGCCTTTGCTTTCCTCTACATTCCATGCGATGAAGGATATTAGGCTTTTCCATTCCTGCAATGCAGGTAGATCCGTTAGATTTGGTGCATAGCGTATGGCTAATCTTTTTAATTTGTCTAAATGTTGCAAGTATACCAGGTTGGTGAGGTTGCCGGATAAACTCAAGTTGGTGACTTTTCTAAATTGTAGCAGGCTTTTGCAGTCAAGAGGTTGTCCCAGGGGTTTTGTAGTTATATCTAAACTGCTTATATTTTCAAAATGAGGGATCTTGGGTACTTGGTAAGTTTCCTTTTCGAGAATATTGGGTTGGAGGTTTAGTGAGGTAATTCCGTCGTTAGATTGGATGGAAAACTTTTCGATAGTACCGGAGAGTGTGAGGTTTGTGATAGTCTTGCCCAACTTTATTTTGATGGTGGTATTATTAGAATGTATCTTTAAATTTCTTATATAGGATTTGGTGAAATTTGCAGAGACTGGATTTTGTGGAGTCCAGGAAAAATCTTCAGTGTGTCGTTTTTCTGTCCACTTTGTAAAGCCAATGTCATCTCCAGAATAATAGAAAAAACGTGGCCAATCACCATAGAGGTGTTTATCTTTGTTTTGTTCTCCGTGTCCGGTGAAATGGGTGTTAAATGCATCCCAATTGATTTTTGCGTTTTCCTCCACCAAGACATCAAACAACTTTTTGTCCATGTCCATCGTTCCAATAGCCAAACTCCCCTGACCAAGAGGAAGAAAAATTTTGTGGCTATTTTTGGATGTTAGGGATAAGTGGATTTCTTTGTTCATGCCGTGATAAGATTCAAAACAATAAGACTTGACTATTTTTTTAGTTGTTCAAGCTCGCATTCATGCATAATTTACAGTTAGTGATTAATCTATCTCGATTTGGGGATTGAAT
>JBCCIA010000622.1:0-2523 GCA_039028475.1 Spirochaetota bacterium | reverse complement strand
TTTAAAATAAAGTACTTTATACGAGGACCTTCCCAAAAAAAATATCAAAATTGAGGGATTCTATTTAAAACATGAACAAAATCAAGGTTGGAATACTAGGTGCAACAGGTACTGTTGGCCAGCGGTTTGTAGAGTTATTAGAAAACCATCCGTTTTTTGAGGTAATCGCCCTAGGGGCTTCCGAAAAAAGTGCAGGGAAAAAATACGGTGAGCTCATGAGTTCTCGTTGGAAAGTGTCAGGTGACATCCCTGGATATGTGCAAAACCTCACCATCACTACGTGCAAACCGAGTGAAATGGCAAAAGTACAACTAGTTTTTTCCGGTATGGATAGTAGTGTGGCTGGTGGTGTGGAATCCGAATTTGCGGAAGCAGGTGTTGTTGTCATTTCCAACGCGAGAAACCACCGCTATACGGCAAATATCCCTATTCTTTCGGCGGAAGTCAATGCCGACCATTTAGATGTTCTCCAATACCAAACAACTCCAGGAAAGATCATCACCAACTCAAACTGTACCATTATGGGTGTTACCCTCACTCTCAAACCTTTATACGAACGTTACGGTATAGATTCTGTCATGCTCACTTCGATGCAAGCTATCTCTGGAGCCGGTTATCCCGGTGTTCCCTCTATGGATATACTGGGTAATATTGTACCTTTTATCAGTGGAGAAGAAGAAAAAGCGCAAATGGAACCTTTGAAATGTCTCGGAAAAGTGGAGAGCCAAGAAATTGTACCGGCAGATTTTAAAATTTCGGCTCATTGCAACCGTGTTCCTGTATTTGATGGCCATACCGTTTGTTTGTCCGTGAAACTAAAAGAAAAAGTAGAGCTTGCTGCGATCAAAAAAGTCTGGCAAGAGTTTCAAAGCGAACCACAGGAGTTAGGACTTCCAACTGCACCTAAGTTTCCTATCATTTATCGGGAAGAGCCGGATCGACCGCAACCACGTCTAGACTTGAATTCTGGGAATGGTATGGCGGTAACGATTGGCCGTTTGCGGGAAGACCCCATTTTTGATTTCAAGTATGTCGTTTTCAGTCACAACACAGTGCGAGGAGCTGCCGGTGCGGCGGTTCTCAATGCGGAATTGGTTTATAAGAAAGGTTATCTAAATTCATAATATGTAGGCTACATTGGAAGATTCAGGAATACAAAATACTCGTGTCATAGATTATAATGCTGCTTTGCAGCTAATCCAAGGTTTAGAAGCTAGGGACTTTAGCTATAAAGGAATTCATAAACTCTTTCTGGTCATATCTGATTGGACAGAAAAGTATTTAGCAAACAAGGCTTTGCCAAATACTGCCCAGTTGATGCGAGAGGTAAGTTTAGAGGAAGAACAGGCCGAAAAGTTGCTGCATGAACTTGCCTTCAAGCACAACCCTCCCCTAATCAAAAAGATTACCTCTGTAGAATACGATCCAAATATGGGTTCCAAATCTACCTATATGTCTAAGATTGTAGCTCGCAATACAGTATACGCCCGGCCTACCAATATGGATTCTGGTTCAGCCCAGAGGTATATCAATGGCATCAATGATTACAGCGTAGAATCTATCAAGAAAGGCAAAGATAAAAGAGATTTGTTTACCGGCTCTATTTTTAAAGAGTTTATTTTTAGCAAAATTGATGCAAACCAACTCCATGAAACATACGCATCAGCAGATATCGCTGATCTATTCAAATGCCCGAATGATGTTCGCAAGGATCAAAAAGAATCTACACGCGAAAACCACTTACAACCAGTCCTCAAGAAGCTGGTGGAAGAGAAGGTACTACTCAGCTTCCACAATGATAAAACCAGCAAAGAGCCTAACCGATATATCTACCTCTACAATGAAAAAGACGAAATCATCGAGAGAATTGAAATCTATGTCGAGTACATGCGGTCAAAGATCGTCCCTGCATTGCAAAAATTAGGTGTCGTATCTGATTTTAGCGAAGAGGAATACAAAGAATTTGGTCATTTGGCCGGCGATTTATTGCGCTATGTCGATGATTCCTATGCAGACCAAAAAACTCTCTTAGAAGAATTAGTTATCCTAAGTAGCTATTATGAAAATTACCACGAGGAATTGCAAAAGGGAGAGCTAAAAGAGAAGATAGATGAAATCTTAAAACTACTTCTCAATGCTGGCAAGCTAATTGATGTAAATAACATCCGCGTAAATGGCAAACCTCTAGACAAGGAATTGATTCCTCACATTATTTCTAATGAGAATATCTACCATGCGGAGTACAGCGACAAAAGAGAAGCCTACTTCGAGTTTATTCTGCATAAGCAATGTGTCAAATCAGCAGTAAATACAGCAAAGAAAAAGTATAAGGTTACTGGTGACGATATAGATCTACGAGTTTTAGAAAGGATGAATATTAAGAATTTACTGGAAAATGACGAGCAAAAAGAATTAGATCGTTTAGAAATAGAAAGTTTATTCAAATACCTACCCTTTATGACTCGTATGTGGCGTATGTTGATGGGCAATATCTACCTCAAGCCCGAAGAAATTGCGATGCTC
>JBCCIA010000621.1:0-2530 GCA_039028475.1 Spirochaetota bacterium | reverse complement strand
TGTAAAAATATCTCTATAGGTAAGGATGTGGGAATGAATGTGGAGGTTTCTCCTCACGTGCAATCTTGTCATGCCCTACACTCTTCTTACATTTGGTAAGTTTTCCTTCAAATGTTTCATATGAACTGAAAAGTTCAAAAACATATTATGAATTGCGCTCAGCTTCCATCCAACGAAACGTATGGGAAAATGGTTTTGAGTCTAACCTTCAGCTTCAGAGTAGTTGACCTCCGGGTTGCAAAAAACAGCTGAGCATAATCTTTCTTCCTGCTCGGATTGTACTTCTGGTGTAGCCGCCTGCCACTGTGAATCAATGCTCACGCGCAGCAGGTTTGCAATATACAGGTACTTTGTAAGTGCTCATCTTCGAAGGATCATGAGTGAAAAGAGGAGAAATGCTATGGATGAGAGAGAACAACAACCGAAAGAGGGGCTGAAGGAAGGCTTTCAAAAAATGGAAAAAGAAATGAACAAGCAGGTCGGTGATTTTGAAGACGAACTCGATAAGATCGACGCAAAGGTGCAAAAAGTTATAAAACCCATAGAAGACTGGTTCGAAAATCTGGGCGATAAAGTTTCCAATATCTTTTCTCGGAAAAAGGATCACTAGGAGAGAAAATCTGATTCGCTAAAATTTTTTCAAAAAAAGTAAAATTAGTCAGCCACTCCCTCCTAATCTGTCCGCTTTATCACTATACTGGATAAAACGAATCAGAAAGGAGCCTACAATGGTTTGTCAAAATGTAACATCAACAAATATCAAAACGGTCTGTTATAACAGCGTCGAGAGAACTTTGCGAATAGTCTTTTACCAGGGAGGGGTGTATGACTACCAAGGAGTTCCTGAAAAAATCTTCAAGCACCTTTTGGGAGCTTCGTCTAAGGGGAGTTTTTTCACCGATTTTATCAAAGATAGGTACCAAACTTTGAGAATTGCGTAAATAAGGACTTACTGGGCTAAAATTCAGTGTGTAAGTTCGTTTTAGCCCAGTGTTCAGTTTACGATAATTTCTTCGAGTGGTTGGAGGTTGATAAAATCTTCTGCCTGCAACACACTACCGTTATTTTTACTCAATCGCTTTACTTTCTGCTTAAATGCTTTTTGAGCTAGAGCCCGCAAAGTTTCTATATTTCTATGTTGCAAAATTACTTGTTGAACCACTTCTTTGTGCTTAAGCCGCAAACGAATGGGGGGGTACTTTTTCAAGTGGATTGTCGCTGTTATCTCTGTTTTGGCTCCCTTTTGCAAAAGTTTTTTGTACAGATTTGCTAAGTTGCGACAATCATCGATTCCTCTATGGTGGTGTCCTTGCAATGGTAAAGAGAAGGCTTGTAACATTCCAGCCATTCCGGGAGCTTTTTCTATCTTCTCAACCTTACAAAAGGCTCGCTTTATGTTTTGCCATTGCCTATAAATGGGTGGCAGGAATTCTATAATTGGTTTAGAAGCTGCACATTGGCGTGGAAAAGCCTGTTGTAAATCCCAATCCCCGCAGGTAACAAAGAGTGCATTGTGCTGTGTAAGGGAATGCCCATCCAACCAAGCCATATGTTTTTCTAATACCTTAGGAAAGCTTTCTGCTTGTTCTACATCGCTTTGTCTAATGGAAGTGAGTTGTTTGCAAAAATCACTTAAAATCGGATGGTGTTGCGGCTGTACAAAGGACTCGAATGTATCAATCACTTTGCCATCTACTAGCGATAGCAAAACCGAAGGGAATTCGATGATTTCTTGTGGCTCTGGTTTTTGTTCTTCGTCACATGTTGCCTCGAAGTCTAAGATGATTGCGTGGGTATACTTATTTTCCATTTTTACTACTATAGACTGGAGTTGTTACAAAAAATCTGTAAAACTTTATTTTTTTAGATTGAATATAAAAAATACTTGCAGTTAGGAACCCAATACAAAAGTATCACCGGAAAGTAAAGAATTATTCTCAAGACATTAGCATTTTTATGCCGAGAGTAGTTGTAAGTAAGATGACGTACAGTAATTTTCAATAGGAAGGAGAAGTTATGGCTTCACGATATAGTGTTACAAAAGAAAAAGTCGAGGAAATCCAAAGCAAATGGGGTGCTGGGATTGTTAAGATTGGTGCTGTATTCACAGAAAAAGGTGATTACGAAGCAGTAGCTAAAGAACATATTGATACGCTCTATGCGTACGATCACTCACCTGTTTTATTCAAACCTACAAAAGCGGTCAAGGAGCAGTTTCGTTCTACGAAAGACTCTGCACTTTCTTATTTTGTGGCTACCAATGGTATTTGTCCAGAAGACGGAGGATTTGCGATCCAACCATGGACTAAGGTAAGATTTGAAAATAGTGATGTTGTCATTCATGGTGATACAGCTCTTGCAATGGGGAATTACTATTTCACGGGTACCGATGGTAGCGAAACAAAAGTTGAATATACTTTTGGGTATCTTATGGACAAGGAAGGAAATTTAAGAATTAACTTACACCATTCTTCTATACCTTTCCAAGCTTAAGAGAAACATTCGTATTTTGTTTTATATCATTTTATCT
>JBCCIA010000620.1:0-2545 GCA_039028475.1 Spirochaetota bacterium | reverse complement strand
TTTAGAGTCTAACTTTACTCCCCCCTCTTCTAAACCAATACCAACTGTATTGGGTGACAACCCAATTCCCACGATTACTTTATCAAACTCCAAAGTTTCTTCGTCTTCTTTTCCAGAATTAGGTTTTATACTGAGAAATGCTTTAGAATTTTTAGTTTCAATCTTTGTGACAGAAGAAGATAGTTTCATGGTAATATTTCTTTTCTTGAATGATCTCTCAAGTGCAACACAAACTTCACTATCCTCGTTAGGCAGTACATGTGGTAAATATTCAATAATTGTCACATCCGAACCCATAGATGCATAAAAGTCAGCAAACTCTACACCAATAGCTCCTGCTCCAATAATAGCCAAACGCCCAGGTATCTGTTTTTCCACCATAGCTTCACGGCTTGAAAGAATAATTTCTTTGTCGAAAGGTACCCCAGGAAATTCGCGCGCGCGTGCTCCGGTAGCTATAATAAAATAATCTGCTTGTATTTTATCCTTTCCATTGATTCGAATCGTATGAGGATCTGTGAACGTTGCTTCTCCCGAAAAAACGGTTACCTTATTTTTCTTCATCAAGAAAGTAACACCCTTAGACATCTGATCAGCGACTCCCCGAGAACGTTGTATAATGGCTGGAAAGTCAGGTTTAGGTTTTTCGGCAACAATTCCAAACGTAGATGCTTTTTCTATTTCTTGCAACAAGTGAGCACTTTGTAATAATGCCTTAGTTGGGATACAGCCCCAGTTAAGACAGACTCCTCCCATACTCTCTTTTTCTACAACTGCAACAGAGAAGCCAAGTTGACTCGCTCTAATCGCAGCCACATAACCGCCAGGTCCACCACCAATAACAACTACTTGAAATTTCTCCTGCATCACAATCTCCTTTTATTTTAACTAGGGCTAACTGCTCTAGATTCTTTGCGTTTCAAACCAATGAGTGAGTCCATTCTAAAATCAAAAATAATTTGATGGGCTTTTTGGATGATCTCATCAATAACCATTTGGTTTGTATGACCTTGGTATTTGTCTACCAACCCTTTTGCATCTCCCTCTTGGAATCGTATGATTTGCTCAGGTTTCACCCTTTTGGTACGTAAGAAATCCTCTAGCATAGCACAGGTATCATAAAGAGCTTTGCAGGTCTCTCTAAGTAACAATTGGGATTCTCTTTCTACAATACTATTACTTCCTTTCGCGTCTTGTACCATATTCATATGCTCGGACATTTTGGGAGATAGCTTGCCGGAACGTGTAAGCCCAACTTTTTCAATGATATATACTGGTTCTTGTATCTGATTCATCTCAGGGGTTCCGCGAAAGATTCGGTAGAGAAATTGTATTTCGTGGCTGGTAAACGCAACAATGGCACCATAAAAGTACTTGATTTCAGCTTTTACCAGAGGGTGAAAATCAATCTTTTTGTATTTCTGAATCTTAGCCTCTTGTTCGGCCAAAATCTTATCGATGGTTTCCCCCTTAGCAGCTTCCATCTTTTTCTTTTTTGCATTGTATTTATTTTTTAATTGATCCAAAAAAATTATTTCATCCCTAATAAACCTTTGCACATTTGCCCTTTGTACTAAAATCTGCGTGTATCTTTTTTCAAAAGGGTATACATTGAAAATTTGTGAATCTTCTTTAGAAAGTCTTTCGTATTCTTTACGAATCTTATCAATTGCCTTTTCAATTTCTGCCTTGCTTAGGTTGTCCATACAACGTGTTCAGTCCCTGTAATTTTTTTGCCAATTCTGTAATTTTTCTTCTGCTACGCTAATCCCTTGTATACAAAAAAGGATAGAGTTCTTTGCTCCCTGAAATAGCTCTCGTTTTGCGTTATCTGTCAATTCAGATTCATTTTCTTTTTTCATATTGAGAATCGTTAATAAATTATACAACATCTTTCTTAAGGATAATGAGTTTTGTTGTAACCGTTCGGTCAGCTCCCAACGTAAAATCCGATTGTATCTTTCATCATCATTTGGCATTTGGTGCAAAATACTCTGTTTGCCAAGACTGTACTGGGCTACATAGTATTTCATTTCACGAGGATAACTCAGTATTTCATTGTATTTCTCACGAATACTATTTGTTTCAAAAACAATATCATGGGAGAATTCTCTCTTAAAATTCCCAATAATATTCTTATTTTCGGAAGGATCGCCAGTTAGCAAGAAAATATTTGAAACTTCTACATCATCCAAGGCAGATAGAATTCTTTCATTCATTGTTTCTAGACTTTTAATAATTTCATTCAAATATTGATTCTGACTGGCGGAATCTTCCTTTCCATCATCCAAGTGAGCCTGCTCTACTGGTTGGGCATTTATCTGTTCAGAAGGAAAAGGATTGTCACTAATTTCCCACTCAGCGATGCCAGCAAATTCAAAAGAGTCCTGTGAAATAAGCTCTAGATCATCGATTTCTTCTTTTTTATGTGTCTCTTCCTCTGGGGTAGTAGGCTTCCGTTTTACTTCTTGTAAGATTTTTTCTATTTTTGCAGAAGGCGAAAAATGAGACGAAAAGATTCCGGCCGCCTACCCATATCTAAACC
>JBCCIA010000619.1:0-2557 GCA_039028475.1 Spirochaetota bacterium | reverse complement strand
TTTTTTCTTTTGTGAATGCACATGGCTTCGTAAAGTATAAAGGCAAGAAATACAACCTTCGCGGCAAAGGTAGTATGGAGCATATCTTAACAAACTACTCCTTTGGTAAAATTGCCAATCGATGGCAAATCACCCGAGCTTTTACAGAGGGAAAAAACTTTGTTCTTTATGGTTATCAGAACAAGAGAGGAAAAAGTATACGAACCTTTATTGTACGAGACCGTCATGGAAGAATGTTAGATTCAGGAAAAATTACTAAGGTACTCGCTAAAAAGTATTTGAAGGCAAAGATCGGCAATGGTACCTTGCTAGAAAAAGGGAAAATGTTATTTCATAAAAAGTGCTGGCTTACTACCTCTTATACATGGAATGGTTCGCTTTCTCTGTTGCAAGGTTTGCCTATTTGGTTGCGGGTGTTTGTAAGAGCTTTTTTTGCAAATCCACACCGCTACCAGTTGCAAGCAAGCGTACAGTACTATTGTCAAAAAAATAATAGGAAGATTTATGATACATTTTTAGGAAAACAGGTATACTATAAGATCAAATGAACGGAAAGAATAAAATTTTACTCGTAGAAGATAGCCCAGAAACCTCTCTTTTGTTGACCAGGGTGTTGGAAAAAGAAGGTTATCTCGTAACTTCTACTTCTGATGGAAAGGAAGCCTTGAATTTGTTGGAGGAAAATATTCCTGATGTTATTATATTGGATTTGTATATAGAAGGCCTTCCTGGATTAGAAGTTTGTAGGCTAATCCGTACAGAACCACGTAACCACCCTGTTTATATAATCATGCTAACCTCAGAAAAAGACTCCGTTGTGGATGGTCTCGATAGTGGAGCGGATGATTATATGGTCAAACCATCCAACCTAGATGAATTGAAAGCCCGGGTTCGTAAAGGGGTTCGTAGTGCAGAAGATAAGCGATTTTCTATCCAAGATTCACAAACTTCTTGGTACAACAAACATTTCTTTGATCTTTACCAGAATACTAAAATTTCTTTTTTAGTCAAAGAAAGTATACCTATATCGATTGTAATGGCTGATATTGACTATTTTAAAAAGATCAATGATACCTATGGTCATGATATGGGAGATACGATTCTTGTTGAGTTTTCCCAAGTGCTGAAAAGCAACTGTCGTAAGCGTGATGTTCCTATTCGTTGGGGTGGTGAGGAGTTTATCATTCTACTACTGGGAATAACGGTAGCAACAGCAACAAAAGTTGCAGAGAGAATGAGGAGTGTTGTCGCAAACCATACTTTTTCTAAAGATTTAAAAGTTACAGCTAGCTTCGGAGTGTCTTTGTACCAGACGGATGAGAAAGACTTTTTCAAGGGAGCGGATGAAGCCCTTTACCAAGCTAAAGAGGCCGGTAGGAATTGTGTGGTTGCAATTGGTATATGAATATTCTATACATTATGTATACCTTGCTGCTCCAGCCAATTTAAAATCACTTTGTTTATTTATTCTGCTTTTGTTTGTCAGTGTATTTCCAGGGTAATCATAAGAAGACTCTTGCTTTTAAACGGTCTTTTAATAAGATGGAAGATACCAACTTCCTAGAAAAGAATATGAAATACTATCTCTGTTTTGTGCTAATTTTGATTATTCTACCTTTTGCGGCTTCTTCCCATGATATTTATGATTATATCCCGGAAGAAGTTACGGAACAGTTAAGTTCTACGCAAGTTGCTGCAATTTATTCACGTCTAGGTTTTGATCATATATTGCCCAAGGGTTCGGATCATATTTTGTTTGTCTTAGGACTTTTTTTGCTGAGTAGCAAGTTCAAGACTCTTTTGTTGCAAGTTTCCATGTTTACGGTGGCACATACCATTACACTCGCACTAACGATCAATAATATGATTGCTCTACCCGCGCATATTGTGGAACCTTTGATCGCACTTTCGATTGTCTTTATTGCCATCGAGAATGTATTCATATCTGAGATGAAACCCTGGCGGCCTTTTGTTATCTTTGCTTTTGGTTTATTGCATGGAATGGGATTTGCCGGAGTTTTAGCAAAGCTTGGAATGCCACAGGGTCATTTTATGACATCGCTAATATCTTTCAATATAGGGGTAGAGTTGGGACAACTCGTGGTTGTCCTGATCGCATTTTTCACAATTGGTAGATTTCGCAATCGAAAATGGTACCGAGATAGCATAGTTATACCTGCTTCCACCTTAATAGCCCTGGTGGGGCTTTATTGGACAGTCTCACGGGTGTTTCTTTCTGAGTGATTGGCAATGATTCTTAGTTGATTAAGGCTTTGTGTAGAGATAGAGTTCGGCTGAGAATACTAAGAATTGTTCTCCTGCGTTGATCAAAGGATTGGGGATATCCGGCAAAGACAGATAGAGATAGCACGGCAAGAAGTCTCTTGCTTTTAGATAATTCGGTGTATAGAATTTTGGAACTCATGGCCTATATGAAAAATCTAAGGGTTTTGTTTGTAAACACAGTTTCTGTTGCTTCTTTTTTCGGATCAAACCACAGCCTGCTTTTTCTTCCACTTTTTACAACAGTTCCATTCTATTTATTCATTTTTATTTT
>JBCCIA010000618.1:0-2593 GCA_039028475.1 Spirochaetota bacterium | reverse complement strand
TACAAAACAAAAATAGGAGTTCCCAGATAAAAAGTTACATAATCAATACTTAGGCCCCACTGGAAAGGCACCTGAGGAAATAGATGGTAAAAAGAAATTTCTTCCAGCAGGAGAGAGCGGAGTGACATTAGCAGACAAAATAAACCAAAATAAAGGGTAAACCTGTCTTTTTTCCTGAGTAGAAACAATCCTAAATGATAAAACCCCATAATTAGGAAGCAACCATTAAGAAATAAATCGAAACTCAGACTTCTTCTTTCTATGGCATGGATTTGCTTTTTCTCTCCAAAATCTATATTAGACCAGGCTCCTCCCTTTTTATGGTAAAAATTAGAGATATGCAGCAGAAGATCCATGTGTTTACCAGCATCGATGCTAGGTAAATCAATTACTTGTGAGCGATACTGTGGTGTAGACGTTTGTTGTGTTTTTCCCGGAAGTCCTACTTTTGCAAGGAATTTGCCATTCACAAAAACTTGGTAGGCTGTTGCTATTTTCTTAAACCGCAATGCCAGAGATTTTTTGCTGTTTGTCTTAATTTGCAAACGATAGCTGGCGTAACCAAAAGAACCTACTGCTTTACCATTGTTTTGGAAATCATTCCAAGCCTTTGGGACTAGAATATATCTAGGAAAATTTTCTTGGATGGTATTATTAGCAATGTCCTTGGTTTTTGATTGGGGGTGCAAGAATTTGTTCCAGTGAAATTCCCATTGTCCAGCTAGCTGAATAGGCCCATCTTTGTCAAAATCCCAAGAACCTAGGTCTAGTACTCCTTGTACCGCTTTCAGAGGCTTTTTATTTGAATAACTTGGCTGGCAATTGAGTACAAGCAATAACAAGAAAAGGGAAAGGTATGAGAAAAGAGAATGAGTCAACTGCATGTATATTCCTTACTGGTAAATATCTAGCTATATATAACAACTTTGCATATAGCAAAACTACTTAAAACATTGGTAAATTTTTAATAGTATCAATAAAATATCCAGTGTTTTTGTTTCTAAGATACACGGTGCAACGAATCAGCTGCGAAAAACAGCATAAAAAAGATTTTTAGATCTTGACAGACTATAAGTATATTTTTCCTTCATTGTAAGAGGGTAGAAATGAAAAGTAACCTGGTAATCTCTTCCATAATCATAGTTTTGTCTTTTATGCAAAACGCCTGTGTACAAAAAATTGCTTCTTGTACAGGTGATGTGTTGAGTGCAAATATGCTCAATGAACTTATGACAACAGATAGTGAATGCTCATCTGATAAACAACAAATAGAAGATAGAAACAACTTACTTTCTGGCCTTGTGTTAGCTTCAGCCAGTAGTGCTGCTGCAAGTGCGAGTGCCACTTCTTGTTCCAACCTTTCCGAGAGCTCTCTCACAACAGAAGAAGCGAGTTTTCATACCCTTATCAATGAACACCGTACTTCCGTAGGTTGTTCAACCCTAACCTACCATGCCGGTCTAGGTGGTGTTGCCAGATGCCACAGCGAGGATATGGCAAGTAATAATTATTTTTCACATGACAGCCAAGACGGAACATCGTTCTCACAAAGAATCACCAATGCAGGGGTTAGCTATTCATCTGCAGCAGAAAATATCGCAGCTGGAAGTTCTGCTGCCTCTAGTACACTCACCCAATGGTTGAATAGTTCAGGCCACAAAGCAAACATAGAAAATTGCAATTTGACCCACCACGGCATTGGACGTGCTTTTACAGACTCTAGTAGCTTTGGCTATTATTGGACAAATGTATTTGCTACCAATCCTTCTAGTGATTGATATACCTTTATATCTCTTTTTTAAAAACACTAAATTCTGTAGCACCGACAGGAGCAGCACTGGAATAGTAGTGAGTATTTTCACGTAGGTATTGGTAAACAAATTTTTTTGTAGTTGAGAAGTTGGTGTTGTCGGTTATGATAATACAACCATCTTTCATCCTTGGCTCAAGCTTTTTTAACAAGGGGACATACAGATCTGCCCATCCATCAAGGACGATAAAGTCTATTTGCTCAGGAGAATCTTCTAAGGTTTTTAGTGCATCCCCTTCTCTCACCTCGATATAACTACTCATCCCTGCATCTGCAAAATTCTTTCTTGCCACTTTCACCTTCTCGGGAAGAATTTCCGTAGTTACCACAGAACCATTGTTTTTTTTGGCCGCAGCGGCAAGGTAGAGTGTAGAGATACCAAAGGATGTTCCAAATTCTACGATCCTTTTTGATTTATGAGCAACTACCAAATCGTATATATACTTGCCTTGCTCCGCACTAAGCGCAATATAGGTATCTTTCATGTCTTCAGGTTTTAAAGGACGAAAAATTCCCTTTCGCAAATTCCAAAAAATCTTCCATGTTTCGCTATCTGATTCTTTATGCAGTTTTTGTAAAACCGCACTTAACTTCTTATTTGTCTCCATTTCTCTAGATCCTTGTTTTCGTGGCCATTTAGCAATATCCTTTACCCTTCCCTTACTCCCACAAGCTACGGCAGCAACCATTGCCAATAAACTCAAAAGTAAAAATTTCATTTTTTGCTCCTTAAAGAATAGTTTTAATACAAATATTGTATCTTTAAAGTCTGGTTTAGTCAAG
>JBCCIA010000617.1:0-2595 GCA_039028475.1 Spirochaetota bacterium | reverse complement strand
TTCAGCATATCCTGGATATTGGATTTATCTAACTTTTTGACAAATTCATCTATCGAGGCACCTATTTTGGTGAAGGTACTTTTAGTAGAGGGGATATAAAACACTTCTGGTTTCCAAGAAAAGCTTAAATCATCATTTTCGCCAATACTGATATAATCTAATTCCAGGTAGGCTTGGCCCGTTAAGCCTTTGGTAGTGATCTTAACACGTAAGCCTTGGTTTATCATACTCTGGAGTTTTTGACGTGACTGTTTGTTATCCTCAAAGTGAAATAAGTCTTTTAGCGCAATACGAACTAATACATAACGTGCCTGTTCAAAGGCTTTTGAATTTGTTTTGAATTTGTACTTGTCTTGCACAAAGGTAATTTCTGTTACATTGCCAATCGAAACGCCACGGAATTTTACTGGCGAACCAATGTCTAAACCTTGTACGGATTCATCGAAATACGTTTCCACAACGTATTTTTTTTCAAACATGGAACGTGCTCCCAGGATAATGATAAGTAAGATTAGAACAGTCATTCCAGAAATGACAAAAAGCCCAATTTTATAGAAATTTGTTTTTTTACTCATATCGCTCTCTCTTTAATTGATCTCGGCTTCTCGGTGGAAGAATTGGCGTACCCATGCATCGGTACTCGTATCACGTAGTTCTTGTGGTTTGCCAGTTGCAATGATCTTTTTCACCCGTTTGTCCAACATAATCACCCTATCTGCAATTGCATAGATGCTAGGCAGCTCATGGGTAACGATAACGAAGGTCATATTTAAGTTTCTCGCTAAGCGGATGATTAAGTTGTCTAGTTCGGCTGAAGTAATAGGGTCCAAACCAGCGGAAGGTTCGTCCAAAAAAAGGATTTTCGGGTCTAATGCCATTGCTCTGGCGATAGCCGCTCGTTTTTTCATACCGCCGCTGATCTCTGCTGGCATATGGTAGAGGAATTGTTCCAAGCCAACTAGTTTTAGCTTCATTTGGGCTACCAAGCGGATAGCCTCAGGGGGAAGGTCGGTGAATTCTTCCAAAGGCAAAGAGACATTTTCCAGCAGGTTCATAGAGCCAAAAAGAGCACCCATTTGGTACATTACACCAATCTTATTCAAAATTTGGCTACGTTCCGCTCCTTCTGCTGTAACAATATTCTCCTTATCGATCCAGATTTCTCCTTCCTTAGGCTGTAGAAGACCTATCATGTGCTTCAATAAGGTACTTTTGCCACAGCCAGAGCCACCGAGGATGATAAAGATTTCCCCGGGGAATACATCAAAGTCAATTCCATCTATGATGATATTTGTACCGAAAGAAACATGCAAGTTTTTCACTTGGATAAGTGCTTGTGGCTCCAGTTGCATGCTAAATCCCAAGGTAGAAAAACATTACCGAGAAGATACCGTCGGTAATTGCAATGATGATGATGCCACTTACAACCGATTTTGTAGTCGATTCTCCCACTGCACTGGAACCTGTACCTGTCTTGAGACCTTGGAAGCAACCGATGCCGGCAACCAACATGCCAAAAACCATAGCCTTGAAGAGCCCCGTCAAAAGGTCACCGTAATCTGTAGCACGGACTACCTGGTTGACAAATGTAACTAAGGGATAATCAAAACTCATGATGACAAGTGCGCTGCCCATTAGACCGAAAAGATTGAAAAAAATTACTAGAAATGGTGTAACAAACAGGGCGGCCAGTAAGCGCGGGATCACCAAAAACTGTGTAGGCTTGAGACCCATTGTTGTGAATGCATCTATTTCTTCGTTGATTTTCATCGTTCCCAGTTCAGCGGCAAAGGATGATGCGGTTCTCCCTGCTAGAATGACTCCTGTCATGAGGGGGCCTAATTCACGAAATAAAGAAATGGAGACCAGGTTTGCTACAAAGATCTCTGCTCCGAAGCGTTGCATAGGAATTGCTGATTGGAATGACATGATAAGTCCTAAAAGAAAGCCAATCAAGGCAATGATGGGAAACGCGTTGACACCAGCATTTTCGGCTATACGCCAGAAGTCTTTCCAGCGAATTACTTGCGGAGAAGGAAGAAGTCTTCCGGCAATGTAGACCAATTCTCCTAAAAAACCAATCGAATCTTTTAGATTTTTAGTAATGCTCTGTGTTTTAGAGCCAATTTGTTCTATGCGATTGTAACGAACTGGTGCTGAAATTTTCGCATCCAGCCAACCTTCCTCTGGAAATTGTTGTAAGAGTTGGCTGTACTGTTCTTTTAAGAAGAGAAATTCGCAGGTTCGCTTGTCTTTTTTGCTAGATTGTTTCAACTGGAATAAAAGACCTATTCCAGAACCATCACAGTATAGGAGGTTCTTACAGTTTATAACTAAATTATGCCCAGCATTTTCAGATAGACTTGCAAATGCCAAACGCCAGGCCTTTCCCGTTGTTTTGGAGTCTAAACTACCCTGAAAATAGAAGTGTAAGGTATTGTGTTGCAATTCGCTACGAAATAAAATGTCAGACGTTACACCCGAAAGGGAATCCATAGAGATACAAGGTAACACAGCGTAGTAAAGTTTTCAATCTATTTTGTATGCTAAGCGTAATAAATAAATAATTTTTTTATTAAGAGACTGGCATGTAAT
>JBCCIA010000616.1:0-2596 GCA_039028475.1 Spirochaetota bacterium | reverse complement strand
TGATGATTAAGTTTTCTAAAATTTTCTGGTCTGGCTTTTGTTCGCGAAAGAATTCCTTTAATGGGCGAATATGGGCTTTCGGAAAGAAAAAGTCGGTTTCACGGTCAAGATAGTATTGGGTATTGAGGTATTTTTGGAAGGATGCAAGATATTCTAACTCAACTTTCTCCCAGTCTAATTCTGTAAAATAGGAAACAATGTCTCCTGGAAGGATTTCTGGATTTAAGTAAAGCAATGCCTTGCTAAGAAAAGAGTATATGTCTCTTGTCTCTAACTCAGTAAATAAAAAGGCAAAATTAGAGGAACTTGTTAAAGACAATAAGGAGTCGAGTACTTCTGTATCTCTGCGGTATTCTGATTTATCTCTTTCTAAACTTTGGTAGCGAAAAAAGCCGCAGGGTAGGCCTTCCTTTTCAAACATATCTATAATAGACTCGTGAGTGTCTAGTTTTTCCTCAGAGGAAACTAAGAATACTTGTTTGATATTTTTGGTATAGTATTGGGTAAGTTTTAGATGGATAAAATCGTTTATTTCGCCTGTGGCTAGGGAATCGGGTAGAGAGTTATCTAAATAACAGATACTACCAGTGACTCCAAATGGGATGTGCTCTTTCCAATACATATGCTTTTCAATAAAAAAATCAGGATATACTGCCTAAAGATACTAAAGGTTTGATTTGTGTCCAGCTTAATTTATTTTCGTACAATTTGTAAGGAAAACATGAAAGATCTACATGATACTCTCAAAGAATATCACTTTGATTTAGATGAAAATCTAATTGCAAAATATCCGAACCAGCAGCGTGATGCCTCTCGTTTGATGGTCGTGGATTGTCCTAAGCAAGAAATTCGAATTATTCCCCATTTCTATGAAATAAAGCAAGAACTAAACTTAGGAGATCTCTTAGTTTTTAACCGAACCAGAGTAAGCAAAAGACGTATATTTCTATATTCTGAAAAAGGTAGGGTACATGAAGCATTGTTTTTACAACAAGACCCGTATGACTCTCTTTTGTGGCAAGTTATGTTACGCAAACCTAAGAAATTGCGCTATAACGAATGTTTATTGCCCCAGTATACACAAGACCTTCAGTTTTATTTTATGGGGCAAGAAAGCAAAGTTTCGTTCTTGCGTAGCAATCGTGTCGTATTAGAAGAAGATTTTGAGAGATTAGGTACGACTCCTATCCCTCCGTATTTCAAGCGTGCAGCAAATACGGAAGATGAGGTACGGTACCAAACAATTTTTGCAGATACACCTGGATCGGTAGCTGCTCCGACTGCTGGTTTGCATTTTACGCTAGCTTTAAAAGACGAACTCAAAAAACAGGGGGTTGAATTTGCTGCTGTCAACCTACAAATTGGTTATGGAACATTCTCTCCAATTAGTGAAGAGCAGTGGCAGTCAAAAACCTTACATAGAGAAAGTTATGATATTAGTGAAAAAGTCATCGAAAAGCTTAACTTGCAAAAGAAGGATGCTAAACGTATCGTTTCGGTAGGAACAACATCGTTACGCGTTTTAGAATCCATTTATTCTGCTACAGAAAAAACATTTACAAATGTAGTAGGTGCTGGAGAAACAGAGTTATTTTTATCTCCCGGTGATACTGTGCAGGCAGCAGAGGCTTTGATCACAAACTTTCATTTACCGGGTAGCAGTTTATTGCTTTTAGTTGCTGCTTTTGCTGGTAAAGAATTAATTTTAGAGGCATACCATAAAGCAATCGAAGCCAAAATGAGATTTTTCTCTTATGGAGATGCTATGCTAATTCTGCGGGCTTGAGTACGGTTAGGGTTTTTTGCGAGAGTTGGAACTCGGCGATTGTTCCAGGTGGAAATGGATACACTCTTTCAGGTAGACAGTCTATAGAAATACCACCATCCATATCGGATATAAAAGTGCACTCCTGGTATACAGGAAAATCTGTTAGTTTGTATTTACGCCTGGCTGATTTACTTAGTTCTCTCGCATATACTTGGAAGAAATTTGATTCTTTGGCAAAGGACTTGTCGATATCCTGGTTGTAATGTCCTGATTGGTACCAACCTGTTGAACCGGCTCCCGTTGCAAGTAGTACTCCTGAACTTTTTTGTTCTTCTATAGTATCTTGGTAAGAGATGTAATAGTGACTGATTAGATCGGGGTTGTTGTTGCGTATTGATATTTCAGAAATACAGCCCATTGTTTCTACCACGCTATTGTCTGGATAGGTAATTTTAGCAAAAACCAAAGGCCAGTTTTCAATACAAATACCTTGCCAATTGTTTTGTATCGTTGCTACTAGACTTTGTGGTGAAAAATACAATAGAGCACCTAGAGAGGTTTTTACATCTGAATTGCACCCTAAAATTGGTACTTGGTAGTCCATACAATAGTGTCCAATGTATGTGAAATGATTGTCACCACCTAAGGCAATGATTAAATCGTATGTTTGCAATTCTCTTTCTTCTAAACCAGAACGGAATATACATTCAGACGTCGGAAAGGCTTCGTTTTGGATGGTTTTGCGACTTTCCAATTGGCGTATATGGGATTGGTACACTCTATCATAACTATTGTTCAAAGTTTTTCGCAATTCTTTGAATGTCTCTT
>JBCCIA010000615.1:0-2604 GCA_039028475.1 Spirochaetota bacterium | reverse complement strand
ATTGGATCTCTAAAATATCCATTTCAGCGAATATCGCTTGTTGCGTTCTTTGATCCCATAAAGATACAAATTCGATGCCATCTTGCAGCTTCGCTGAACTAGGGTTAATAACGAAGCTGCAAGATGGCATCGAATTTGTATCTTTATGGGATCAAAGAACGCAACAAGCGATATTCGCTGAAATGGATATTTTAGAGATCCAATACAGTAAAAATTTTACCGAAGAAAACTACAACCAAGCGATCCAAAGCGTAGTAGGGAAGATGCGCAATGGTATGGTGGAGGAAAAACGTAAGAACATTCCAGTTAGAGTAGAGGAGCAGGTAGATCTATCCGAGGCGAGTAGAAGGCTTTTACAAGATACATTTGGTAAATTGTTCTATGATTAAAAAAGGAATCGGTATAAGAAATGAGGCATACACTTTTAAAAGATATATTTTTATTTTGTATCTTATCGGTCGTTACATTCTTTGCGGTGGTTTTTGCATACCCATCTGCTGATTCTAATTTACACTTAGAAATTCTCGTAAGTACAGCCTTTATTTGTGCGGTAATGTTTGCTGCAAACCATTGGCCAGCAGTCGCAGGAATTTTATGGTTAGAAATTGCTATTTGGGTAGCTATGCTATTTTTTCTGGGAGGAGCAGTAGGTATATACATTACAAAAGAATTGGGAGAAATAGATCACACTGCAGGTTTGCTAGAGTTTGCAATGATTGTATTTGCCATTATGAATGTTCTAATCAGCTCTATCTGGGTACTCCGTTGTTTGCCACGTAGCAGGTATTCGCATTTTTATGTTTATTCTATTCTGTTGTTTTCATTAATTTGGGGAAGTGTGTATATCTATGGAGTTATTGCTATAAACGTACTAGAAAGTCATCAAGTGACGCGAATCGCTGCAGCTGCATTCACTAGTGCTTTATTGGCTTATGTAGTAGGTTGGTTGCTTGAAACTGCCATTGCAGACATACTTGATTACACAGTAGACCTTCGTTCTGGCCTGAGATATATATTTTTGCTAATTGGAGCGGGTACCGGATTGCTATTTACTGACGTCCTTGCAATAGTTCTTGGTTTTTCTATTGGAGGAGCAGTTGGGTTTATCGTTGGAATACGGATAGGGCACCGATTTGAAACTTTAGGATTTTTTCTAGGTTTACTTGCGGGAGGGATTGTAGGGTTTGTTGTTATGTTTTTAATCCAAGCGGTAGGTGTAATATTCTTAGCACCGACTATTTCTTTGCTATTTGCTAGTATCCATGCAAAAGAAGTGATTTCTATCGGTGCAATAAGAGAGAGAATTTATATTTCTTGTCTGTCGTCTCTTATGGGTCTGTATCCTATGTATTATTTGTATTATAATAATATTCTCTCTAGTAGCCCTTTGCTATTTTTCATTCTCATCGCATTAGGTATTGCTTTTATGGGTAACGGGCAATTGCATTTGTTATCAACCATCCGACTGGTACTATTAGAAAGACAATTGGTTCGTAAATTTCAAGCACCACATATAAGCAGAATTTTGTATGATATTCTAATGAACATTGTAGTCGTGAGTTGTATCTATGGAGTGAATTACGAGTTTGTCGAACAAGTCAATTCTGAAAGAATTCTTTTGTTCTTTGTTTCTATTGTAGTTGCCATCCCATCATTCCTCTTCTCTGAAAAGATTTTTTTGTATTTTTTCAATGCCTCCCAATTGGAAAAAGAAGATTGGAAAAAGGGACACAAAGACTTTCTGTGTAGGAAACATAGTCTAAGAGCTATTCCGACAAGAAACGCTATTATTTATAAGCTCTACAAATGTCCAATTTCTGATTGTAGCAGAGAACATCTCTTAACAGGAGTGGAACAACTGATTGGAATCATTGGCACTACAAATATCTCTGATGATCCACAAGATGATAAGATGTTTGTCTCTTTATGGGATCGAAAACCCATGACAACCACATATGCGGAGATCGATGCACTAGAGATTCATCTTAACAAAACGTTTACCGGAGAAGATTACAACCAAGCGATCCAAAGCGTCGTAGGGAAGATACGCAATGGTATGGTGGAGGAAAAACGTAAGAACATTCCAGTTAGGGTAGAGGAGCAAGTAGAACTATCCGAGGCGAGTAGAAGGCTTTTGCAAGATACATTTGCTTGGTCTGGGTAGTTGTATTTTACAGAACTAAACTTTCTGTTTTTCCAAACTTTTCTTCGATGAAAAAAATAGTAGACAAAAAACTACCTAATTTCTACAATTTCCCAGTGCTATAAGCACAACATTTATTTGAAATAAGAGGTGTTTCACACTATAAGTGGAAAGCTCTCAGCCCGGTTCCGGTCTCGCAAACTTTACCCGGACTGAGAAACTCACCCGAAGGCTTACAGAAAATTCTGTGTACCAATCAACACACGTCAAGTCTTTTCCTCATGCCATTCGGGTAACTATACTTTAAACAAAAGAGGTACCTAAGGGTCAACTAAAGAATAACTTACGTATTTGTTTTCCTTGGTAAAACTCTATAATTCCATAGAGCAATAACAGAATCAAAAATTATTTTACAATCATTCCAAAAGTTCTCTGAGACTTTCCTACCCACTTTGTATACT
>JBCCIA010000614.1:0-2616 GCA_039028475.1 Spirochaetota bacterium | reverse complement strand
GAACAGAAGCGCTCCTCCACAATCAACTAGTTCGAGAACTTGACTGTGGAACAAGCATGGCATCATCTTATCATTTCTCAATTCATTCTGTCGACAAACCGGTCTTTGGACTAAATTGGCTTCTGGAAAAGTAATCACACAAATAAAAAGAGTAAGCTATAAAGGACAGGTCATTTCTATCGTAGTTCGTGAAAAGAAGAAAGGGGGAATTGTAGTCCAAGGAGAAGTAGAGAAAGTCAAATTATCTAAGTTTTCCCTCAAGAAAGATGAGATCAAGCGTTTGCCTGGTGTAAGTGGAGATTCTTTGAAAGCAATCCAAACTCTTCCAGGAGTGAGTCCAACACCGCCTATTGGTTTGACAAGCTCTTCTTTTACTTCTTTGGCAAACCGTGCGCCCAATTCGGAACCTTATATCAATAGTGAACAAGGTTTTTTGGTAATTCGCGGTGCAGGTTCTTTGGCAAACGGTTATTATTTAGATGGTTTCCTTATTACCTATCCTTACCATTTGGGAGATCAATCATCCGTATTGAACAATAATTTAATTCGTTCTTTTGATGTCTATACAGGAGCTTATCCTGTTCGTTATGGTTTCGCAACAGGTGGTATTATTGACATCCAAAGCAACGATGAGGTAAAAAGAAACTATAGTATCTTAAATATCAATACCTTTCTATCCGATGTCTACCACCAGCAAAGAATTTCTGATTCGATGTATGTGATTGTAGGAGCTCGCAAATCATACCCCAATATTGCACTTTTGAAACTATACCCGCAAGCGATCCCTGAAGATGCAAAGTTTGCTGATTATGAAGACTACCAAATCAAGTGGAAATACCAGGCAAATACCTACAACGAATTTCTAATCTTTATTTTTGGAGCAAGGGATTTACAAAATTATACCAAAGCAGTAGCTGAGTTAGAAGAAAACAGTAGCTCTGATTTAGGAGTGTTTGGCCGTAATATCAACAGACCACCTATTGGATTGGATCGAAGATTTCGCACGGATGGCTTTCGCTATACATTTAACTATGAAGAAAAAGTAAAGCTTAGTGTTTCAGTTTCCAACAATAGTTTTCTTGAAGGGTTTGAATTGGATTTCAAGAACCCTGCTACTGCTGAGACAATCATTGCCCTGCGAAACACTACCTACCAGAATTTGCTTTTTGCCGAAACAAACAATTCTTTACAATTGTATCGCAAATACCTGCAGTTGCATTTTGGAGCACAACTACGCCAAACTGATATTCGTTTGCAAGGGGAAGACCTACGTAGCAGTAACCCAGATTTTTTGGAGCTATTTAACGATCTGATAAATTCCGACCGTTCCTTCCGAGCATTGATAGAAGGGGATTCTATCCAAAGAAGGGAAACAGCGAGTTTTGCTGAATTAGAAATTGCTTTCTGGGGTTTTAAGATCTTTCCTGGTGTTCGAACCGATTTCTATGATCTGTCTAAAGAGAACAAAACTTCTAGGAGAATTCGTGCATTGTATTCTCTCGAAGCGACAGATACAATTTTTTTAGCGGGCTATGGGGAGCATTACAATGCACCGACAAAATTGGAATACATTTCTACCTTTGCTGGAAATCCTAATTTACAGATGGAATATTCTGAACATGTATCTGGTGGTATAGAACAGAAGCTTTTTCGCAACTACCTACTCAAGATAGAGGGTTTTCGCAATATTTTTAAAAATTTAGTTACACCTGATTCGTATGCGAGCGATCCATATGCTTTGAACAACAATCTGCGAGATTTTGTGAATAAGACATCTGAGGTTATCGAAAACCCTTTGTTTGTTCGTCAGTTGAACTACTCCAATCATAGAGATGGCTATGCCTATGGAGTAGAGCTTTTTTTGAAAAAGAGTAAGGGAATCTCTCGCAATGGTTGGTTTGGTTGGATTTCTTATAGCAATTCTCTAGCGAAACGAAATAACCACCAACGGCGTCCTGATGAGGATGAAGAAACAGAACGGGCTGCGGAGAATAGGCTTCGCAAATTGGTTTTCCAATCAAAGTGGAAGACGAATTATATAAATTTTTATGACAATGATGATGTAGAAGTTATATACGATAATGACAGAGAAGAGCTATATGACTTGGACAGAACCCATGTACTTAACCTGGTCTTTGGTTGGAGGTTTGGTGATTGGCAATTAGGAGGCAAATACTCCTATTTGACCAGCCAAGTTTTTACACCTATTATCAATGCTACTCCACAAACAATTCCGGGACAGACGGGGGTCAACTTTTATTCTGCTGAGTTTTCTGAGTTTTTCAATTCAGGACGTTATGAGAATTTTCATCAGTTTGATTTAAGATTAGACCGTTTTTTTACCTATCGCTGGGGTTATGTAAATTATTACATTGAATTGATCAATTTATTTGGCTATCGCTCCCAGATAGATCGTACATTCAATGCCTTTGCCCCCTATAGTGATTATGCTG
This sequence comes from Spirochaetota bacterium, assembly GCA_039028475.1. Taxonomy (GTDB): domain Bacteria; phylum Spirochaetota; class Leptospiria; order Leptospirales; family Leptospiraceae; genus JBCCIA01. The sequence continues at coordinate 163 of JBCCIA010000614.1, read as the reverse complement.
CTGGTCGAACTTTGAAGAATCCAGAAGAGGTTTTTTTTACAAATTATATCGAATCAAAAATAAATGGTAAAATTAGATATTTGCCTCTGGTAAGTATTGGTTTAGAAGCGAAGTTTTAGATACTTCTTTTTTTCTAACATCTCTTGGTAAATACAGTTACATG
>JBCCIA010000613.1:0-2620 GCA_039028475.1 Spirochaetota bacterium | reverse complement strand
TGCACGTCCGACCTATGAAGCTCTAGCTGATATTGCTTGGGATAAAATACCGAACTAAACATAACTCTTATTTTCAGATAAACTCGACACTATGATGCAATTGTACTCTATAGATAGAGTTGTGAGTATTGCCTAAGAGAAAATTGTGGTAAAAAGGATCTCAAAAAGTAAATGCTCTTCAACTCCACTAGTTTTTATGTTTTTCTAATTGTTATTTTATGCTTGTACTACTCACCCACTTCGTGGAAGGTAAAAAAACTCATACTCTTATTGGGCAGTTATTTCTTTTATGCCGCTTGGAATCCTACTTTTATTGTATTATTATGGATTTCTACGTTTATCGATTGGCAGGTAGCAGAGCGAATCTATGTTCTTCCACAAGTAAAGCAGAAACAACGTAAATTCCTGTTAATGCTTAGTTTACTGGCTAATTTGGGAGTGTTAGGATATTTTAAGTATGGTACTTTTGTAGTAACGAATGCAACTGGAATACTCCATATCTTAGGTTTTACTTATAAGCCTTTTGTTTTGGATATTATCCTGCCCGTTGGTATTTCTTTTTATACGTTTCAGTCTCTATCTTATTCTTTAGATGTATATTTTCATCGTATAAAGCCAGCGGAGAGTTTATTAGATTTTGCACTCTACGTTTCTTTCTTTCCGCAATTGGTCGCTGGGCCTATTGTTCGTTCGCAAGACTTTCTTCCACAATGTGCAAAGGAACGACGGGCAACCCCTAATGAGTTTGGTTGGGGAGCATTTTTACTCACCTATGGTCTCTTTCAAAAAATGATCCTAGCCGATGTGCTTATGGCACCGATTGTAGAAAAAGTTTTTTCCTCTAGAGTTGCCCATAATTTTTTAAATGATTGGACTGGCATTCTCGCATTTTCTATGCAAATTTATTTTGACTTCAATGGCTATACAAACTGTGCTATTGGAGTGGCGTTACTTCTAGGGTTTCACCTACCACGAAACTTTCATTTTCCCTATGCTGCGAGTAGTTTCTCTGATTTCTGGCGGCGTTGGCATATTTCACTATCTACTTGGTTGCGTGATTATCTCTACATACCACTGGGAGGCAGTAGAAGTGGATTCTCGCGTACGAATGTAAATCTTATAATTACTATGTTATTGGGAGGGTTATGGCATGGAGCCTCGTGGAATTTTGTCATTTGGGGTGGTTTGCATGGTTTTTATTTAATTGCAGAACGTCTTTACTACCATATTTATCCTAAGAATTTTGTTGCTAAGACTGAGGAATCTATAGGGAAGTCTTTTGTGATTTTTCTCATTATTAGTTTGACATGGGTATTTTTTCGTTCTAAAGATTTGCATACATCTTGGGAAATTTTCAAAGGGTTGTTGACATTTGACTTGAGTGGTAATAGTCTTAAGCCACCCCATTTTGTTGGGGTTTCTTTTATGGCACTTCTTTTGTTTAAAAAACATTGGCAAAATAGAAAAACGTATCTAGAGACTATTTTTGCTGAAAAAAGCCAAATTGCTGTAGGATTTTTATGGATTTGTATGCTGGTAGTTATCATTTATAGCCAAGGAGGCAGTGGAAATGCGTTCTTATACTTTCAGTTTTAAATCCATATTCCAGAGAAAAGCCACTTCTTTTGCAAGGATAGCTCTTAGTGTATTTTTCATTACAATTCTTTTATTTACCTCTTGGGAATTGCTCTGGCGTTTTTTAGGCTTTGTACCGACTCACAGTGATACTTATGGTCTTTGGGCAGATAAGAGGGCAGAGGCCTCTGTACAAGGAAAAGAGAGGATTGTTCTGTTAGGGTCTTCACGGGTATTTTATGGCATCAATACCTATCATTTAGAAAAGCTAACTGGCAAACCCACTATACAATTGGCGATCAATGGCAGCTCTCCACTCCCACAATTGGAGGATTTAGCGCATGACAAAAGTTTCCAAGGGACGGTTCTTTGTGGTATAACCCCGTTCTATTTCTTCAACTTAACAGAGTTTTATTGGAAATCAGAAGCATATAGTAAGTTTTACCAAAAACGAACCATCGCCGATCAAATTAGCCATACCTTGAACTTTCATTTGGAAAAATATTTTTCCTATCCTTCTCGCAAAGAACTCGCTTTGCAAAAAGCCTTGGATGAATCCATGAATTGGGATAGAGAAGTGAGTAAAGGCAATTTTCCCAAGATTCCTAAAGGAGTGACCAGGCAACTGAGTTTTATTGATAAAAACCGCCAAGCCAAAACACCGGCAATCATTTCATACAGCCCAACATTTCTCTACGAAATACGAAAACGAATTCTTTCAGAGCTCAACACCTTAGAGGTATTGCAGGAGGAAGATTTAAGCAAGTTATTTTTGCGAATTAAACGAGCAATTAGTACTCTACAAAAACGTGGTTCTCTAGTTATATTTTTACGGATGCCTGCAAATGATAAATATCTTTTACGAGAGAAGCAAAATTGGCCAAGAAAGAAGTATTGGGATCGACTTCTCCAGACGTCAGGTGCTCCAGGGATTCATTTTCAAGACTTCGAATCTTTAAAAAACTTCAAATGCCCAGACTATTCTCACCTCACTACTCAAGATTCTCTACAGTATACCGAGAATTTATTTGAAATTTTACATAGC
>JBCCIA010000612.1:0-2628 GCA_039028475.1 Spirochaetota bacterium | reverse complement strand
GAGGGTACGCAATGCTTTCAGAACAGTTCATGTGACCCGTCCTGTCTTACACTGCCCGTATTTGAATATAACCAAGATCAATGTGATGTATCCATTACAGGGGGTTACGTATATCGGGGAACTGGGATTCCGTCGCTACAGAACAGCTACGTGTATGGTGATTTTGAATCAGGTCGTATATGGGCACTGACGACTACTGCCGATCCAACCAATACCTTGCTGATAGATTCTATTCTAGCATCTATAGAGAACTAGATAAGGATTACGAAATGGTGGATAAACCGGAACTGGATACTATCCGTATACAAATTGCTCTGACAAAAGTAGGTCAGTCTGATGTAGAGCTGGAAGTAGTTTCTAAGTTTATTCCGCAAACAAAAGCAATAAAAGCTGCTACAGAATTGGCTACTGGCAAACCACCCTTCGAAGGAGAGGCCAGCATTGAAATTAAAGTCACTAAAGCAGAAACAGGAAAACTGATAGCTGCGTTTGTAGATCGTCGCGTAGGTGGAAAAAATCTGAATTCAGAACTCTTTGATTCTTGGGAAGATGTCTATAATATTATGGATTTTTGGGCTGCAGCAATGCGTTTTAAATTGTGTCGGGTAAGAGGTGATACAGGCTGTATTCCTCCGAAAGAATAAAAACTGAAAATATAGTTTGACATCTATTTTTAACCTCTGAGTGTTTTGGTATATGATAAATAATAACGGGAATCATTTATGAAAGAAGCAGTGAAGCCTAGTAAAGAAAAACCAATAAACACTACCCTCATGAGGGTGAAATATATCTTTTTATTCTTAGCAATGAGTAGTCCTATTCCTGTTTTCGCAAAATCTTACATAGGTCCCTTTTTGGAAAAACCTCATAAAAATGAGTATCTAGTAGCCTATGAAGGGAATATTCCTAGTGATGCATATGTAATTTTTGAAAATTTATTCAATGGAAAACGAAAAAAAGCAAAGCTCTTTACTGTAGTTTCACATAGAAATGGTTTAAAAACAAGACGATTGAAAAAGGCATCTCTTAGAAATTATGCTAGCGACACTCTGTATAGTTACCGACTGGTACATAGGAGAAAGAAAGGGAGAGAGTATTTTTTCCAAACAGATAATAGAAGCGAATCACAGTTTTCTTTTTTAGCGATGAGCGATGCCCAACACGGTTACAAAGTTACAACCAGAAATATTTTAGACACAGTGATTCCCCATGCCATAGAAAATGAAGGAGACTATCCGATACGTTTTGGTATTTTTGCCGGAGACCTCGTACAACATGGCAGTAAATATAAACTGTGGAAGAAACAATATTTTGATCCTATGCAACCTTTGCTATCAAAGATTCCTGTAATGCCTGCCTTAGGCAACCATGAAGAAGATGATAAACTCTATTTCAGTTATTTTGACCTTCCTACAAATGGTTCTCCTAAATCCCCCGAACACTGGTACTATTTCGATTATTCCAATATTCGCATGATTGCCCTTGATACAAATAAAGGTTACCGCACCAAAGAACAATTGCATTGGCTTGAAAACGTTTTGCAAGAAGCAAAAGCAAATGATCGGATTGATTTTGTCTTAGCTTTTTTCCATCATCCCCACCAATCCGAACTCTGGTTGAAAGGAGGGATCGAATATTCAGGAAAAATTGAAAAAGCCCTAGTAAACTTTACTAGAAGGTCCAGTAAACCAAGTCTCTACTTCTGTGGACATACCCACGGTTATTCGCGGGGACACAATTTAAAATCGAACCATACCATGTTGATCATTGGCAGTATAGGAGGAGCTATTGATGATTGGGGGGATGAAGAGCAAAAAGATTACCTTTATTATGTAAAAACTTTAGATGAATTTGGCTGGGTCCGCGCTTATGTAGATACTGGTCCCAATGCACGTATTGTCTTTGAGCGTCATAGTTTTGGTGACGATAAAAAGCAAAAGTACATGGGTGTTGTCGATCGCTGGGTCATGAAAAAGAAAAATAAATTACCAGGCAGGCCACGTATTGTAAAGAAAAAAGTTACAACGAAAAAGGTATATCTGAAACTTTCTCGATTTCAAGATACGGATGGTGATGAGCATTTAACGACTCATTACCAATTGTCTACAAATCCAAAATTTATTGCCGCGAAAAATTACTACAAGCAAATGACGAACATCTATTGGGACAAAGATAAGGTCAAAAAATTCCATCCCAGATTTTTGAAATTTAAAAAAAGTAGATTTAAATATTTTCGTGTCCGCTTTCGTGATTCTGCACTTGGCTACAGTCGTTGGTCGAAAGTATTAAAATTTTGAAGATCTGTTGGTTTTATCTTGGGGACACACTCAAATCTTTACTTTGTACACCTAGCAACTAAAAAGATTCCGTGATCGTGGCGTTTGCTTATCATCTCATGCAGAATAATTTTGTAATACAAAAAGAAAGAGTAAAAGCGTTTGTAGGAACCGAAGTATTCTGCTGGATCATTCATTACCCGAATGAACCATTCTTTAGCAAAATTACTTATAAAAATAGGTTTGATGGAAACTTTCCTAAACCCCAAATTTTTTAACAATTTATAGAGTTCTGTTTTTTCAAAGTATTTTTGCACTTGAAAGTTGTTTCTATGAATCTCTTTCTGCTCTT
>JBCCIA010000611.1:0-2634 GCA_039028475.1 Spirochaetota bacterium | reverse complement strand
GGAGTTCCTAGTTTCGACTGAAGGCTCGGAGGAGAGGGGCTGCCTGAACCATGCCGGCGGTCGGAACCAGGAAATGGCCCACGGCGGCGCCCGAGTCTAGCACGCTCGTCTCGGCAGTCCAACTGCACCAGGCGCGGCCGGATTCGCCGGTGAAGATTGCCGGTAAAACAAATATTTCTTTGACGCTATCTTGTAGAATAGAGACACATGGGAAGAAATATTTAGGAATATATGTATCTCGGATAATGTTACGGCCGTTGATAATACAATCTAGGCCATTGGTAATCGATTTATTAAACCAAAACCAAGGAATTAGCCCAGTGAATAAAAAAGATATATAGTGCTCTTTACTGTTCTGTCCAAAGAAAACACCAAAAACGATATAAAGTACCAATAGGTGTAAACTAGGCTCTAGTAACCACCAGAAATAACTGAGTGCATATCGATTCATTTCAGCTTGTAGATTACAAGTTACACTATAAAAGATTAATTGTTTAAAATTTGTGCCTCTCATTTTCTAAAAATTTTCTTAACGTTTCGCCAGACAAACACTAGGTACCTCTTACTAGGATTCTTCTTTTGTGCTAAGGGAGGAAAAATGCTAATTTTATTGAGGATTCTTAGCAGGAATATATGCAGTTTATAGTTTTTATAATATACACTTACTAAAGAGCGAGCTAAAATTTGTTCCTTTTTAGGATAACTTTGTAAGTCATTTGCGTCATACAAAGAAGTTAGCATATTTAGTATTTTACTAGATTGTTCTAACCATATGTTTCTCCCTTTCTGGATGAATTTTTTTGCATTTTCGCCAATTGGTTTTCCGGAACGGATGATTTGAAAGGCTTCTTGGATTTGTTTCAAGATTAATTCTTTATCTTTCGCAGTAAAATCGATTAGAAAACCGTTGTACCCATGGTATATGTATTGATCATGAGTAGAGTCACGGTTTGCAAATACGATACAACCTCTAGACATTGCTTCTAAAAAAGCCATGCCAATCCCCTCTGTTTCTCTAGGAGCTAGATAGTAACGAGATTGGTCTAGCAAATCTAGTAGGTCTTGTTTATTTACAAACCAGCCAGAAGTACTCGTAAAATGATCTCCAACACGAAACGTTGATTGTGCAAGATTGTAGGCATCTGGTTTATCATGTATATGGAAACCTTCCACATAAGGAGAAAAATATTCAATAATTTTATCTTCGGATAAAGAACTATTTGGTCTTCGTAACCAGTAAAACAATTGATTTTTTTTGTTAGTCTCTCCATTTACAATGGGAGGATAGTAATTCAATTGGTAAGAGACGATACCTGCATTTACACATTTTTTGTGTAATGTTCTCGAAAAATTAAAAACGTAAGAGTCGTTTATTACTCTAAAATAGCTTTCTGGTGCATTGGCACATGCGTCGTACATCAGAAATGTAGCAGTTTTGTATCCTTTGCTTATGAGCCAAGTCGTAAGAAATTCTGTTTGCCATAGTATATAGATAGCTTGTGGATGTATTTTTACCAATGCCTCTAAATAATGTATACCATGATCGTGCGGTATGACTTTTACAGAAAATTCCTCTACAAGCAATTTTTCGAACACCTGGTGGGAAGCAGATGTTAAATGATCGCTATGGCAAATTAAGAATGCGGTTCGTTTCATTGATACTTCTCCAATAATTTAGCATCGCTTGTTGCATTTTTTTTTGTAGAGACTTTTGGTCCATACTCATAATTTGCTCTAGGCAAGAGAATAATTCTTGTTTTGTTTCATATGTCCAACCAGAAGACCAAGATTCTATTTCTCCAATAAATCCAGATCCTCTTTGTGCTAGTACGGGTACTCCATGTAGAATCGCTTCGTAATGGATGGCAGAACCTCGGTAATGATACACACTAGAGTGGTAGGGAAGCAAGATTAAGTCTGCTTTTTCGTAAAGAGTTTGTATGGTATCTTTACTAAGAATTGCATCTAGCAGAGTAACATTGGGTAATTGTGAAAGTTTGAATTGGTATGCTTTATTGAATTTCTTATCCCATTCTTTCATATCTTGCGCCAAGACGTGGATCTTGGGAAAGGGGTAGAGAATTTCTTTTGCTAAGTGGTAGAGTTCAAAGTATCCTTTGTCAAGTCTATTGCTGCCTGGTAGTACAATTGTAAAAAAATCTTCTTTTTTTTCTGTTGTTGTATATTTGCTTAGTGTCGGAATTTCTAATACCGGATAAGGTTCTGCAATTACAGAATGATGGGGCAAAAGAGTATTTAGATAGTCAGCATATATTGGCACTTCTGTACTTACAGTGATTGTATAAAAATTTGCATTGATAAGCGTAATCAGTTCAATCAGACTATTAAAAAAAATGGATTGGCGTAATTCCAAAACTCCTATAAAACGCAGGTGGACTCGTGGTCTTTCTGCTACTTTCATTTTTGCTAGTTGTTTGAGAAATGCTTTGACTCCATAGTAATCTGCACTGGGAAAGATCACTAGATCCTGTTTATGGAATTTATATTTTTGGAATAGTTTTTTGCTGGCAAAGGCTGCTCGTAAATGCAGGAGATTTAATTTTCCTAGTTGTATAGAAAAAATGGAGTGTATGATCTGAAGGTATTTTCGTTTCAACTTATACCTTTCGCTAT
>JBCCIA010000610.1:0-2681 GCA_039028475.1 Spirochaetota bacterium | reverse complement strand
GGATTTGCCACCGAAGTTTTAAAAGATCTACCACCAAATATACAAGACATGTATCTTCACATTTCACAGAAAGAAAATTTGACAGTTAAACAATTTGGACACTTTGCTTATTCTATTCGTAAAGCGGCTTATAAAAAGCGCGAAAGCCAGATAAAATTTCGACCACAAGATATTCATGGTATTCTAAATTGGATTCGTAAGAAAGACCACTGGTAGCTATTAGTATTAGGCCCGATAAATCTTTCTTATTAGCCGCTCCTATTGAAAACCAAAAATCTCAAATAGATTTCAAGTACGACTGTCAAGCAGCTTTACAGTCGATTACCGTCAGGGATTGCACCTGATCACGAGTAAGAGGACAAGTGCAGTTCAGGAGAACCCCTGGAAGGCACAAGCCGAGAAATGATATCAACTCGTTTTTCTCTGTCGGAGACGGCGTTATAGAGTTTGCGCCACTTCTTCCAGACGTGCCAATGCCTATGCACTGCCAGACATTGGGCGGTTCTAGAAGGAACAAACTCGGAAAACCATAATCCACGTCTTGCAAGAACTATTGCAGCAGCAATGTGGACACTAATTCCATAAACAACAGCAAATTTGAAGAATCCAATAAGGCTGGAGAATGCCGGGTTTACCTTGATAACCTCGACACCTTCTCGGTATGCTTTCGAGCAGAGAATGGAGAAAAATTTTGCATAGGCAAAATGGCTCAACATCCGCCGATATTGCTTGGGGTATAAAGCAAATTGTGTTTTTTTATGTGAAAAATCTAAGTTCTCAACGACAATAGGCTTCTGCTGTTTTTTTGCATATTCGACAATTTGTTTGACAGCCTCACCAAAGGATGCACTGATTTGATTTGAGGTTCGTTCTTGGACGAGAACAGGTATTTTCCCAAAGCTTATGACATTACCATGCCTATTGATTTCTCCCCAGGCAAGGTGTGCTTTATTGATATCGACACCAATTGCTCCAAGTTTTTTGTTTGTAGTTTTTTCTACAGGAGGTCTTTTGGTGGTTAAGAAAACATACCACTGATTGTTCTTGCGAGCAAAGCGGTAGTTGATAGCCTGATTTTTTTTGATCGCATACTGTATGATTTTTTCATTGTAAGTAAACTCTACAGGGATTTGTATGTACTTACCAAACTCCTCTTCCAGGCATGGTGGAATACGAAGCTGGATGTGATCAATAAGCAACTGGCAGTTTTGGTTACCAAGTTTTTCATCTTTTGAGCCGATACAAAATACTCTGTTGTTTCTTTTTTCTTGCCATGTAGCCAACCACTTTTGATGGTTTTTATAACCATTTTCTTTTAGATGGTATTGTGCTAAGAATAGTTTCTTTCCCCCTAGACAAATGCTGATGTCTTTGTTTTTTTGTTGTTCCAGAATATGTTGTGTTCTTACTAGTTTCCTATTTTTGTGATGTATTTTGAAAAGTAGATCCCTCTTAATCTCGCGTTTTTGCTCGGATGTTTTTTTACTATTCTGTAAATTCTTCAATTTCTTATGAAGTTTTTTCAGAGACTTTTTTTGTGCTTCTAATCTCGATTTGGTTTCTTTGATGTGGAGTTTCTTTAATTCTTTAGCGGACTTGATTGATCCTCTCACTTCGTTGGATAGTGAGTTAAATTGTCTAGCCATCAATCCATATTCACTGATATACTGCTTCTTTAAATCATTAATATTTTTGTTTTGTAAAATGTCTCTCAGTAACAAAGATCTCAAACCACCTATTTCTTCACATACCCTCTCTAGATAAGATATTGATTTCTTGTCTATTATTTTGGTTTGGATTGTTACTTGCATTTTCTATCTCTCAAACATTTCCTTGTTTTATAGGTATATTTTATCTCTAAGAATGTTTGCTGTCAAGACTTTTATACGGAAAATTTACGGCATGTAAATTTTTTTCTCTGATGTGATCTTCTACCATAAATTCGCGAGCTATACACCGTCAGTATTGCTAAAACATCCTCTACCAACTGGTATTCAAAACTCTTTTCTTCATTACTATTTAGAGTTACTATCTCCACTCTTTTTATCTGGCATATTTGCTCTACCATTTCAATCCCAAAACGTAACAACCTATCTTTGAAGTTAATTACTATTCTTGCTACATTCCCATCTACCACTCTTTTTATCAGTGTTTTTAGGCCTCTTTTTTTGTAATTAATACCTGAACCTATGTCTTTCAGAATCAACGGATTTTTTATTTCTGACTCTTCACAGTATTTTTCTAAGTCTTTAATCTGTCTTTCTAAATCTTCTTTTTGATCGTTTGAGCTTACTCTTGCATAGATTACTGTTTCTTTCTCTTCTCATCTCTCCTCTACCTTAAATCTTCTGTGTCCTCCTCGTGTTCTCGTTGTTGTGAACATTCCTTCTTTTTCCCAGTTTCTTATTGTTTGTGTTGATACTCCATATTCTTCTGCTATTTTTCCTATTGACACTAACATCTTATTCTCTCCTTTTATACAACCATATTCTCTTCTTTCTCTCTAATATTTTAGATTTTAGACCTTTATTTTTTACTGTAAAATACCCTAAAAGACCTAATAAGAAAAATGTCCAAGTCGCAGGTTCTGGAACAGCAGCACTAGCAAAGGCTTGACCAAAAGTAAATCTATCAGCAGCCCATCTTTCTGTATTACCACCACCTAAGCTATCATCACCGAG
>JBCCIA010000609.1:0-2684 GCA_039028475.1 Spirochaetota bacterium | reverse complement strand
GACTGTAGTTCTTTACCCGCTATTTCATTTATATCATTTTGGTATTTTGGAAATAGGTAAAAAGTAAATACCGAAAATAAAATGAATAGTGGCAAAATAATTTTCCAATTTGCGAGATTTTTTATTTTTTCCATAATTTTTATTTTACTTGGTTTTTAGATATTTTTTACAAAAGGTTTGTATTTAAAATCCTCTACAAGTATATGATTCTTAAGCCAATTAGATAAAAACTCTAGAAGCGACTCCACAAATTCAGCAAAAGCCCACTCCTCTTGGCGATCCTTGAGTTCTGTAAATTTTGCCAAAAGAGTCTGGATCTTATTATCAAAGACTTCGTGCTTTTTGACATGCTCCTCCAAATCTGGGTATTCGTTATTTTGTAACACCTGCTCTTCCAAGAAAAAATGTACTCCTACATAATCATTGCGATGAGTCAAAATCCTTGCAATATCGCTTTGAACTCCTAACAAACTTGTATTATTTTGCTTGTGCAATTGATAAAGCTCAACTAATATAGAAAATAGCTTTTGGTGTTGGTTGTCAATCTCAATCAAACCAGTAGCATACTCATCCTTCCATTGGATAAAATCACTCGCTTCTACACTCATAAATTCTTTCTTATATTAGAATGATTCTAAATATCTACGTTTATCCATTTTGTCAATTTATTTTCTTAATAGGTTTTTCCTAACTTTATACATTACTATTTAGGCTTCACTATAAATGGGATCTGTCTTGCAAAAATGCAAGACTTTAGTCTTAGTAAAAACAGCTTTCATATAATAAAAAAGAAATCATATTGACTATCACCCTGAAAAGTCATAAATAACGCGATAAGGAGTCATAAAAATATTTACTCCCCAAATTAAGAATAAAGGATACTAGTATGAAAATAGATTTTATAGAAAAAGCAAAGCAAAATGAAAAAGTAGAAACAGAAGAACAAAATGTAACTACAGAAAAAACAATCATAGGAGTTAGCTACAAATCAGGAATCAAAGCAGGTCTCGCTCCTTTAGGTTTTACTGCAGCTACCGTAAAATAATAAATTATTGTTTTTAGAAAATATGATTAAAGAGGAGGGTAAGCTTCCCTTCTCACTCTTTTGGAAGGATTTTACTAATTATATTGTATTTTCAATGGAAGACTATCCTTAGGGAAAGACAAATTTTAAAAATTAGATCATATGATAAAGCAAATCTATATTTTGTTATTTTCTCTATAAATCTATTCCAAAGTACTGAGTATTTTCTCAAATGCAATGCCCGGTACATTATCTAATTTATAGATTATTTCTAGTTTTGATCCTGCTTGTATATCATATCGCAATGGTGAAGGTATGTTCAAACTACAATCGTTTTTTGTTAGTTGGTTCTCTTTGTATACAGTAATGTCAGTCAGCAAGTAAGGTTCCATCTCTTTGTTATAATAATCTGGTACGATGATTTCTCCTAATCGTATTTTTCCTCTAGTATTTGTATCTGGTAAGTTTCTATGTCCAAGCCTTAGCAATGTGGTTTTTCCTTGCCAGCTTTCCTTTCTAATGAGTGTATTATTTTTCTCATCGATATAGTCGTTTCCCCTGATTAAATAGGCTAAAGAGACTTTTACCAATTCTGGAATGAAAAAGCCATCCGGTTTCAGGAATTTGCAAAGGTTGATTGTTACCGCCACCTGGGGTTCTTTTTCTAAAGCACGCTGCATTACCTCGGTAATGATTATATCATATTTTTCTTTTTTTTCTAGTTCCGGGTAGTTTTTGGGATTAAACATAGTTGCATCTCCCTTGATATAGGTTTCAGCGTAGTCTTCCAATTCATGTAGTTGGAGAAGTTTTTGTAGGTATAGTAGGGATTCTTCATGAACATCCAAAAATGTGAATTGTATTTCATCAGCAGAAAAATAGGGAGTTTGTAGCAATGCCAGGGGAGCAAATGGACCTGTTCCGGCGTAGAGTATACGAATCGGTCTATGTGAATATTTCTTTAACGCGTCATGGATGGCAGCATAAATTCCTTGGACAAAAACCGCTGTTCGTTTGTATTCCAATATACACATTCCAGCTGAAAAGGGGGAGATTGCTTTTCCATTGGGTAAGAAGATATCCTCCTGCCATCTGCCTTTTGAGATCGCACCTGCCATATATTTTTCATAGGGGAGATCCAGCCATTCATAGAGTTGTTTGTGAAAAGTTCTCACACAACTCAGTTGTTCTATTGGCCAAGCGTTCTTATTGAGCAGGATGCCAGAAATTTCTTTGTTCATTGATCTTTTTACCAGGGAATTACCACTCCATCACGTAAGAATTGGCCATTGGGAAAATCTTTACTCAGGGCAAAACTGGCAATTTTAGAGACCGTGTCCGCAACAGTACGGGTAGCGTTTGTTCCTCCCATATCGGTTTTCACCCAACCAGGACAGATTGTATTCACAGAGATATTGTTTGCTTTTAATTCATTGGAAAGAACCTTGGAAAGCGCATTTAGACCTGTCTTAGAAAGGCGATAAGCGATTGCTCCAGAACCCATATCAGAAAGTTGTCCCATTCCACTGGATATATTGATGATTCGTCCACCCGAGTTCATAATGGGGACAACGCTGAGCAGGTTCCACTCGATCCCGAGGTGGCCGAAGAGCGCGGTCGCCGCTCGGAAGCCGACGTCCTGGCGCCGATTGGTGGTGTG
>JBCCIA010000608.1:0-2700 GCA_039028475.1 Spirochaetota bacterium | reverse complement strand
GGTTTATCCACCTTAATTTTACACACCTAAATGTGCGATTCACGCTGAAGCAAAACAATACAATACCAGTTGCAACAAATAATTCCTTGCAAACACCAGAAAAGGAATAATTAAAATTATGAACCAGAGAAAAAAAACAACTTTGCTAGTAAGTATATAGTATTGATTTTCTGTTTACTTACATGCCAAAACACCAATAAAAATATCCAAAGAATTCCCAAAAAGCAGAAGTTAACAAAAAAGAAACTTTATAAATATGTCACGAGTAGCAGCGGTCTGGTGCTACGACAAAAACCAAAACGCAGAAGTAATAGAATTACAACTCTTCCTTATGCTAGTAAAGTAGAAATTTTACAAGAATTTGGTGAAGAAAAAACAATATCAGGAGCTACTGGAAAATGGTTACAGGTTCGTTACAAAGGCAAGAAAGGTTGGGCTTTTGGTGGTTTCTTAGTAGAACATTTGTTCGATAGGGAAACAATGTTTCATATAGAAGAGTTGGAAGAAAACGATTGAAGAAAAAGACGCAGAAGCTCTCGCAAAAGCAGTGGGCTGCATTCTAGAAGTTTCCTCTTTAGGAGATGTAGGTTTAGCACATACTCTGGCTAAACCTGTGATAAGAAATATTTTTAAATACGATATGTTTGGCGATGCAAAAAAAGTCAATAAAGATTGGGGAAATATCTTGAGATATAAACAAGTAAATGTTACAATAAAACCTTTTAACGAAAACCCTAAAAAATGGGTTATCCAACATTTTCCCTTTTTAAAACCAGGAGGAGTACGCGTTTGCTATGAACATTGGAGTGTTTGAGTTCCCAAAGCCTACACCTCATAAATCTTATCCATATACATTTGCAATAATTCAGATACTAAAGTTCTATCAGGAATACTTGCGGCCATTCCATAAACTGGAGCCATCTCGCCTTTCTCGCTGAGGTTCTCTTTCACTTTTTGTACGGCCTGCTGTAAGTCTTCGACAAACCTCTCAGCAACCCCCTCTTGGCAATGTCGCAAGGTCAAACAGATATGAATTGAAGAAGGCTTATGCAAACCGTTCAAACTCCAACCCTTTTGACTCATTTCTTCCATGATACGATAAATATTCAAGGACTCAGAACGGAAGGCGAGGTTCCACAGTGGGTCACCAATTAACGAAATCTCAGGGATATCTTGTATGCCAAATTTAATCGTTGCGGCAGCTTGCATAATCTTTTCCGTCGCCTGCATATATCCCTGTTCTCCCAAGCTCAGCATAGCTGCCCAGGCAGATGCGCTCAAGGCTCCTGGACGACTACCTGCAAAAGTAGGAGAAAAGTACATTCCACCAGGCCATTCCGTTGTAGTAAAGTACTGGAAGTGACGCAATTCTTTACTACGGTATAGGACTACGGAAGTTCCTTTAGCGGCATAGCCATACTTATGTGTATCCACAGACATAGAGGTCACTCCAGGTAAACGAAAATCAAATAAAGGTACAGGATAGCCCAACTTCTCAGCCCAAGGCAACACAAAGCCACCCAAACAAGCATCTGTATGAAAACCAATCCCCTTCTTACGGGCAAACTCCGATAATTCGGCAATAGGATCAATGACTCCATGCGGAAATGTTGGGGCAGAGCCAACCATAACAATGGTATTGGCATTACAACTCAACTTAGCAGTCTCGGCATCAACTTTTCCTTGTTTGTCCATAGGCACACGTACCGGTTTAATACCAAAATACAAACATGCCTTGAGAAACGCAGCGTGTGCCGTTACTGGTAAAACCATTTCGGGTTTTTGGATATTGCGTTTTTCCCGGTAGTAATCGCGGTAAGTTTTCATGGCTAATAAAATGCTCTCTGTGCCACCAGAAGATACCGCTCCACAGACTTCAGTTGTTTGCACCTGTTCTGCACCCAACATCTTGGCTGTCATGGAAATCACCTCAGCTTCGTATTTATTCACCGCTGGCCAAAGATCGGCGTGTAAGGGGTTCGCCTGTGAATGCATAGCATAGACTTGGTTGAGAAAGTCGATGTGCTCAGCTTCACCATGGTACACAGCTCCAGAAACAAAACCATCTTGCCACTTATCTTGTTCTTTTTCCGCCATAGATCGCATGGTTTGTAAAATATCCTCCTTAGCAAGAGCTGTATTGGGTAAGGAATCATAAGTATGGATTTTCCCACGATAAGGCTTTAACGAAGGCTCCATCCCTGCTAATAGATTACTATACTCTTCTATAATTTTATCTTGCACCCCAGGAATCTGTTTGACTAGCTTCATCGCCTCAGCAACCAAAAAATTACGACTTTCTTCTAATTTCAGTTCAAAAAATCTTAGTATTGCGTCCATCATAGCCTCTACTTATTTAGTTTTCTATATATACCCTTATTTTTCGACTTTCGCGACATGAACGGTTTGAATACGTGTGATTGACCAGAGAGAAACTTTCTAAGAGAACTCGAATATATTTGCAATAGGCATTTACTTATCAAACAACCCGTAGGCAGAGAAAAATGCAGTTTCAGCAAGATACAAATTGCGTTACACCTGAAGAACATCAGGCTCGCTCTCAGCTGCAGCAGTAGCTGAGGCGTGTCTGGCATCGCATGACAGCACAACCTTCTTCACCCTTTTCATCAGTGCAGGAGAAAAAGTGACGTCATGGCAGCACTCACAATAGTTCATCTTAATAGCTAGGAGAGTTGATAG
>JBCCIA010000607.1:0-2706 GCA_039028475.1 Spirochaetota bacterium | reverse complement strand
TAGTATCCTTGCAAATATATAAAGATCTTTTTGCGATTTACAATTTTTATTCTTTGCTCTTTTTGGTAAGTAAGCTTAACTCACCCCAGAGGAGCAAAGAATCCCATGTCAGTAAAAAAACTCAATATTCAGAAAGAAAAAATTGATACAGTTACCTTTATGAGACTGCAAGGAGCCATTGATGCTTTTACACATGAAAAATTTAATAACGAAGTCAAAAATGCCCTACGCAAAGGTGGAGTTATCCTAGATTTAGAGGAAGTCAGTCTGATATCTTCGATTGGGATTAGAGCTCTCAAAGAGATCAGTGATTTTAGCTATAGCAACCGCAATAAGGACAACACAAGAAATAAGATCATTCTGCTCAACCTATCAGAAAACGTAAAAAAAGTCCTGAAAATGATGGAATTGTACAATATGTTTAGCATCGCAGTCAACGAAGAGCTGGCGATGAAAATGGTACAAAACCAATAAATGCAGGGCAACACAAGAGTATCTTTATGGAAAAATTTAACTACTACCGCAAAGCCTGGCACCTACTCGGCTTTATCACTCCTATCATCTTTTATTTTGACCTACTAAAAGGTAGCTTTGGCCTAGTCCACGCATCGAGGGCGATTATTTTTACTACTATTGCAGCCTTTCTCCTGATCTTAATTGTAACAGACACATTACGTTTGAAAAACAAAGCCTTTGGTGAGTTCTATTGGAAAGTCTTTGGTAAGATGATGAAAGAAAAAGAAAAGGAGCGCCTCAACGGAACCCTACCGTATATGCTTTCAAATGCCTTTGTTGTGCTTTTGTTTCCACCAGAAATCGCGTTTTTAGCAATTATGTACCTACTGATTGGCGACCCCTCTGCGGCTTTCTTTGGTTCTAAGTTCGGCAGCTATCGCTTTTACAATGGCAAATCGCTGGTAGGCGTTGTGAGCTTTATTCTTTCCACGATACTAGGTGGCATTATTTTGACCTATGTATTTTACCAGACCAACCCACAATCGATCTTTGCACTCTTCAAGAATGGTGGTGTTAGTATTACAATCATTGTTACAATTGCGTTAGGTTCGGTTACAGCTGGATTGGTAGAGTTTTTTTCTGGTCATGCTTGGAAGGGTATTTTAGATGATAATCTAACTATCCCAGTTTCTTCTGCAATTGTAGTAGCTATGGCAAGCATTTACCTACTCAGCGCTAGCTCTGAACAAATATTGTTTCCTTTAGGCCAACTTTACAGTGTAAGCAATCCTTAATAAACTCTCCAAGCAAACAGGCTCTCGTAAGCAAAAGAGAGCCAAAGCATCACACGTTTCTAACACAATCATCACCAAAACATAATATAAACTAGACTAATTTGTTATACAACCATAACAAAAATGCAAGAAAAAGTATAGATAGTTTACATATCTGCTCAAGAAAAAGAGATTTTATTTGTAGCGGGTGACTTAAGTCACCCGCTACAAATACACAAGAACAACATGTGTTGAGAAATAAAATTACTATATGTTACAAAAAATAATTCCAAAGTTCAACTTAGACTTCTGTGGTGCAGACAACCCACCTCTGGAAATTCTCAATAAACGCAAAGACAGTATCAAAAAGTTCCATAGAAATATTGATAAAGAAGCAGAAGAAACCAGCATGCTAGACGATAGTTTTGCCAGCTTCTACCGCATCCCTTTTCCCTATACTGAAAAGCTAGCGAGTTTCCAACAAAACTCCCTACTCAAGAATAAAGATACTTCTAAGTACGATGCTTTTTCTAGCTATGGTGTAAATGTATTTGGTAGAGAGGTCTATGACACCTGTATCAAACAAGCTGTTGCGAACTACGATGAATATGGTTTTTTTCTCAATTCTGTCCATCCCATTACCTTAGAAAATATCAGGTACCTCAAGAAAATCAGTGGCTTGGACTCGTTTAGCTTTCATATGAGCGGAACAGAAGCAGTTCTCAATGCCTGCCGCTTGGCAAAACTGAATACTGGTAAGAAATATATCTTAAAATTCAAAGGAGCCTACCACGGCTGGGCAAGCATTCCTAACTTAAAAGAAATCAAAACCATTGGCCAACTGAAACGTAGCCGCAACTGTGCTGCCTTACTTGTAAATCCATTGCAAATTTTATTTCCTATCGGTTCCTTAAAAGCGGATGCAGCCCTACTCCTAGGCAATTCCACAACTCCTAGTTCCAGGGAAGAATACAGCAAACGCCTGCAAGAGATCCAACAGATCTGCCAGGAGAAAGGGATCATCTTTATCTTAGACGAAGTATTTCTCGGTTTTCGTTTGGCCTATGGTGGTTGCCAAGAATATTTTAATACCAGAGCAGATATGGTTTTGTATGGAAAAACATTGGGTGGTGGACTACCAGTAGGTGTTGTTTGTGGAAAAGAGAAATATATGCAAAAATTTAGCAAACAACATCCATTAAATTTTCTTCCCAGTAGAGGAACCTTTGCTGCACACCCTTTAGTCATGCTCAGTATGAACCAGTTCTTAAAGTACCTACAACCAAATATGTATGATAACTTGGACTCCTTATGGAATGCTCGTAGAGAAACCTTAAACCAAAAGTTACAAGACGCTGAATTGCCCTTAGAGTTTATCAACTTAGCTTCCATATTTGGCATACGACACCATAATTATTCCATTTACAATTGGGTACTACAGCTCTACTTCAAAAAGAACAACCTCTATTTAGGACCC
>JBCCIA010000606.1:0-2746 GCA_039028475.1 Spirochaetota bacterium | reverse complement strand
CAGACAGGCTCTTAGACAAAGTATAAGTCTAATTTCACTGCGTATAGTAGAATTCTATTTGCCAATAGCCAGATGGATAAAATAAAGTGTAGGTATTTTGAATATCAAAAAACGGTCGAAAGAAGATGTTTAAGTTTTCTCATATATATGTTGAAAGTGAATCTTGGCAATACCCTATGACTCGTGAAATCATTGCTAGAGTAGGGGGACAGGTAATTGAGATACAGAATTACAAGCATGTGTTCAACCGACCACAGCAAGATTTTCAAGTGCAAAAGCATTCACCTAAGTTGATCCTCGCTGTAAAGCATGACAATTATCTGTATCCAGGTTCCTATTTATCACCGAGTTATGGTTATGAGCATTTTTACTATAATACTTTAATCCAAAACTGTGTTTACAATTGTGATTACTGCTATTTGCAAGGTTTGTACAATTCTGCAAATGTAGTTATTTTTGTGAATGATACTGATTTTTTTCATGCAGTGGACGAAAAGTTGCTACCAGGTAATAAGGTGTACCTATGCATATCCTATGATACAGATCTACTCGCTTTTGAAAAAATAGTCCCTTATACTTCTTCCTGGCTTGCATACGCAACAAAGCACCAAAATTTAGTTGTAGAACTACGTACTAAGAGCAATTATTATTCTTTAATCCAGCATGTGAAGCCATCTCCTAATGTGATACTTGCATGGACTGTTTCACCTGATGAAGTCATTAAGAAATACGAACATAAGACTCCTCGTTTTCAAACTCGTCTCAAGAATATGAAACTTGCTATAGCCGACGGTTGGCGTGTTAGGCTTTGCCTAGATCCAATCCTGTACATTGAGAATTGGAGGACCTTATATTTGGAAATGGTAGAAAGTTTGTTCCAAGAAATCTCAGCTATTTCTTTAGAAGACATCAGTGTAGGAGTTTTTCGGGTAAATTCCCAGTATTTAAAGAAGATGCGGAAAATAAATGATGCCGATATATTGTACTATCCATATGTTAAAAATGACACGTTTAGGACCTACCCGATGCAGATAGAAAAAGAGATTTTGGACACAATAGAAAAAAAGATATTACAATACGCCCCTAAGGAAAAAGTTTTTTTATCCTAAATATGGGAAAACCTTCTGCTATTGTTACAGGTAATCGCAAAGGAATTGGCCTTGCCATCACCAAAGTACTGCTTGGATTGGGGTATA
The DNA here is from genome assembly GCA_039028475.1 of Spirochaetota bacterium. Classification (GTDB taxonomy): domain Bacteria; phylum Spirochaetota; class Leptospiria; order Leptospirales; family Leptospiraceae; genus JBCCIA01. The sequence continues at coordinate 1,550 of JBCCIA010000606.1, read as the reverse complement.
AAGTATATGGTATCTCACGTGAGCAAGATTGTCTTTTTGAAGCAGAATCTTTGGAGCTAATCAGTTGCGATATTTCGCATAGTGGGCAACTGCAGAACCTTTACAATCGTATTTTGAAAAAAGATAAGGGATTGAAAGTTCTTGTGAATAATGCTGGAGTTGGTGCCATAGGTTTACACGAAGAATTAGACCTTAAATACCTAGAGTCGATGTTACAAACGAATTTTATTGCACCTATCCTTTTGACTCGATTGTGCCTTCGTAGCTTAAAACAAAACCAAGGCTATATATTTAATATATGTTCGACATCTGCATTAAAAGCATCCCCTCTAGGATCTGCTTATGCCGCTACTAAATCAGGTCTAGCACATTTTGGAACATCACTGTTTGAAGAAATTAGGAAAACGGGAACAAAAGTAATCAATATATACCCTGATTTGACTAAAACAGCTTTTTTTGAGAATTTAAACTATGAACAGAGTGAAGACCCTATGACTTATCTTTTACCCGAAGACATTTCCCAGTATATTGAATTTATTCTGCAACAAAGAACCGAGCTTGTGAGTTCGGAACTCACAATAAGAACTCAAAAACATAGGATAGATAAAAAGAAATAGGAAGAGCAAGTATGATGGAACGTACAACAAAGTTTTTGCTTTTAGCATTATGTATTGCTATAGTGACCAATCCAACTATAGCTAAGAAAACGAAATACAAAAACAAACCCGATTATAGACGTTTGCAGTTACTCAAACGAAAGTTTAAAGGATTCTATTTAAAAAAAGAGTTTCAAAAAGCCTCACAAATGAGTAATAAGCTAAACTCTCTTGCTGGGAAAGTTTACGGCAATAACCATCCCATCTTATCTTTCTATTATACATACACAGGAAGGGCATACTATGGAGCTAGAAAATATAGGTCTGCGGTTACTTTATTTCACAAATCTTTACAAATAAACCAAGCCAATCGTCGTAGGAGTTCATCATACTATGCTAGAGACTATAGTAATTTGGGAAATGTGTACTTCCATTTGAAAAAGTATAAGAAATCTATTCTTTTTTTCCAAAAGGCATTGCAACTTCGCATTCGCTCTCGTGGAAAATACCATAACTCTGTTGCAACTTTATACAGTAATCTGGGAAGCGTGTACGAAGCTGCGGGCAATAAGAAAAAAGCTTTAGAGTACTATGAGAAATCTCTCTCTGTAGAGCTGTACAATTTTAAAAGACTCACGGAAGACAATTAAATTTATTCCATAATTTCGAACTCTGTTCTTCGATTGAGTTTATTATGCTCTGGTTTCTTGCTTTGGAAAAGTGGTTCGGAAGAACCTTTACCTTGGGTTTTTATCCTACCTGCCTCAATACCTTTGGATATGAAATAGTCTTTGACTGCTTTGGCTCTTCTTTCCGAGAGGCCTTGGTTAAAGTTAAGGTCTCCCGTTAAATCTGTATGCCCTATGATTCTAATTTTTGTAGCAGTATCTTGTTGGAGAAAACGCAAAATTTTATCTAATTCCGGCAAAGACTTCTCTTTGAGTTTGCTAGAGT
>JBCCIA010000605.1:0-2759 GCA_039028475.1 Spirochaetota bacterium | reverse complement strand
TTTTTTTTGCCTTATCGTTTGCTTTGTTCAATCGTTTTTTCTTGTTTCAGATATTCATTGTCGAAGGAAACTCAATGTTGCCGAGCCTGAAAAATCACAGCATTGTTCTTGTCAGTAAAGTAGGCTACCCACAGAACTTAGGTTCTTGGCAGTTTCAGATAGGACCATCCGCTGAATTGATTAGAAAAGATCTTATAATATTTGAAGGCAAAAAAGATGAAATGCTGGTAAAGCGCATCATTGCTGTTTCTGGAGATGTCTATCATTTTCAAAAGAATCGAGTTTTCGTGAACCAGAAACTAGAAACTGGAGATTATCTAGGGAGAGAAGAACAAACAAGTCCCCCCAATGGTATACTAAGCATGGAAGCAGAAGCTCCTTACTATCGTTTGTACCGTGCTGGTAAAATACCTCATGGTTATTATTTACTTCTGGGTGACAATAGGAAAAACTCTACTGATTCCAGAACTTTGGGCTTGGTGCCAAAATCTAAGATAAGAGGTAAAATATTATTCGTTCTCAGGAAATAAACCCAACTGCAAAACTAAGCAATTTGCGCACTAGGTTGTTAATTGTCTTATTAGGAGTTTTATTTTTCTTTTTCGTTCTACTACTACGAGTTGTCTTTTTAACTTTTTTCAATGACAGAGTTGTTGAGTCAAAAGTCAAAAAAAAAATCCAACGAGGTATTATATACGATCGGAGAGGAATGGAACTCGCTATTTCACGAGATTCGTCCACTATTGGTATCAATCCTAACCATGTAAAAGATCCTGCATTTACTGCGAGTGTCTTATCTCCCCATGTAAGCATTGCTGGAGAGAAAATTGAAGAGATGATCCGTGGTCGTACGAGATATTTTTTGCTGAAGCGTGAGTTAGAAAATACCATAGCAAAAAAAATTACTCAGATGGGTTTGCCTGGAGTACGAACAGAGAAAGAATTTCACCGTGTGTATCCCAATGGAACTCTTGCATCCAATTTATTAGGTTTCGTTGGTTTAGACGATGATAGGGCACTTTCTGGTCTAGAGTATGTGTACAATGACGAACTATTGACAGCTTCGCGCAATTATAAGTACCAGGGGAATGATATCCACCTCACAATAGATAGCCTGATCCAGTATCGTTTGGAAACTGCATTGGGGAAGGCATTTATAGAGACAAAGTCTAAAAAAGCAATAGGCGTTTTTATGGATGTAGAAGAAGGAAAGGTCATCGCGATGGCTAGCTTTCCCAACTTTGATCCAAACCGTTACTATGAGTATCCAGCTTTCAGCACAACAAATTGGGCCATTCGCCATGTATACGAACCTGGCTCCACAATGAAGATCTTTGTAGTAATGATCCTTTTGAATGAGGGGCTCATCACCAATGAACACAAATTTTACTGTCCTGGTTACGTTGAATTTGGTGATAGAGTTGTTCGTTGTACGGGAGTGCATGGGCTTGTTGATCTAGAAGAGATATTGCAGCACTCTTGCAATGTTGGTATCATCAAAGCTGTACAAAAGATACCTGATGTGAAGTTGTATGAGTATCTCAAAAAGTATCGTTTTGGGGAAAGGGTTGGTCTTTCGATCAACGAAAATAAAGGTTACTTTCCTCACTTGAAAACTTGGAATCCTAGCACCGCCTATTTTATGGCTATTGGCCAAGGTGTATCGGTTACTCCCTTACAGTTAGTCGCTTCTGCCGCTGCTGTAGTCAATGGAGGAAGAATTCATAAACCTCTTGTTGTCTCACACATCACTGATAAGAGTGGTGAAATTGTACAAAAATTTAGCCCAGAGACACTCTCCATAGGTATCAAACCAGAGGCAACCAAGCATATCCTGAATGCCCTCCGTAAGGTGGTGAAAAAAGGAACTGGGAAGAATGCATACTTGCAAGACTATGCTATTTCAGGTAAGACAGGAACAGGGCAAAAGGCTCGGCCAGGCGAAGGGTATGCCGAGGGTCTGTTCAGTGCGTCTTTTCTAGGTTTCTTTCCCTCTCACAAGCCTAAGATTGTTGGTTTGATTTTGTTTGACGAACCAGGAGGCAATGCCCATTCGGGAGGGGGAATTGCAGCTCCAGTCTTTCGGGAAGTGGTCGAAAATATCATTCCTATCATTAAATCGGGAGAAGCTATCAATTCGTATGAACTACGTCCGATTCAGCCTAAGAACGTTAAGGTATCTCGTAAAAAGATTCCTAAGTTTGCTGGCAAGACCATCAAAGAGGCTTTATTGCTAGTCAAAAAGTATCCGGGCATACGCTACCGTATTTATGGAAGTGGCTATTGCTACAAACAAGAACCTGCTGTTGGCGAAAAAGTGAAAAGTGGTGAGGTATGGAATTTGTATTTCCAATGAAATAGTTTTTATAATTTGTATGCAAAAATTTAGTAGACAAATTTTTATTATTAAACAACTATGTCTACGTACGTTTCATACGTATCTATTTGAAATAAGAGCCAAGTGAAAAGCTCTCAGCCCGGTGTCAGTCGCCAAACGTATCCCGGACTGAGAAAACAACATCACAAGGATGCACTCTCAGACTTATGCTCTAGTACATCTAGTCAAGTCTTTTGTGTACCCTTGTATGTTCTCTAAATTTTGAACAAAACAAGGAGTTTCCACATGGAACCAATAGAAGAAGAACCAGATTACAAAGCTCTATTTGATCGGATGGAAGTATTGATCGACCGCCTGTACAACAGGAGGAAAGTCTACCCCAAAAGACGCCGTAAAAAATACCGCAAGCTATTGCACAAAC
>JBCCIA010000604.1:0-2764 GCA_039028475.1 Spirochaetota bacterium | reverse complement strand
CTACAGGCTCTGCTGGTTGGGCAAGAAGTGAAAAGCAACTATAAACTAAAAGTAAACTAAATATAAATAAATAGAATCGATTGGAAAGTTTTTTCATTAAATTTTTAAACTCTAAATACGCTTTTAAATAAGATTGAGAGTCATTTACACAATCAAGGAAGTATTCTGTCAAGCTTTTAACTAAAATCCTAAATGAAAAGCTTGAAAATTTTCTCAGCTTCTCTAATGAGATTGGCTCCTATTACAGCTATCTTATAGATTTCTATATCTTCGTCTTTTTTGAGTTCTACTATGGTTGACAGAAATATTTAAATGATAATGATTCTCAATTTTGACTTTACGAAATACCTAGCTGTGACAAACTATACCAATCTTAGAAGGAGAAGGTTTATTATGGAGATTACAGAAGAATTGGTTGAACTCGTAGAGAAGACTTTTGAGAAATTTGAGGTTGATATCCCTTATTCGATAGTAGATGATGATGATTTGGTATTCCAAGGAGATATGTTGCCTAGTAACTAGGCAACATCTTTACCGATCAAGCAAATTTAGAAATGCATACTGTTATTTGGCAAGGTACTTAGAAATCGTTTCCTTTATCAGCTTTTGCTTTTCATTAGAGGATAGAGAAAGTACTTTTTCGTCTTTTGCTTGTTTGAATAGACGACCAAACAGCCTTTTTCCATCGACTTTTGCACGCAGCTTGACTCTTTTTTGCGTCTTCTTTTGCTGTTTCCAAAACAAACGTACCTCTTGCCAGTACTCTTTTGTCTGTTTCCAGTAGTTTTTCCCAGCAGACCAATCAAAACCTTTGATCCTACGATAGGTATTGTGACCCAGTTCTCTTGCCAGAAGTGAGCCGTTGAAGCCGCCATCTTTCAATACATTCTTATGTTTGAAGGATTTCTGTTCGTGGTACCAGGTATTGGGAGTAAGTACTAGAGTCTCCTGTGCCATAAGTAGCTTGTAATCGTTGCGGACTGTGTATTCTCGCCTGGGTAGGGGACGTGACATGGTATCGGTGGTAAAAATAGACGCAGAGGAAAAGTGCTGCCAGCTTCCTATGCCCGAATAGCGCGGCGAATCATCCACCTGGGAAACGCTCCAGACCCACTTACCTTTGCTTGCAGATTTGCTAACAGACTCGACTGCCCATTCCTTGTCTCCTTGGTAGGCAAAGCGTTTTTTAGCTTGCCATTGCCAATCTTGTCGCCAATGTTTGACTACAATTGGTTTAGGACTTATCGGCATATTCATCACCAAGATATGTTGCAGAGATATCAAATCCTTGCTATCTTCGACGGTAAAAATATATTCAGTCGCGCCGGAAGTGTAGGGGACATCTAGCTCTTTATCACTAGCGAGTAAGTAGGCTTCTATAAATTCAAAACGAACAGCATACTCTCCCTGCAATCCTAAGATCGCTCGGCGATCCCTCTCATACGCAGAGAGTCCTTTTTCTTGTAGGGCTTGCCAGGAAGCTGGAATCGCTGTATTGTATTCTAACTTTGGCAAAGGAATTGTTCCTCCACGCACCTTAGTGGAGGTTTTACGGATAAAGCTATAATTTTTCTGTCTGCAATGTGTAAAAGACAGACAAATCATTAAAAATAATAGGAAGGGTATTGTACGTACTTTCATCTAGTTTTCCTTTGAAAATATACTTAGCATGAATCTACGGAGGGCTTTTGTTGTAAATGACTTAGTAGCGTGCGTCACCACCATTTTGCAATGACGCTGGAAATTGTGGTCTAGCTTTGTTCTTTTTGCAATTGTTCTCGTGCCAGCTTGTTACCCATGCACTTGCAATTTTTACAACCGTTGCATTTTCTTTTCATCTTTTCTTCTTGTGGATTTTCATGAGAGTGCTGTCCGACCACCTCGGAAGGTAAAGTTTGAGAGGTTGTATGATTGGTATCCATATTTTGTGAATCTCCTATTTGTTTGCTTTGAATTAGATTGTAAGAATCATTATCAATTAAAATAATTTTATCACATGGTGTCGTATGTTTTTGCAGAGTCAAGGGATTATTTCAAATAGCGATTTTTTTCTTTATAAGCCTTTAGAGTGAATTCTATAGCTATTATAAGATATACTTGCAAATACTGGAGTCGTTTTTAAATTCTTTTTTTATAAAATAAATCAATATTTGATACTGAATTTCAATTTCATATTGACAGCAAAAGAGAAGGAATTATATTGTTTCTGATGCCCATTTAGGGTATCTCTATTCTGTTTCAACGCAATTCCCTGGGGGTCACTGGTAATGCCTTCGGGGACTTTTTCTCTACCTCCTAAAGGGGACTTTTAAAGCATTAAGTAACATTCTCCTGTTACCCCTTTGGGAGTTAGGGAACAAAGTACAGGTGCAAAATCTATTCCTATTCCTTAGTTGTAATTTTGTAGTTAACTACCAAGCCTTTCTCACAATACTGTATCAGGAATTTGATCTGGTTGTGTGCCAATCTGTGGTAGCGTAGGCGTCGTTTGGGGGAGATGTGACAGGCGTTCCTATTGTCTACGGCAACGGATAGTCTATCCAGCATGCCGGTGATGTCTTTGTGTTGTTCTATGGAAACTTTAGTCATCCACTAATGGACAAGTTAACTAAACCAAAGGCTTATGTAATTTTATATACTTTTCCTTTGCTAGTATGAGGAATGACCTCAATCAATTTAGGAATGAGAGGTTCTATAAAAGACCATTTTAGAAGTACTATATCCAAAACAATAAAAGAGATTTGAATTACTGCAATGTTTTGTT
>JBCCIA010000603.1:0-2770 GCA_039028475.1 Spirochaetota bacterium | reverse complement strand
TTTCAATTTTTTCTAGCTCTTTTTCAAAATCAAAGCTATCAGCTGTAAAGCCAAAATCATCCATTTCTTTGTTTGACTTACTCTTTTCACTACCACGCACAGAATCAGCGGTTACTTGTCCAGAAGCGATCCACAAAAATAAAAGCACAGATAGTAAACTAATTTGTCTCATGTAGGCACTCCTTTTTAATAAAAAAATTATTGATTCCATAAAATTACGGTCACTATAACAGAGCAATACAAAGAAACCAGCAAAAATCACATTGTGCAGAAAATAAACAACAATTTATTTCCAACACTTTGTTATGAGTTTTTTTTACTTGAAATTAATGCTAAAGAAAATTTCTCTAGCATTAATTTTAGGAGAAGTATATGCCAACTTACGATTATAAATGCTTAGACTGCGGGGATATATTTGAGCACTTTCAATCTATGAAAGACGATCCACTAGAAAAATGCTTATGTGACAAAAAAGGAGATGTGAAACGCCAAATCTCGAATGGTAGTGGTATTATTTTTAAAGGCAGTGGTTTCTACGTTACAGACTATAAAAAGAAAGATTCCTCCAGTAGTTCTACACCAGAACAAACAAACAAAACTCCTAGTAAATCTTAATAGCTAGATGGGAAGGCTTGCAATCATTGCCGGAGGCGGAGATTTACCCCATATCGCCATGCGCGAGGCTATTGCCAGCGGGGAGGACCCGATATTTCTCTCCGTTCGTGAATCGGCTTTTGAAGAAAAAGAATTTGCTGATAGGAATTTTCCTGTTTACATAACAAAAATAGGCGAAGTTCTAAAACTCTGTAAAAAATACAAGGTCAATAAATTACTTCTACTTGGTAAGGTAAGTAAGGATATGATTCTCAAAGGGTATCGTTTTGACCTTAAGGCGCTATGGCTACTTGCGAAAATGGCCAACCGCAACGACTATACCTTTTTCCAAATAGCTGCTCGCGAGTTTGAAAAATTAGGTATTGAAATCATTTCGCAAAAAACTTTTTTGCACCCTTTATTCTTACCGGAAGGTAGGTATACCAAGAAGAAACTACCCAGCCATACATTAGAAGATATTTCCTATGGTATGGAAATCGCCAGGAATATGGCTAATTTTGATATTGGCCAAACCGTTGTAGTTACCAAAAAAATGACTCTTGCGATTGAAGCAATAGAAGGCACTGATGAAACCATTCTACGCGGAGGAGCCTTATCACGTAAAAAAGGAGCCGTAGTCTGCAAAAGTTCCCGTCTCTCGCAAGACGAAAGGTTTGATCTACCCACAGTAGGTACCAGTACTCTAGAGTCTATGCATCGTTCGGGTTGTGACACATTGGTAATACGCTCCGGTGAAACAATGGTGGTCGACCCTATCCGTTTTATCAAAACTGCGGAAAGTCTTAAAATCAACTTCTTATCTCTAGCCAATGTAAACCCACGTATGGCTAACAAGAATTATAGGAAAATCCATGTCTGAACAGAAATTTCTCATTGTAACAGGTGAGCCTTCGGGAGACCTATTGGGGGCAAGCCTGATGCAAGAAATGCGCAAGGACTTTCCTGGAGCCAAGTTCTATGGTATTGGCGGGGAGGCAATGAGCCAGGAGGGGCTAGACTCACTCACAGATATCGAAGCAATGACGGTTATCGGTTTCGCTGGCATTTTGCGCAAATACCGCTTTCTCAAATCGTTAGCGAACCGGCTAGTACAACTAAGCAAACAAGAAAATATCTCACATGCGATTCTTATCGATTACCCAGGCTTCAACCTACGTTTGGCGGAAATGCTGGATGAAATGGGAGTAAAAATTGTTTTCTATGTTTCCCCACAAATCTGGGCTTGGCGTTTTAAAAGGGTATACTTCATCCAGAAGCATATAGGTTTGATGCTAACGCTTTTCTCATTTGAAAAAGAAATCTACGAAAAACATGCTGTCAATGCGAAGTGGGTGGGACACCCTTTGCTTCCACGCTTAGAAAAAAAAATAGCGAATCCCCAGCCGTTGCCACTCGTGGCGGGCCATAGAATCATCACCTTGATGCCAGGGTCTCGCACATCCGAAATTACTCGTTTGTTACCGATCCTGTTACAAACTGCGCAGTATCTGCAAAACTTGCTTCCTGAAGAAAAGTTTCATTTTCTTATACCGGGAATCAGCAAAAAGAATGAAGATTTCATTGTAAAGTCTTTGGAAGATTTCAAGGAGCAGTCTCCACATACAGAAGTCTTCTACCATTTTGATAGATCCGCCGAATGCATCCAAGCGGCCGATCTGGTAATCCTTGCCTCAGGAACAGCCACTTTAGAAGTTACCGCTTTGCAAAAGCCTATGATTATCACCTACCAAACAGGTTTTTTGACCTATCATATAGGTGTACGAGTGAAACAAACAAAACACATTGGCATGGTAAATATTTTAGCAGGAGATACTACGGTTTGTAAGGAATTTTTGCAAAAAGAAGCAAAAGCAGATAAAATCGCGACAGAAGCCAAAAGGATCCTAACGGATACAGAGTACCGTGAGAATATGCTAAAAGAACTCAGCCGTGTCAAATCACTACTAGGAGATACCGATCCTTCACAAAAAGCGTCTAAATTTATTTTAGAATGGATGCAGGCTGATTCCCCTGACGAATGAGTTTTACTACCTCTCCTCGCCATATTCCTGGCCAAGAGTTTGCTTTCTTTTCTGCTAGTAAAAAATATCCTAAGGGTATAAAACCCTTGTTCGCATCGTTTTGCGACTTACTCTTTTCTTTTGCAACTTTGTAA
>JBCCIA010000602.1:0-2773 GCA_039028475.1 Spirochaetota bacterium | reverse complement strand
CCTTGCAGCAACAAATACTCTGCTTTGTTTTTATAATTGCCCTATTCCCTTTGTTTCTCTACTGTGAGAATAGAAATGACAGTGAAGACAGCAATTCATCTATTTTACTACTGGCCTGTAGCCAAACTCCTACAGCACTCGCCAGCCTCAAAGTAACCGTTCATCTACCTACTGGCACAAGTCTGGCTACCTGCGAAAGTTATACCAGGACAAACTATTTCTTATTTTCTACTGGTGCTCAGGCACATATTGCTTGTTTGGACCATACAACGATTGTAGCAGAAGCGTTTCATGTGGGAACAGGGTCACATTCTGTAACCATTACCATTCCCGGTTTTAAATCGAAAACCTTAGAAACCACGATTCGGGAAAATAAAACAAAGGATGCATCTGGTTCATGTTCTGAAGATACAGTAACACATTATATAGGAAACTCTTTGATTACTACGCTGGAATCTAGGTAAATGAAAAAATTGAAGATAAACTGATTTTTTTAAAAATGAACCAAATAGTTTTCACTCATTCAACTTTCTTTGATTTCTCCAAAGGTATTTTGTAACAACCTTTTGCTTGCCTCGGACAAAGATACGTCTTTTACGATTTCTACTTTGAGTTTTTTTATTTTCTCTTGTGCCATACTATTACAGACTTTATTCACAACTGTTTGGATGGCTTGGTTGTAATCCTCTTCTTGGAAATTAGCAACATAATGGATTTTTAAAGCATCAATTTCCGCAAATCGAGCCTGTTCGGACTCATGATTCCATAAAGATAGGAACATTGTACCATTTTTGATTTTTCCCTCAAAATCATATATTTCAGAAATTGTTCCTACGAGTTCTTTTACTTCTGAAAGAATATGTTTTTTACCGCAATCAGAAATGGGGCATTGGTAAGAAACATATAGCAATGCATTTCGCTTTGGTATTGTTCGCAAATGGTGCTGTTGGCAAAACATTAGTTCTAAAAATACCAATATATTTCATCAAACATCTGTAATTACATCAAAGCCTTTGAAGCTCCCCACGATAGCAAGCCCTGTGACTTTTTGGGCAACCTTCTTTTGTTTGAGTTTTTTGGCAATTTGGTTGAGAGTGGCTCCGCTTCCCATCGCATCATCTAGTAACAATACATGTTGGTATTGGATTGTCTCACTAACCAAAAATGTGTTTTCTGCATTCGAAATACGTTCTTCAATCTTATTCAGAGATTTTTGCGGTACGGGAATGATACCAGAAATTTTTTGGATTTTTACTTTCGGTAAATTGAACTTCAAATGAGCTTCCATATATTTCATAAGTTGCAACTCTCTCTTAATCGTTGGGGGTACAAAACCAATTGCTTGGAAAGAATGATTTGCTAACAATAATTGCAATTTGGATTTTAACTGTTCTACGAGCAATTTCATGAGAAACTTATTTTGTCCTTGTTTAGCATAATGCAATATTGTCCCCAGTTTGGTTTTGCCAAAACGTTCGATTGCATAGAAGTCTAGGTAATAAACCTCATCAAGGTATACTTTTTCATAGCCTTTGGTATTCTCTAATTTCGTTTTTCCATCAATGACTGCATTGGAATTGAAATATTGTAAATACTTCTGCTTAGTTTTGAAAAATTCTATAGCACTTTTTTCCAGCGGTAACTTTCTCTTATAACACCAATGTGCAAAACCTTGTAGTCCTTCTTTGAATTCACCAATCTCATCTATCAAGAGAAAGTGCTCATTGAGAAACTCTTCTTGGCTTTCTTCTAATTGCGGCAGAGCTTGTGTTTCATACGGTTTCTGGGTGTGCAGCTTGTAAATTGTTTTGGGTGCTCTACCAAAACGTTTTATAAGCTGCTTCTCTAAGAGCGAGTTTATCGATTTATGGACGGCTTGCTTAGATACTTCTAGCCGCTCTACCATCTCTTTAATGGATAATTCGCCATTTTCTTCTAGTAAAATAAGAATTTTGTCTGCGACCGTCATAGGTAAATAGTTTACTGTTTACTATCAATAGTCAACCATTTTTATAGTTTACTATTTACTATCAATAGTAAACTATATTGATTGATTTTTAGTGCAATTTCATGAAATAGGCAAAGGATGGAGCTTTTTCAAAAGGAATTCTACATATTTAGAGGAAATATGTGATTTTCTATGGGATAGATCTTTTCCAGTGGAAGCAGTTTGCTAAAATCTTTTCCTCAAAGCTGCAAAAATTGCTGTCTATATAATATGTTCCTAAAGCTCAAACCTTTGCAACAACGATTGTTTAGTTTCCAGACTCCTTGCAGATGCCTTTAAGACCTGGGATTTATTTTCTCACAAATCAAATATTTTTTACAAAACTTGTAACTTTTTGTTACACGAATTCTTTGGCGTATTTGTTGGTATGCTAATTGTAAAAAACGCAAATAGCATGTACGATTCCATGGTAATAGGTTCGGTGTGGTATCCTTTGATACTTTTAATATATTTTTCTGGTTGTAATATGGATTTACCAGAAATATAATCCATTTCTTTGTTTGCTAACTCATACTAACTTGGTATAACAAGGGTGGATCTCTGATATAGTTGGGCGACAAACGTATTTGTAAAATTTAGAAAAATCTCAACAAAGCTATTATTTTTGTAAAACTTTTTTACTACTGGTCTCTATAGGATCATGTTTCCAAAGATAAAATCCTTGCAGCAACAAATACTCTGCTTTGTTTTTATAATTGCCCTATTCCCTTTGTTTCTCTACTGTGAGAATAGAAATGACAGTGAAGACAGCAATTCATCTATTTT
>JBCCIA010000601.1:0-2789 GCA_039028475.1 Spirochaetota bacterium | reverse complement strand
TGGCGGTAGGGTACCTCAAAGAATGGAAGAATTATTGCAGCTTCCTGGAGTAGCAAGGAAGACTGCAAATGTGGTGATGGCTCACGCTTTTGGGATTAATGCAGGAGTAACGGTTGATACTCATGTCAATCGACTCAGTCAAAGATTGGGTTTAACCGAGCATGGAGACGCGGTTCGTATTGAAAGGGATTTGATGAAATTATTACCGTAGGCTTATCGGTGTTTGCTGAGCTTGTTCTTTGCCTAGCTGTTGCGATACTACCTTTGGTTTGTGCCCCACTAAAAGATCTTCCAGCTCTTCATGAAAGACGAGAATGGCTCCCGTCAAAGAGAAGATGATCATATTGATACCAAAGATAAGACCGACCTTATAATGCCAGCCACGTAGTTTTCGTATAGTTTTTCCCTGCATTGCAAAAAGTCCTTAAATTCTGATATTCAGAGAAAAGAAGGCTTCAAATGGCCTCCCAGGTAATACTTGATCTACACGGTTTCCAAAGAGCATGTATCGTTTGTTATAAATGTTTTTAACGTTGATAGCAAATTTGCCTCGGCTGAACTTATAGTAGACCATACCATTCGCGACAGTATACTGCGGTAATACAAGGTCGTTGGTATTGGTAGCATAGCGCCAACTTATATAGTTTCCTCCCATACCGAGTCCGAGTCCGCGTACAACGCTTTTTTGGAATTCATAGACAATCCATCCATTAGCAGTCCATTCAGGAACATTGGCAGGACGGTTGCCCTCCAGTAGTTTTTGGTTGTTAGCCGGATCGAGTGTTTCATCATGTGAGATAACTGCTTCGAGGTAACCGACTCCAGCGATTAGGTTGAGACCTTTTACAGGTGTGGCGAGAATATCAAACTCACCTCCACGGTGCAGTTGTTCTCCAGTTTGGATCAAACGGTTTGCATTCAATGGGTCAGGAGCCACAATGTTCTTTTTACGAATTTCAAATCCTGTTGCAGTGGCATTCAAACGATTTCGAAAGAATTGCAACTTAAAACCACCTTCATAAGATCTGGATACTGTTGGTTTGGGGGTATTGCGTGCACCTTGCAGGGCAGTGAGGTCTTGGGTAAAGTTATCCGCTGCACTCGCAAAAACAGATAGCCACTTTACAGGACGGTAGAGAACACCCCCACGTGGGCTGATATAATCTGCGCTGATACGAGAGATTTCAGGATTTGTATAGAGTGTTGTCGCAACAGCAGAGCTAAACAAACTTAAGATTCTTCTGAGGGTAAAGTTTTCATCTTGTGACTTTCCTCGCACCCTATCGTAACGCGCTCCTACTAGAAAACGCCAGTTATCACCTAACTCCAGGTGGTATTGCCCATAGACACCTGCAAAGTCAATATTCCCTCTAATCTTTATATTAAAGGGGTTTACTGAGCTTGGGGTAACAGGTTTGTCAGCAAAAAATACATTTGCATCAGGTTGGTAGCCGGAGATTGTAAGTGTATTTACGATTTGCTGCTCTTCATCGGTAAGGAAAACATCCTTAGTTCCTGCATCAAAGAAATTGTTTTCGATACGAATTCCGATAGCTGCATGGTTGAAATCAACTCCCAATGTAGGGCGATGCACCATACCCTCTGTTTTAATTTTTCCCGCAAGAACGAGTTGGGTGTTGTATGTAGATAATTTACTGGTTCGTTCTTCGAATTGACGGTTGAGGGTTCTATTGTCTTCCGCTAATCCTGACAGAGGTAGAACAGTTGCATTTGCCGGATTGGGAACGGTACGACGAGTATGCACATTCACCGCCTCCCCACGGGTACGGTGGCGCAGGTTCCAGTTGTCGCTAAATTCATGCACTACCTCGTAGCCAAACGAATTTTGCACTTGATCGTCTGATTCCAGCTCTCTATTGCCAAAATAGCGGGTATTGTAAATCCTGTCGTCGAGTCTATACCCGATAGGAAAAACTTGTCGTGCGGAACGGGCCTGTTGTACCAATTGAGGAGCTTCTGTTGTATATTGGTTGCGTAGGAAAGTATTGCTGTCATCAGCTAGTGCGGGAACACCCCTGTCCTGTCTGATATAGTCTTTTTGGTAGTGGCCAAAGACCGAGAGAGTCGTATTCGCACCAATGAGCCAGTCAAAGGAGGGGGCGAAAAATCCGCGTTCTGTATTGACAGTATCACGAAAACTATCCCCTTTTCTCCCCACTGCAAGTAAACGGTAGAGTAGTGTTTTATCTTTGTTTAGGGGGCCGGTAAGGTCTGCGGTTGCATAGTATTGGTTGAAGGTACCACCGCCGACTTCAAACTCGTAGTAGTCTTTCCCAAGAGGCTTTTTGGTAACCATGTTCAAAGCCCCACCTGGTTCTATAGAGCCAAAAGTCATAGAAGACGGCCCTTTTAAAACCTCTACCCGGCTGTACTGAAACACTTCACGTGGACCAAGACCTGCGGCTCCACTCCAGTTGGGCATACCATCAATCATCAGCAGAGGAGCCTGGAAGCCACGCATGAGAAGACCATCGCCATAGCCAAACGCGGAATTCGTGCCATAAGTAACATTACTCACATTGCGAGCAGCTTCTCCCATACTAAAAACCTTTTGGTCAGAAATTACCTGGTTGGGAACCACTTGCACAGATTGGGGTGTATCCATGAGTTTCACATCAGATTTGGTTACACCATTGGCTTCTGTTCGGATATAGGCATCCTGCCTGTCAAGGTCACCCTTAATCACCGTCTCATTGCTTACCCTTTCCAGTGGTGTGGCAATACATTCCTCAGTAGTACCCCTGGGCGGAGGGATGACCTTGCCAGCC
>JBCCIA010000600.1:0-2805 GCA_039028475.1 Spirochaetota bacterium | reverse complement strand
GGTGATTTGCAGAACCGGACTGTCTGGATAGAATGGAGAAATGAAAGGGTCTCTAGAAAAATACTGTTCAAGAACGATTTTCGAAATTCTGAAAGTGTCGTAAGTTATGAAGACTAAATCACATTTTTACAGCGTGTTTGAATACAAGCATACTCTTAGGGCTCTCTCCATTGGTTTCTTGAAAATAAAATTTCCTAAAAGTTTACAGATTATTCCTATGTATGAAAAAAATCTTGCTTTTGCAGGGTTGGTTGGTATTGTTTGCAAATGCAATATAGTTGCATCTGTGTGAGAGGAAATTATGAATAACCCAAAGCTTCCCGTTACCGTACTATCAGGATTTCTAGGTGCCGGTAAAACCACCGTGCTTAGTCATATATTGAATAACCGAGAGGGCAAGAAAGTAGCCGTTATCGTCAATGATATGAGTGAAATCAATATTGATGCGGCGATAGTGCAAAATGAAGTATCGCTCAATCGCAGTGAAGAAAAGCTCGTTGAAATGAGTAACGGTTGTATTTGCTGCACATTGCGGGAAGACCTTTTGGAAGAAGTCAACCGGTTGGCAAAGGATGGTCGTTTTGAATACCTAGTCATTGAATCTACAGGCATTTCTGAACCTTTACCTGTGGCTGAAACGTTCACTTTTGCCGATGAAAATGGTATTTCTCTATCTGATGTGGCTGATTTGGACACAATGGTAACAGTGGTAGATGCAATGCATTTTTTGGAGGATTACGAAAAAGCCCAATCTTTACAAGATACAGGTGAATCTTTGGGGGAAGAGGACCAACGTAGTGTCGCAGATCTACTGATAGAGCAAGTGGAGTTTGCTGATGTCATTCTCATAAGTAAAACGGATTTAGCTGCTCCTGCGGATATTGAACGTTTAACAGCTATCCTGCAAACACTGAATACCCATGCGAAGATCATTCCGATTTCGCATGGGCAAGTAAAGATCGGTGATGTTCTCAACACGGGTTCTTTTGACTTTGAACGTGCCCAGCAAGCTCCCGGTTGGTTGAAAGAGATGCGTGGCGAACACATTCCCGAAACAGAAGAATACGGCATTAGTAGTTTTAGCTATTTAGCACGCCGTCCTTTCCATCCCGATAAGTTCCACCAGTTTCTACACAGTACACAAAACTATGGTAAGTTACTTCGTTCTAAGGGCTATTTCTGGTTGGCGTCACGACCTGGGTTTGCGGGGCAATGGAGTCAGGCGGGAGGTATTGCTCATTATGGCATGGCAGGAATGTTCTGGAAAGCTGTACCCAAAGAAAACTGGCCCCAGGACGAAGAGTACCTCGCTTCTATAGAAAAGCAATGGGTGGAACCTTTTGGTGATATGCGTCAAGAACTCGTCTTTATTGGCCAAGGACTGGATCAAGATGCTATGACAAAAGCCCTTGATGATTGTCTATTGAGCCAAGAAGAAGTCTTGCGAGGCAAAACGTATTGGACAGCACTCCCTGATCCTTTCCCCTCTTGGCAGCAGCAAGAGGTCTGAGCTTTGCAAATCTAGAGCTTTGGAAGATTTTCTTAAAAATATAAAAGAGACTTCGCAAGAGCTATTCACATTTTACGCGCCCATAGTAAAATATATACTAAAGATTTTATAGACATATTCTTACCTCTGATATAAAACGTTTATTATTTACTATTAGAGGTGTCTAACTTGGATTTGAACAATAAAATAGCACTTATTACAGATAGGTATGTTTGTCTGAAGCTGTGTAAAAGAAGATGAGCAAATTTTATTTGTTTGTAATCTTGCTGTTTTAAGGAAGGAAAGTAAAAATGAATCTAAAAGGTGTAAATCCACCAGGCTGGGATATTCGTTGGCAAGAAATTTCTGCGGTAAAAGAATTTCTTGGTGGTATGCTAACCCAATTTGATTTGTTTTCGGATGAGAAACCTGCGCCAATTCATTTAGGGGAAGAAGTCATTTTATTGCCAGGCTTTGGCGCTTCTTCGCTATATTTTTTTCTCTTGCACCGAGAATTGGAAAAGCAAGGTTTTACGGTTAGAGACTGGAGTCTCGGTCTCAATGACGGAAATGTAGAGCGGTTGTTGTATAAATTTGCACCGTTGCTAGAATCGGAGTATCAAAAAACTGGAAAACCACTGACGCTGATCGGCTGGAGCCTTGGCGGCTATATAGCCAGAGAAGCAGCTAGAGACAATCCGGTTGCGGTACGAAAAATTATAACAATGGGGACTCCTGTAGTTGGTGGTCCTCGCTACACAATCGCTGCAAAATGGTATGAGAAGAACGGCTATGATATTGATGAGATCGAGAAAATAACCATTGGACGGTTCGAGAACCCATTGCAAATTCCGATTGTTGCTTTCTATTCCAAAAGAGACGGTGTAGTCGCTTGGCAAGCCTGTATCGATACTTTATCACCCAATGTAGAACATATCGAGGTAGATTGTTCCCATTTGGGGATGGGTTTTGAGCCGACAATTGTAAAGCAAATAGCCGAACGAGCCCGATAAGGAAAAGTTTCCCAGAAAGCATAAGACAGAATACCACCAAGTTCCAAAGCAAAATTTGTCCCCGTTGAATATACTCTTATGTGAAGACTCAAAAATAGATCAGCTTTTGCACTCTCTACTCAGTATTTTTAGAATTTACTATGAAAACTCCAAAACTTGTATATATAAAGTTTTCTGACAATCCTGGTGTTTGGGAGTATGCTTGGTATCACCTTCCCTATGCTCTTCCCGGTATTCTAACGTTTCTGATAGGTATTTTCTTATTCTATATATCGCTTGTTTCTTATTTTCAAAAGGCTCGTG
>JBCCIA010000599.1:0-2825 GCA_039028475.1 Spirochaetota bacterium | reverse complement strand
GCTAATCTTCCAAATTCTATACCTAAAGTAACATTGCCGAAAAGACTACAAAGTAACACCCCATAAAAAGCATAACCAACCGGTGACGTAGGACAATTGCCAAATTCTAAAGATAGTTTTACTTTTTTTAAAGCAATGGTAGGGATATACTCTGGTGATGATACTATTGCAGGCAATAGGATTGCTGCTAATATTCTCATTGCTACAAATTTTATAGGATCATCCATAATTGGCAATTGAAGTAGACTGTTAATATCATTTTTTTCTAAAAATAGTGTTATTTTATGTATTTCAGGTGTAATATCTAAAGATTTTGAAAAAGCAATTCCTAATGCTGCAAGAGACTCAAGACCTTCTTTCATAGCTTGTTTTGGCTTATTTTGGCTAATATAAAAAGGAATTTTGATTTCAGAAATTTTTGCTTTCTCAAGATCTGTTTTGCAATTATCGATTAGAATCTCAAATAAACGTTCTGCTTCCTGCGGATCGCTATTTAAATAGTTAAGTTTTGCTAACTTTAAATATATATCGAATGTTTTCTCATAGTTTTGTTTCCAAGAATTTTCAGTAAGTAATTGCTTGGCAATTCGCATTAAATGCAACGCAGTTTCATAAGCTGCAGAAGCCATTGCCTTATCACCAGCAAGAATATTCAAATCAATGAGTTGAGATTTTTCTTCCTCACTCACCAGAGCAATACCTTGATTCCATTGGTTCACAATTGCAAAGACACTATCTTCAAGATTCTCTGTTTCTAAGTTAACCCTTTCCAGATAGTATTTTCCAATTTGGTAATGGTAGTTTTCTCGTTCATTTTCTGAAACAAGTCCATAAGCAGCTTCCTTGACCTTGTCATGTACAAAGCTCACCTTTTCATATCCCTGAGATAAAAAGCCATAATTTACGAGTTGACCCAAAACATCCATAGACTCAAATTCTACTTGGCCAACAGTGTCATGATACATACCAATAGAAAACTCATTGCCAATACAGGAGAGAAATTTAAGTGCTTCTTTTACTTTCAGTTCTATTTGGTTCATTCTATCTACTAATAGCTCAATCACATTATCCGAAATATCTACCTCTTGGATTTTTTCGATATCGTGCTTCCACTCATTCAAGCCTCGGTATACCAAATCTTTTCGATACAATTCTAATAACAATGATATTACGAAAAAAGTATTCCCACTTGTTTTACGATACATAACACTGGCAAGTTCCTGAGTTTCATTTACGCTAACACTTAATGTTTCGCAAACTAGTTCATTTACAGATGACAAAGAGAGAGGAGTTAAAGCAATCTCTGTAATATCTTTGCCTAATTCTTTTAGCTCGTCCAGCATAAGCTTAAAAGGATGGGCAGCGTTCACTTCATTGATTCTGTAAGAAAGGATAAAAAATAAATGGTCAATATCATAGGAAGTATACAAGGTTTTGATGAGATGAATGCTGGAAGTATCTGCCCATTGTAAGTCATCTAGAAAAATCACCAGAGAGTGTTCTTCCTTAGCAAAGCACTTTACAAAAGCCTGGAACACTGAGTGGAAACGATTCTGAGCTTCGACAAACCCTAATTCAATAACTTCAGGTTGCGGCCCTAGAATAAGTTCTAATTCAGGCAGCACATCAGTAATTACCTTGCCATTGACTCCAAGAGATTCGCTAAGCATAGCCTTCCACTTGGTAAGAGTTTCTATATTTTCTGCCAATATCTGGTTGATCAAACTTTTAAAACTATGGACTATTGCACTGTACGGTATATCTCGCCTCAAAACATCAAACTTACCAGATATAAAATGTCCCCGATCATCTGTAATTGGTTTGTGCAATTCTTTTACTAGAGCTGTCTTCCCTATACCCGAGACACCACTTACCAACATAAGCCTGCTGGAACCTGTAGTGACCTGTTTGTATACTTCATATAGTTTTTGCACTTCTTCTTCCCTACCATACAATTTCTCGGGAATGGTGAAACGTAAAGATACATCATGCTGGCCAAGATCAAAATGAAAAGTATATTGATTTACTAAAATAGAAGGCTGTGAGATACGTTCTTGGAATTGTTTTAAATCATAAAGTAAACCATCTGCCGATTGGTATCTATCCTCTACATTTTTATGCATAAGTTTTGCTACAATGGAAGATACTATTTGTGCGACTCCAAAACTTTCCAGCGAAATCGGTATCACTGCCATATGGGCGTGTATCATCTCCATTGCTTCCTCGAATGCAAAAGGCAACCTTCCTGCAAGCAATTGGTAAAAGCTCACTCCCAGAGAGTAGTAATCCGTTCGGTAATCTACACTGCGATTCATACGACCTGTTTGTTCTGGAGAAATATAGGCAAGAGTTCCTTCTAGCTTCTCCATTAATATACTCGGTTTCTCCTTTGAAAATATACTGGCACTGCCAAAATCTGTCAGCTTGAGTGTTTTGGTGGAGGAGTTGTAAATAAAATTATGTGGTTTGATATCCTTATGGATTATCTGTGAATTGTGTACTTCTCTCAGAATTTCTGCGCAACGAATAGCGATATCTAGAAAACTTTCTAGTTTTACTTTGTTATTTTGGAAAATTTTATCGAGAGACTCACCTCCAATGTCTTCAAAAACCAAGGCATGAGAATTTTCGTATTGCACCATGGCAAGAGCTTTTACAACTCCAGCCAAATCGAGCTTTTTCTGCAATCCAAACTCTCGCTTGAGACGCTGGTTTCCTGCAGTATCAGTATAGGGATTTACTAAAGTTTTGATAATTACTTTTGCGTTTTCTTTTTGTCCCCGAAATACTTTGCTTTTTTTCCCTGTATAGACCTGTTCTGTAAT
>JBCCIA010000598.1:0-2831 GCA_039028475.1 Spirochaetota bacterium | reverse complement strand
GCTAACTTCCGGTATTTTTTGGCCAATACAAATAGCCTTGGTATGACACCTTGCAGGATACTCGATCTCAATCTACAGTCAATGTATTTATTTGTAGAATATGTTAAAATAAGCCATACCTCGCTATTCTAAAGGCTATTTTGCTTAGGTATCCCTTTCCATCCTAAGTTTTTTTGAAGACAAATCAATAAATTATTGCATTATTTTCAAACATAGCTATACTTAGCCGCGATACGCAAAAGGAGAAACTAGCAATTTATGTCCCAACAACAAACTCCCGCAAGCCCGAATAGTAGAAGTTTTTTCCAATTTATGCAAAAGGCGCAAGAGGATATCCAAGAAGAGTTTAAGATTCGTCTGTATGTTAGTTTGTATTTCCGAGCCTTGCATTCGGATCAAGTGCTCAATTATGACGAAAAAGCTTGGTTGGTCGAGCGTATCGAAGACCTGTACAGCATAGATATTTTTGCACCCTTGCAACGTAAATACACTTTAGAGGAGTTTTCCGCTAAGGCGAGCGAGGTTTTACGTGATCCGCTAGACTTAGATAAAATTCTCAGCACATTTATCGCAGAAGGGAAAGAATCCTTATGCTACGAATTGGTATGCTTCGCTGCTTCAGCCGGGGATAGGTATCTCAACCAGAAAGAATTGGACTTTCTCAACCAGATAGCTGACTCTTTGCAATTGAGCCCAGAAAATAAAAAAGATCTAGAGAGAGGATTTTTTACCTAAATACAACGAAGGCGGGTTCCCATCTCGCCTTTTCGAGCGCGTCTGAAAATAAGCATATTCTTCAACCAAAGGAATTCCTACAAAAGCCTGTAGTTTTGTTGTAAGACAAGCTCTTATATTAGAGAATAGCTATTAGATTTGTTCGATTAGATATGGTTTGGTATACTCGCGGATAATTTCTAAAACAAAGCGTCCCCAACTTTTAGGGTCATCATGAGAAATCGCAATCTCTTTGATTTTTGGAAAGTATTTTTGCGGTTTCTGTGTGCTATGCGTAATTTCTAAAGTTCGCAAATAATTATCAATCCGTTTTACTCGAACAAAGTTGATAAGCTCACTTTGGATACGTTCTTTAGGGATATAACCAATGATGATCAACTTGGGGAATAATGCCTTTTTCAAATGTTGGATAAAGTCGGTAAAACTATCTACCCTATCAATAAAACCTTCGTAAGCCCCTCCCCCCAAGTTCATGATTTGGGTAACAATATCCATTGTCAAAGAAACGCCCTCCATAGAGGCCATATCAGAAATGATGACAATCCCTTCATCTGGCTGAAAGGTTTTAAATGTCGTATTGCCTTTAAAATTCCTACGCAATAGTTTTGCAGCGGATATATCTATCTCTGCTGCTTTGGGAAGAACCAATTTTCCAGAAGAATCGCGGATATGCTCACGTGTGATTAGATAACGCTTCTTTGCTGCGTTTTGATTCATAACGCGGAAGGCTTTGACTTTCTCTTCGATTTCATCGAGGCTACAAAAGCCAATCTTTAATATATTTTCCCTGTTTTGTCTAAAAGCTTCAGATTCTTCCATTCGGTTGTTCTTTAGGAGAGGTAAGGTGCTCCTTAAATAATTATTTCCATATATCAGTTTTATTCAAGAGAAAAATGTATTTTTAAAAGAAAAAACTCCTTCTTGTGGTTTATCACTTTCCTTTCTTTGAATCTTCTTTGCTTTGGTTATAGGAGGCAGTGTGACAGATAGTAAGCAAGTAAGACGTTACGATAGTGAGATTCGCATCAACCAAAGCAATGAATGGATCTTTCGTGGCGACAAAATTACCTTAGAAAAAGTTCTTTCTTTCTTCAAAGAGAACCTGCATGAGGATTCCGATGGCCTCTATATTACCAACCAATACGGTAAGTTTTCCGAAGAAGGCTTCCTGCACTGCGAAGGGTTTCCACTGTTCTTAGACGACTACCACGAGAAAGCATCTGAACTGCTATTCCACAGTGATGCAGGAAAAACCATCACTTTGCAAGATTTGCTTTTTTTTACAGATGCTAGCGGAAAAATTTTTTGTATGCGACAAGGTGATACATTTATCCGCTATGGGTGTACGCGTAAAGTCTTATCTTTTTTGGCAAAGTATATGCAAGAGAGAGAACAAGAAGTGGTGCTAGTCTGGCGAGAAATTTACAGACCTATACAAACATTTGCAAAAACACTCACAGTTTTGGTTCCCGAAAAATACCGTAACCCTACGAGTAAATAGCTAGTATTTCATCACGCAGCTGTATTGCTTGTGTAAATTCAGGCGCAACATGGAGTGCACGATAGAGGTATTGCAGGGAACGTTCGGGACGATTCCAAATTTTGTAGAGAGCAGCCAAATTGTACAGTGGTACATGTGGGGCGTCGTGTTTCCTGCATTGCAAAGATTTCTTTAACCAGAACATAGATTCTCGGTACTGTCCCTGACGAAGAAGAATCACACCTATTTCATTGTAAGGGTTACCATAGTCGGGATTGGTCATTACAGAACGGCGGAAGTAATTCAATGCCAAAAATGGACGCTTTTTCTGGTTGGCCAACAAACCAAGAAAAAATAAAGTCTCAGGAGTTTCTTGTATTTCCAAACTCTTGAGAAAATAAAATTCAGCGCGCTCCAGATCTTCCGAACGAAAAAAATCTTTTGCGATATGGTTTATTGAGACGACTTCCAACTAATGTAACCAACCCTTAAGCTACTTTATTTTTCGGAATAATACTAAGTACCTTTAGCTATGCAAGACATAAAAATGCGTTTTAAATTCTAGGATTAATTAACGAAAACAAAATTTAATACTTTACATAATTTTCCCCCCGAT
>JBCCIA010000597.1:0-2865 GCA_039028475.1 Spirochaetota bacterium | reverse complement strand
TTCTTCTTCTGTATGAACAATCAAATATTCCTGCACCATAAAACGACCGTAAAGACTAAGTTTGTGTTTCTTATCATAGCTAGCATTACTTGGGGAAAGGATCTCAATGATAAAATCAGGTGCTCCTTTGATCTTTTTTTCGATGATACTCGTTCTACGGATAGAGACAAAAAGAATATCAGGCTGTACCACATTTTTCTCATCGAAGCGAACATCCAAAGGAGCTGCTACGACCTCTCCAATAGGATGTTTCATTAAGAAATCTTTGATATAATAATGCAAATTGCCTGAGACTTTCTGGTGGATATAATTAGGTGCTGCCATATAAACCATCCTCCCTTCAATGAGCTGGTATGGAGCCATTTCTGGCAAAAGCTCGAAATGCTGCTCGTTGTATTCCTTTTCTGCCGAAATCGTTGTAATTACAAAATTACCAGCTTCATCCTGAAAAACAATCTGTCCTTCCGTAATCTTAAATAGCATTGCACCAAGATCCTGTGCAGGAGTCGGTTCTAATAGTTCATTGTATACCTTTGTGTCTCTCATAAGCAGGTGTTTAGGTTGGTGCTCTAAAAAAGCTTTGTCAAGGAAATTTACAGTTTTTTTCACAGACTGCTTGAGAAAAAAATAAATTAGCGGTAGAGCGTAGTTTCAGTAAAAAAACTAAACTCGCAGAGAAAAAAAGAGTTCTGTGTAACAAATTTTTGACCTGTACAGGTAGATGCACTACACAAAACTATTTGATGAGATTTTCAAAGAGGTGTTCAAAGAAATCTTATACCAATACCACTTGGAAATTGAATATGAGATCCCCGGCGACCCAAAGCGGGTAGACTTCTATTTAGAGGCAAAAGATGTCCCGATCAATTCTACAATGGTCTACTTGAAAATATTTGCCAAATACAATCTAATGGAATTCAAATCAGAAGGGGACAGGTTTCGCCAAGAAGACATTTACAAAATACATGCTTATCTTGCAAATTTTCTCGTACGCAATCCTAAAAAAGCTGGAAGGTTACGTTTTATTATCTTCTGTTCCGTTACGCCTAAACCGCTATTTAAAAAATGCCAAATGACCAAGGTAAAACAGGGAATCTACAAAACATTGGATACTAAACTATTAGCACCACTATATGTAGTGGTCATCTCAGAATTGCCCGCAGACAAACAGGGAGAAGTGGAAAAAATTCGCTTGTTCCAAGAAAAAAAACAGCTCGACAGTTACTTACATGAGTCCATAGTAAAGAAGCGGGATTTGAAGTATGCAATGCTTTTGTACCGCAATAGACTGCTAAAAATTGCCAAACGTTTAGGAGTGGATATGACAGCCATCGAAGAAAGAGTCCAAGAAATTGCACAAGAAATGGGATTGATTACGATTGAAGAAGTCAAAAAAATAGAGATACGAGCCAAAAGACGACAAAGTCGCAGAAAAGGTTTACAAATAGCGCTGAAAATGAAGCGAAAAGGCTATGAATTAGCTGCTATTGCAGAAATCACTGAAATCCCAGAGCAGAAGCTAAAACGTATTTTTGCAAGGGTAAAATAGTTCCATCCTACCTCCCTATTCCACCGCAACACGCATATCACAGTGAAATAAAGAGATAGGGAAAAAATCTACTCTAACTGTGCACGCAAATACTTGATCTGTGTATGCAACAGCTTGTGATACTTCTTACGGCGTTTTTTGCAGTAGGTCTTGAGCTTGAAAAGCCGATTACCAAATTCAAGTCATATTTCCACAGATACCGCATCTGAAGGTTTAAAACTAACTGTGGTTTGTATCCCCAAAAATTAAATAAAAGAAATGTTGGTCAAAATCACTCAATCAATGCATTCCTGGGTATAAACTTCCATTTCGGGAAAACGCAAGGCACTCAAAACTCCAAAACCAAACTCTCTACGATTTCCCAAATAACAACCACTATCCAAATTTGCATAGTGTTCACTTACAATAGCAGCAGCAACGGGACTATGGCCAAATACATTATAAATACGGGGGATATCATCTATAACCCGCGGACGTTCCCAAATTATATCCGTCTCAAATGTATATTTATAGACCTCATTGCTAAGAACTTTATCTTTGTAACGCCATACTTTATGGGCACTGCTATGAGATACAAGCAGCGAACGACCTTTTGCATTTTGCAAACAAGGAAACTCTATGTACAACGGCAACTCTACTAACCATTGGATGTCTGGATTGTCTTCGAGCTGTTGCAATGCATAGTCTTTGCCAAAACTTTTCTTAGAATCAAAATAACCATAGCTCTCTAGGGTTACTTCTCCCGTCGGCCACGATAGCCTTTTCTTTTGCAGAAACTCCAGAAGCATTTGTTCATGGTTGCCGCGAACAGAGATATAGCCTTCCTTTCTCACAAATTCAACGACCTTATCACTCGCGGGCCCCTTATCAATGAGATCTCCGACAAAACAAACCTGCTCTACAGGACATTTTTTAATAAGAGCCCGCAGAGTTTTGTAACAACCATGTACATCACCAATAAGAATCATTTCACAATACCAAATGAAACTAGTATACCTTTGACTCTTTTACAAATCAATCAGAAAATATAGCGATAGAGAAGGCTTATAAAATAACTGTAGTTCCATATGCCTCATATAAATTTTAAACCTTCTGAGAGAATCATGCTATAAGAAAATTGCAATAATAATCTCCTGTTATAATGATTGTCTATAAGTGTAAAATAGGATGACCTATGAACTTAAGATATTTTTCTCCAAGTATTTAAGAAAGCCTTTAATCATCATTTTAGGGCTTCTAGGAATGATTGCTTCTTTATTATTGGGTTGCTTTGGGATAAGCGGAGGTAAAGGGTGGGGAATGAAAAATCTAATAGA
>JBCCIA010000596.1:0-2879 GCA_039028475.1 Spirochaetota bacterium | reverse complement strand
TTCTTATGTAAAAGGCAAGCTGCAAGAGCTTGTAGTTTTGTTTGAAGACAGCCTCTTATATGTTTCATCATACTGTTTCTTACAATATTCGTTTTAACGAGTACAAGCAGGCATGAGATACCTAGAGTAGTCGTAAAGAAACTGACAATTGTTTACTACTATTAGACGATTCCTTTTTAAATATATTTGTATATGATGACTTTTTCATAACAATTCTTATTCTCCCTAATGGAACTTAGAACTACTTTTTTGTAGGAGCACAGTTGCAGTAGCGAAACTTAGTACTTCTTACTCCTACTCTTTCGGCTGTCTATTCCATTTTTCAAGATGGATAAAGAGAATTTCACTTGCTTTTTAGGGAAACACTGTTACTCTGATAATGAATCTGGAAGGATTGTGAAATGCCGAAAAAACCACGCAATGTAGAAGAGATCCACGCTGTTAAAGAAAAAATCATCACGGAAGCCTTAGATCTAATCTCTCAAAAAGGTATGGAAGAGTTTAGTATGCGGAAGCTCGCAACGAGACTCGGCATTGCTGCCAAAACCATTTACAACTACTACCAAAACAAAGACGAAATCTACCTAGAAATCTTAATCAAGGGGTTTGAATCGCTCAATGGCAAAATTGCAGCAGCTCGCCTTTCCGAAAAACAACCTAAAAAAAAGCTAGAGGCCATGCTACGAGCCTATATTGATTTTGGAACCGAGAACGTAGACTTTTACGCTCTCATGTTTACCCTACATGTGCCAAAATTCAGCGATTATGTTGGAACTCCCATGGAATCAATTGCCAAACGCGAATTAGACACTGCGCTGCAAGTCACCTATAGCTTTGCAGAAGTTGTGCAGGAGATTTACCAAGATAGACAGGATATAGCAGAAGAACGCATGCAGAACAAACTCGTGCATCTCTGGTGCCATGTACACGGCTTTGTGGCCGGTTACAATAACAGTATTCTTACCTATATGCACAAAAACCCCCTTGTCTTGCGAGAAGAGATTGTAAAACTAGTCTTAGATAATCTCTAGTTTTTTTAGGAAAAAATATAAAAAAGACTTGTTTTTTAAAGTAACACTGTTACAGTAACAATGTAATACAAAGAGGCAAAAAACTATGAAAACGGAAACCACATCACAAATTTTAGAAGAACATGCAATCAAAAATGTATCCCACTTCCAAGGCACACGAGCCGATGCCAGTCCACAATCGCGTTTAGAAAACGTACGACGTGCGAGTCTCAACTTTCGCGAAGAATTACTTTCAAATTCTAAATCCGTCAAATACTACAAAACGGTTGACTTGGTTCGAGTTCCCTATCCCACAAAATATGGCTTATTGAACGCTAGTACAGTTATCACTCCTTATATGCACATTCTCAATCGCTTATTTATTGTCCGTTACCAATCGGACAGTGGGCTGAAAACACTGCTATTTTCTCCTTCTGATATTTATAATAATGTAGAAACTCCTTTTTTCAAAAGACTCTCGACTATGGCTGGCCCTTTCAGTTCCTATTTAAATTCTTTTTTAGCACCGGTAATTTCCACTGTAGAAGATGCTTTAAAAGCTGTTGGTATCAAACCAGAAGAAATAGATTTTATCTCCTATGACCACCTGCACACACAAGACATTCGCAAATGGCTCGGTAGTAAGAGTAAACCAGGTTACTTTCCCAATGCGAAATTATTGGTTATGCGTCAGGAATGGGAATCAGCACATGCCCTACTTCCACCGCAACAAGATTGGTATTGCCCCAATGGTTTAGACGGTGTGCCAATGGAGAAAGTCATCCTTCTCGATTCAGATGTCATCCTTGGTGATGGTGTCGCTCTGGTAACAAGCCAAGGACATACCGAAGGTAACCACTCGCTTGTTGTCCATACCGACGAAGGTCTACTAGTTAGCAGCGAAAATGGGGTTTCTCCAGATTGTTATTCTCCTACGCATTCCGCCATTCCTGGAGTGAAAGACTATGCGGAGAAGACGGGTATGGAGGTTATACTGAATGGGAACACCTTAGAAGCTGGTCTAGATCAATATATCTCTATGGTAAAAGAAAAAACCATTGCCGGACCTTCCAAACGAAATCCAGACTTCTACAATGTAGTGCCTTCTTCTGAACTAACACCGTATTGGGGTTTCCCTGGTCTTGAACCCACATTTACCTTTGGCCCGTTGGAGTTTGGTTCTGTGAGGTAAATTAAAGTTTTCTACCTTCCAATCCTCAGAGGACGAGGGATTGGAAGATTGGGTCTCGGTATGCTGAATTAAGCCTGAAACTGGAAAGAGAATCTTATTCCAGCTACTCGACCGACAAAATTTCTCTATTTCAAAATCAGAATAATCTGGGACATTGAGTGAAATTTATTGTGTACGCAATCAATTTTGTATCGAAATACCCAAAACAGAAAGCACAACCCAAATTAGATTTAAAAAATAAACAATAAAAAAGATCCTTTTAAACGACTCTATTTTTATATGGGAAAAATGAAAAATCGTCAGCGAGTGTCTCTTTGGATCAATACATTAGGATGGATCTATATCATAGATTCTATCTTACTAGTCTATGAATCTCATAAAAAAGTTTATTTACTACTTCTCATCTTATTCTTTTTTTTGCTAGCAAGGCAAGAGTGGGCAAGATTCCTTACTACCTTACTCAATATAATAATTGTGTTAGCCTTTGGAGTCGCCGGTTTAATGCGATTGACTGGTTCACTTGAAGGAACAATTTCCTTAGAGGGTGTCTGAAAAGCTAAGTTTTGCATAGTTTCGTTTGACTTTTTACTAACCTTTTTGCCATGATAGAGATCATAGCCATATAAATAAACGATTCACTATTTTGCGTTTTTACTTCATAGTCTTTTGACAGTCTT
>JBCCIA010000595.1:0-2880 GCA_039028475.1 Spirochaetota bacterium | reverse complement strand
TCAACCTAAGCAACCAATATGCTGAGGGAGTCGCCGTTGGTAGCAGCTTTGCAAAGTTTCCAAAAGTATTATTTTCACTAACAAAATTAGAGAGAATTGATTTGGGTGGTTGTTTTATCAAAAAATTACCTAAAGAAATCCAAAGGCTTAAAAACTTGCGTTACCTAAATTTATTCGATTGCCGTACTTACGATATACCCGAAAAAATTGCTTCTTTAAAAAAATTAGAACAGCTTGATCTAGGCTACTATCCTGTAGGTCCGAGAGCACGCCCGCTACGACTACCCGAATCTATTTGCCAATTGAAACAATTAAAGTACCTTGGTTTAAGTAGCCGGGGCTTATCATTGCAGAAAGTAAAAAAACTCAAAAAATGCCTACCAAAGACTAAAATAATTTTCTAATATAGTAAATAATTTTTTTCGGAAAAACACAAGAAAAGTCAAGAAATTTCTTTCCAGAAAATTAGAATCATGTACAATGACGCAGGATAAATCGGGTATTAGCAACTCACATCTGTCTACTATCCGTAAAATATTGTATAAGGATCCATATGAAAGTAGAACAATTGCAATGGACCGGAACATCCGGTTGGGAAAACTATAGTGGAAGTTTAGACGGAACAAAGGCAAATTTTGTATTAGTATTTGGAGATTCACAGCTTATTTCTGAGAGTGCACGCTACGATGAATTGAAAAATAAGTTTCCAGAAGCACACATTTTGGGTTGTTCTACATCTGGAAATATTATCGATACAGAAGTTTTAGACGAGTGCATAACCGCGACAGCTGTTCATTTAGAAAAATCAAATACCCAGTTAGTATCCTGTGAAGTAAAAGATGTAAAAGACTCTTTCCAAGCAGGAGTTGATTTGGTAAAACAACTAGCTGAGAAAGATGGACTAAAGCATGTTTTAATTATATCTGAAGGTTTGGGGGTTAACGGTAGTGAATTGGCAAAAGGAGCAAATTCTATGTTACCTGAGTCCATCTCAATTACCGGAGGACTTGCTGGTGATGGCTATGACTTCAAAAAAACTTGGATTATAGCAGATCATGCCGCAAACTCAGGAACAGTAGGAGCTTTAGGAATCTATGGTGATATCCAGGTAAAACACGGTTGTGTCCATGGTTGGGAAGACTTTGGTATCAAACGAAAAGTCACTAAATCCAAAGACAATGTTGTATTTGAAATTGACGGTGAACCAGCTCTAGCACTCTATAAGAAATATTTAGGCGAAGAAAATGCAAAAGATTTACCTTCCAGTGGCTTACGATTCCCTATATCAGTGGAGTTGCAAGAAGGAGATGAACCACTCGTAAGGACTCTACTAGCAATAGATGAAGAGACACAGAGTCTTACATTTGCTGGGGATGTTCCAGAAGGAAAAACAGTCTTTTTAATGAAAGCACAGATTGAAGGCCTAGTAGAAGCTGCGGAAAAAGCTGCTCAAAGTGCAAATTTAAGTGATTCATCGGTAGGTTTGGCAATGGCTGTAAGCTGTGTTGGTAGACGTCTAGTTATGACAAAGTTGGTCGAAGAAGAAGTAGAAGCGGTAAAAGACACCTTAGGAGACAAATTCTCGCTCACTGGTTATTATTCCTATGGGGAATTGGCACCAACAAATGAATTCATCCAATGCCAATTGCACAACCAAACAATGACTTTAACCACAATGACAGAATAATGGCAGAACTACACAGACTACTCAAACGACAAATAAAAAAAATTCTTAGGGGTAAGACAGAAAATCTTGCCCCAGAAACAGTGCAAAAGTTTATCGATGATGTCAATGAGGCATATGTTGAAGCGGATAAAGAAAAAGATTTTTTACAACGCCGCCAAGAAACAAATTTGGAAGAGATCAAGGCAAGAAAAAAAGAGATAGATGACATCATGCACAATGTAGCTCAAGGTATTCTGACGATCAATAGAGATGGCAAAATCAATCCCGAATTTTCTGAAAAAACCATTTCAATTCTTGGACGTAACGATATCGCTAATAACCAGTTTAGCTCTCTCTTCTATTCTTTGGGCTTGCAGGAAAAGATAGATGAATACTTTGATGTATTATTTACCAGCCCCTATATAACCAAAAGTATGATCCGTCGTCTCAATCCCTTACAGGATCTCAATTACCAAATCACCGATCCAAATACTGGCAACTGTGATACAAAACGACTCAAAATAACCTTTTCGCGTATATACGGGAAAGGCAACCAAGAAGTAGACGACATAGACAAACTAATGGCAGTAGTGCATGATAGAACCCATGAATACCTGTTGGAACAACGTTTAGAAGAAAATACCAAAAAGCATGCAAGAAAATTGGAAAAGCTTTACCAAATTCTAAGTCTGGATACAGAAATTTTTACTGACTTTGTCAAAGAGGCAAATGAAATCTTAGCAGAAATCAAACAAACCTTAATTAGCAATGATATATTGAACGCTGCTGAAAGTAAAAGATGTGTACAAGATATGCATACTCTAAAAGGAAACGCCAAAGCTCTCAATTTAGACGCAATTGCCGAATTGGCCCATGAATTAGAAGAAAAATTTGCTAAACAATTGGGCCAATCTTGCCAAGAACTCCTACCCGATATAGAGGCGATGATAGAGGAACTCAAAGACGGCAGTTCTTTATTGGATAAAATTCTCAATATGAAGCAAGCCTTAAAATCAGAAGACAGTACCAGTGGAACAGAAAAAGTATTGAAGGGAATTATTGACAAAGAAACAAAAAATTTGGGCAAACAGGTAAAGCTACAATTTGAAAATACAGCAAGCAAAGAAACAGTTGCAAAGTATACTCTAAAAATTCGCAGAATGTTGGTACACCTAGTTAGAAATTCTCTGTCGCATGGTATTTCAATACCATGC
>JBCCIA010000594.1:0-2929 GCA_039028475.1 Spirochaetota bacterium | reverse complement strand
TTGCGTTGCATCGGCGCCGTCAACGTCGAAGGGCCGTGGTGAGCTTAGTTACCTCAACTTACGCCTGCTTTTCTTGTCTATCCTCAACGTATCTCAGAACCACAAAGATGATCCTAGTATCACCTTGCTACTTTCTCTGGGCTGCCATCAATCGGCGGCTGCTACCGCGTCGCTTGTAGGTTCGGGTGCTAGCTACTGACGAGGACAAACACTCTAACATAGGGCTGTGCAAGCAACTCCAATGCTAAAGTATTGTGAGTGTTAGGATGAGGCTCTAATGCTGCCTCCAGTACTGGAGCGCGGGCCAGTACTAATAGGTGGGGTTATCTACGGAGCTCCTTATTCCGATGAGATCGTACTTCGGAGCGAGTTCGAGGAGTTGGCAGCCAAGTATAGCAACTTTCATTTTATCACAGCAGTAAGCCGTGAGCAAAAAAACTCTTTCGATGGCGGAAAGATGTATATTGTCCATAGGGTGCGTGAATTGGCAGATAAGATCAAACCTGCATTAGAGACAAATGGTAAAGTATATATTTGTGGTGGTCCTAAGGGGATGGAAAAGGGGGTCATCGAAGGACTACAGGATATTATGGGAGTCGCTGGCGAATACAAAGAATACGAACGCGAGTTAAAGGATAAAAAACAACTGTTTGTGGAGACATATTGATGAGTGAATCGTTTAGCCGCGATATAGAGAAAGGCCGTGGTGAGGTAATTCGCGTAGAGGTCAGTGAATTTCGCGGAAAAAAACTACTCAACCTGAGGGTTTGGTACACAGATCCAGAATCAGAAGAGCTGAAGCCGACAAAGAAGGGTATTGCTATACCTGCGGAGCTTTTTGGGGAAGTAAAAGAGGCGTTTTTACAAGGTGGAGAGGCCTTAGAGTCGGCATAATCCTTTCCTACGAAAAAGCCCCAGTTCTCTGCTACTCTGGGGCTACTCCTCTACAAAAGAGAGAAGTTTCCACTCCTTTCGCTACCAAAAAACAGCTCTGCAACAGAAAAAAAAGAATGAAGGCATATTTGCATTCTACAATACTGTCTTAAGATATGAAAAAGATAAACCTAGGCCTAATTGGCGCTGGAACAATAGGTTCTGGTGTGATCCGTATATTACAAGAAAATGCTAAAGAAATTGCAAAGCGCAGTGGTTTGCAGCTCAACTTGCATACCATTTGTGATTTAGATATAGATAAAACGAAGGCTCTTCTTTCCAATACGACAATAAAAGTGACCGATTCTTACCAAGAGGTGCTTACGAACCCTGAAATTACAACTATTATAGAACTCATTGGTGGTATTACAACAGCTTATGAGGTCGCCGCAAAGGCATTACAAGCCGGTAAAATTGTGGTAACAGCCAATAAAGCATTGATTTCCGAAAAAGGTGCAGAATTGTTTGCACTTGCCAAACAAAACAATACAGAGATAGGTTATGAAGCTGCGGTAGGAGGAACTATTCCAATTATCCGTTCTATGAAAACAGGCTTTGTAACAAATTCATACCAGGCAATCTATGGAATTCTCAATGGTACAACGAACTATATCTTAACGAAAATGGAAGAGGAAGGTTTGGATTATGCGACAGCCTTGCAACAAGCGCAAGAGCTTGGTTTTGCCGAACAAGACCCTACCTTCGATGTAGAGGGCATTGATGCAGGACATAAACTTTCTATCCTCGGCGGACTTGCATCAGGTAAATGCATACCAACTCGCGAAATCTATATCGAGGGTATTGCGAAGATCTCTAAAACAGAAATCCGTGTGGCCAAAGAGCTTGGCTATCGTATTAAATTACTAGGCGTATACAAATTTGACGGCGAGACTATCGAAGCTAGGGTACACCCCACTATGGTACCTTTGAACCATCCTATTGCAGGTGTAATGAACGAAGTCAATGCTATTTTTCTACAAACATCTTATTCGGGGCCTGCGATGTTGGTAGGAAATGGAGCAGGCTCTCTGCCAACAGCAAATGCCGTGCTATCTGATGTTGTTTTTTACAATACTCGTATAGGGCGAGATTCTGCCATTGTAGAGACAAACTATTCCCAAGAGGCGAAACTATTGCCCATTGGAGAAAGTTCTGAGCGTTTTTATATCCGTTTCAATACAGTAGATAAGCCGGGTGTATTAGGTGAAATTACCCAAATCTTAGGGAAAAACCAGGTATCTATCGCTTCTTTCCGCCAATCTGAAGTTGATGAAGAGCCAGTCGAACTTATTGTGATTACCCATGCGGTGCAGGAAAACAAATTGCGTAAAGCAATCAAAGAAATTGATGCGTTAACCATTGCTAAAAAAAGTTCCGTTGTGGTTCGCTTAGAGAATATCAGTTGAAATACCGGGCTACTATCTCTTTGCACAAGCCAGAAAAAGATAAGGCACACCTAGACCTGTTTTTGCAAGTATCGGATGATCTTTCTCATGGTTTATGGACTTATGAAATAGACACACGGTCCTGGTCCTTACTACGCGAGGGAAAGACCTTTCCTTGTTATGCCAAACCGTTGCATCGAAGTGCTTATTTGGACTATGAGGGCAGTATTCCAAAAAATCGCGGTCGTATTAGGATTGTTTGGCGGGGTTACTATGAAAATAGGGAAAAAAGAGTCAAAAAAAAAAAATATATTGTAAGATAATCGGGGGGGTCTTACATATAACAGAGCAGGGAATGTAGAACAATTATGTATAGATTAAATTATGAATCACTCTATATTGAAGTTGAGATGCGAGAAGTAAAGAGTACTTCCATCCAAATCGTTACATTTTCTGGTAAATTTAACCACCAAAATGCCTATACCATTTCAAGAAACTTGCAAGACTTATTCAAAGACGAAGTATATGATTTGGTTCTCAACCTTTCCGATCTAAAGTATATCAATAGTGTTGATCTACAATTTTAACCATAGACAAAATAATTGCCAGAC
>JBCCIA010000593.1:0-2941 GCA_039028475.1 Spirochaetota bacterium | reverse complement strand
GCTCTAAATACTCACCGCTTGGACGCGAGTCTCTTCCAAGAACAACAGTTTTTCCTGATATTGCTTGTGAAAATGCGCGCAAAAAGAGTGGGAAATTGTCTAAATCTAAGCCAGAAGGGATAATCCCACGAATACCAGAGATGGATACCATAAGATTCGTGCCCCGAGAGAGGGATTGTGGCATGTTCATGTTTGCTTAGAATGGT
This sequence comes from Spirochaetota bacterium, assembly GCA_039028475.1. Lineage (GTDB taxonomy): Bacteria > Spirochaetota > Leptospiria > Leptospirales > Leptospiraceae > JBCCIA01. Next base: position 2,735 of record JBCCIA010000593.1, on the reverse strand, counting down.
GGGCGATGACAGGATCGAACTGCCGACCTAGTGCTTGTAAGGCACCCGCTCTCCCAGCTGAGCTAATCGCCCCGAATGCTTACATTGGATTTGAACCCCCAATTATGTCGACTCTTTTTTATATTGCAATCTTAATATAATCCGATTTTTTATTGAACTCTTGACGGCTTTTCAAAAACATTAAGCTATCCGCATTTAATGCAGAAAATTGAGTCAAACAATGAGATTACCTTCCATTTTTCATAAAGATACACAAGATTTAACAAAATTGGAAGAAGAAAACCGTTTATTGAAGTTTATTTTCTGGCAACTCCCACACATTTTTTTTGTTAGAAATCGCCAAGGAGTGTTTGTACTTGCAAACCAAAAAATCGCGAATAACTTTGGTGCTAAAAGTATGGATGAGATTATTGGCAAAACAGATTATGATTTTATCAAAAACCCTGAACAAGTCAAAAATATTCACGCACAAGACAAAAAAATTATGGATTCGCGCAAACCCTTAGTGATGCCACGTACGAAATACACAAGCAAAACGGGGGAAAATACTTGGTTACAGACCTTTAAACTACCTATAGTCGAAGCAAATGGTCAGTGCAATAATATTCTTGGTTTCTCTATTGATATTACAGAAAAAGTGGAAATCGAAAACCGAGCTAAGGATGCAACGGAAAAGTTAGCTGAAACAGTCGCAGAAGTTACGGGATATATCAAAGAAGTTTTAACGACCTCCGATCAAGTTGTCGCCAGTAGTAGAATCCAAGTAACAAGCCTATCCTTCTTAACTGATCTAGCCGAAAAGGTCTTAGAATCAAATCTAACAGTTTTGCATGCCATCAAAGAGAGTTTAGAAATTGCGAATCGAACCACAGAAATAGCCCATGAAGGCAGCAATTATATAGATATCATGAACCGTTCCATTGCCAACATCGAAGACAGCTCTAAGAAGATGCTCAGTATAATTGAAATTATAGATAGTATTGCGGATCAAACAAACCTACTTTCCCTCAATGCCTCCATTGAATCAGCGAAAGCAGGAAACGCAGGACTTGGCTTTTCCGTTGTAGCAAGAGAAATTTCAAAATTAGCTGATAAATCAAATCAAAGTACCAAAGACATTCGAACCTTAGTAAAATCAACAAATACAGACATTACACATGGCAAAGAAAATATTAAAGAAGGTGGAAAAACTTTTAACACCATCATCCAAGAAATTGAAGTTATCAACCAAAAGACGGATAGCATCAATTCACAAATGATAGATCAAAAAGAGAAGTATACGGTTCTAAAAGAAAATATTGAAGAAATAGATAAACAGGCTAAAAGTATAGAGGGAATTTCTAACGAACAGAGGGAAATGATCCAAGCAATTATGGATTCTATTAACAATTTAAACGAGGAGTTTCAGAAACTCCTCTCCTTCCAAAACGGAAAAGAATAATTATTTCAAAGCATTTATTTTTTTTGCCATACGGCTCTTATTTCTACTTGCATTGTTCTTATGAACCAAACTAATTTTTGCAGCCTTGTCTAGCAATGAAGAGTATTTAACAAAAAGGGTGTTTGCTTCCTCTTTCTTTTCTGCTTTTACTGCTTTTAGAATATTTTTTGCATAGGTTCGAATAGCAGACTTTTTTTGTGCATTTAGTTCACGTCTTTTTGCAGACTTCTTAATATCTTTTTTTGATGATTTTATATTAGCCAAAGATCATTCCTCGAAAATAAAAGTGAAGTACAAGCATCTGACGTTAGATACTTCAGTCAAGTATATTTTCACTTAAATAATACTTGCTATATAAGCGAACCTGGCAATAATTTACAAGTAATCCTATGTATCAGAAAGATTTCTTCTATTCTCTATTGATTTGTCTTAGCTTACTCGCAACACCAGCATTGAAAAACCAAAGCAAATGGATGACCATGCATGATTTTATGGAAGATTTCACAAAACCAGCGACAAAACTATACAAAAAAGGTGAGAAAGAGAAGCTAAAAATCATCACAGACTTTATACCCCATATCGCTCTAAAGAAGGATAGGAGTAAGTGGAAAGAAATAGTACAAAAGGCAAAACAAACAGGCAATCTACGCAGATCTTGTAAGTCTTGCCATAAACTGTATAAGAGAAAATACAAAAGAACTTACAAAAGGAGACTTATCGAAATCCCTCCGCATATTCTAAAACTTTCTCCTTAACTGAGCTTCTGTTTGGCTTGGTTTAAATGATCTTGGATTCTTTCTCCTGACAAGCCATACTCGTTTTGCAGCTTTTGCACAAACTTTTCTTCTTTGTCATTGAAGATCCCATCTTTATAGATAGCTTCTGCAATCCACTCATAGGCTACTATTAGCTTTTTTTCATCTTTTTTAAGAAAAGAAATTGCATCCCCCAAGTTCATAAAAATCACTTCATTGATCTCTAACTCAAACTTTTGGATGTATTCATCGAAGTTTTTCTTTTCTTCTACAGAGAATTCACAATCGATATTGTATATCTCATAAACGAGCTTTAATAAAGCCCTTTTCTCATCTCTATCCCAAAAACGAATAGAGATTTTATCAATAAAATCGCTGAATTTGCTAAGTAATTTCATAGAGGCACCTCTTACAAATATACCTAGTATAGGCAGAAGATAGACTGGTCGGAGTGACTGGACACTCCGATTCTGTTATGTCTCTAACAGAATCAATTATCGCATTCCTTGCCATACCAATTACCACAATAGTGTAAAATG
>JBCCIA010000592.1:0-2955 GCA_039028475.1 Spirochaetota bacterium | reverse complement strand
TGTTTAAATTCTTCTGGGTATCTTCTCATTGTCAGCTCCTTTTTTAGGGTTAACTTGAGTGTCTACTTAATGGGGGGAGGTTCACTAAACCATTTGAGCTTAAATCTAACGATACTAAATTTACAAAATTTTGATCTGTAATATGCTCCAATTGTGAGACTTTCATTTTAAAACCAAAAATATTTTTTGGGGAAATAGAATTTTGTGAATAAAGAGAATAATCTAGCCACATCTCTTCACATATAAAAAGTTTTTTGACTTTACTACAACCAAATAGATACAATCTTCTTAGCCGAGGTAAATAAGAAAGAGCAGAAAGGTCTTGAATAGAGTTGTAACTCAGATTTAATTCTTCTAATTTTGAGAGAGAAAAAAGTTCTTCAGGGAGTTCGTCCAAAAAGCAGTGTTGCAAGTTCAAACTTTTGGCCTCAGTATCTCTAACTCTGGCAATTTCGGCAGCTGCATCGATATTTTCTCTTTCTCTAGCTCTCGACATAACACAGTGCAATACCATAATAAGTCATTTTTGTCAAGAAAAAGTAGGGGAAAACAAGTATTGATCCGTTTGTTCCCCAGGAGTGTTTATTCATTCCTTCAACTTGGCAGTATATTCTTTGATTCATCTTTGCAGAACTTACTTTCCGGACTTCTGGTATCTATACAAAGCACATTTAACAAAAAGATAGCAAAGACTGTGTAGATTCAAAGTGATGGTAGAATCCCCCTTTTGACAAGGATAATCTCACCAATAAATATGCCAAACGTACCTTTTCAAATCAACTCTCTAAAAACATCTCTCAGCGTTTAAGTTCAGCTTTCTTACAGCGTGTCTGAAAATAAGCATAATCTTTAACCAAAGGTAAGCTGCAAGAGCCTGTAGTAGTGTTTTCAGACAGGCTATTAGACATATTTCAAACAAAAAAAGACCGGGGTCGGTTTGTAGATAAAAATAATGCTCTTCTACAAAAAAGTTTTAGCCATATCCTTCCTTAGAGAATTTTTTTGTTTGATAGAACAAAAAGGAAAAATAGATGGCACATATCCAATTATTTGAACTCTCCCCTACACGCTCGGATCGTGCCCGATGGGCTTTGTTGGAGGCAGATCTAGACTATGAATCGATAGGGAAGAAAGTAGAAATTATTGGCAGCCAAGAATTATTAGCGGTGCACCCCTTGGGAAAGCTGCCAGCAGTTCTTATCGATGGCAAACCGTTATTTGAGTCTGCGGCGATTGTCACAGCCATTGCCGATTTGGTTCCTGAAAAAAATCTCATCGCCAAACCCGGCACTTGGAACCGCAACCTGCACTACCAATGGATGAGTTTCATCCTGAGCGAATTAGAACCTTATGTAAATAGCACAGAAATCAACTCCTTAGATTTTGTATTACCCAAAGGGCAACACGTTCCAAGCATCATCCCACAAAATGCTATGCTCTTCCAACGCCATGCTAAGGCTTTAGAAAAGAGGCTACAGAGTGAAAACTATTTGGTGGCGAATCAATTTTCTGTTACCGACATCATTTCTGCCTATACTCTTCATTGGGGACAAGAGCAAAAGCTTTTAGACAAGTTCCCCAATCTTATAGCTTACCTGGAGCGTCTCTATGCAAGAGAGCATTGCCCTTTGGTACAACCTAATCAGTCACTTTAGTAACACGAACCCCCTTTTTTTGGGCGAAAGGTATAAAATCAGTGAAAAAAGTATCTACTTCTTTTTTAGTCCAATTTTCTGTGAGCCAATCCAATATTTTTAGAAAGCTCTTTTTTGCTCTATGAGTCCAGTTCACTTTCATGAAAGATATCTAAGTCGTACATCCTCCATGACTTCCTCATGCAGAATAACTTCTCCTCTATTGGATTCAGCAAGCCCAATTTCAATCCCTTCTTGTACATGTTCAGGAAGTTCCTCCCAAAAATCTGTTTCAGTGGATTCTGAAGCCTTTTGGTCTTGTTTTAGAAGTAAGATCCTAATAGCATGAAGAATCGCTTCATCCTCAAGTTTTTCTACTAACTGGATAATATCTGATTTTAGCTCTAAGGTAGTCATAGATCTATTTTCCTTCTTTTTAGACTGGGATATATCATTTATATATTAAAATTTATTCTATGATATAACGCTACTACAAAAAAGCGAGAAAGAACAGATGCCACCTAGCCAATTTCACTACAACTTAATCAGTAACTTTACTAACACGAAACCCCTTTTGCTGGGCAAACGCATAATATCCTTTGAGTTGCTGTAAGTCAGGTTTGGGGTCTGCATATGTCCAGATTCCACTTTCCGCTTCTTTGTATGTCAAATAGGATGCATTCCCTTTTATGGGACATTTGGTAGAAAGTTCTGTCGGCGAAGTTTCCAAACTATCTATTGCAGATTGGGGAAAATAAACCACTGGTGGGTAATCCTTACCGCTGTAATGTTCGTGCACAAGAAGGACTTGTTTGGATTGCAATATTACTTCTTGGTTGTAAGTCACTTGGTAATTGTCCTCGGATCGTTCGATGGTTGCGTAGTGGGCTTTTTTTTCGCTCAATGGATATCTCCTTTACCTTTTATGATATAAACCAGTATACGAAATAAAGTTAGCTGATCCAGTGAAAAAGGCTAGGATAGTTAAAACTTTACCGATCCTTAAAAGGCAAGAATATACCAAAAATCTTAGGCTTTTGGTCTCTATAATCAGCAGAGGAGCGAGTCACCTATGTGGAAGCAATTATTTGCATCATATTATTCTTTTACCGATATACTCGTATTGGCCTTCTTTGAATTTTTATGGCCGATTGTGCTTATCATTGCAAGACTGAAATCTTCTATTATAGCTGAACATAAAAAACTTATGGATGTAGCAAAAAATTTAAAACAATCAGAAGTTGAATTTAAAATAATTTCAAATTCAACCGGATTGACTATAGAAGAAATAGAACTCTAAATTTTCGTCACCTTGTATCGA
>JBCCIA010000591.1:0-2998 GCA_039028475.1 Spirochaetota bacterium | reverse complement strand
GTTCCTGTTACGGTTGCACATTGGCAAAGAAAAATGAGCCATACAATGAATACAAACAAGAATACTAAGCTCTTTGCCATGATACCATAGAGCTTAGCCTGTAGGAAAATTTTAAATTTTTTTAAGAATAAGAAAAATCTAAAACTAGCACATTTTATATTAGAATCAAATCAGTGAAGTCAATATCTTCTTAGAGAAAGCAAATTGGCTTTTTAAATATCCGCTGTACTTTGGCAAACCATCCTTGATATCTTCCACTCTAGTATCATAAAAAATATGAATCGAAGGTTTCACAAGATAAGTTTCTTCAGAAATATTATGAGCAGGTACAATGATAATTTTAGGTATAGGAAATACTTTTAAATGTTCTATCGTAGGTTTGCTACAGGCTCGGCATGTGCCTCTATGTAATATCCATGGAAACTTATATGATTCATAATCAACTTTTGCATCAGTAGAAGTTTCAATGTCTTTTGCTTGAAACAATACAATATCACCATAGGGCTTTTGGTTGTACTTTTGACAAATGCTACAATGGCAATATGCGCGAAATAAAGGCATCCCTTTTATTGTATACTTTACCTTGCCACACTCACAACGAATCGTATCTAAGTTTTTCTTCATAAACTCTCCTATAAGGTATTATAAATTAAGCCAAATTGGTTTTTCTTATGGTAAGATACATCATGATATGATTTGCCATGGCAAAGGGAACCAAAAAGAATGGTATTTGAGCCAATGGAAATAAACTCATGTAATGGCCTTCCCCCAATGCAAAGGTTTGGAAAGGTATTCCTTGGCTACTGAGAAAGCTAAGACTATAGGCAATCACAAAATCTAATGTTCCAAAGCAAATTAAGAAAAGATATACAAACTTATTGGGAGAGCCTCCAGTTAGCAATTGTAGCAATAGAGTAGTAGCTATCACAGCAGCAATTACATCTCCAAATCCTGAGGTATATGCAAATTCGATTCCCGTTAGCCCACGTAGGTTTTCCAATATAAATAACCCTCCCATATACCGTGTTGCCTGTACAAACGTCAGCCATGCCATAGACAAACCATCTCCGATAAAAAAATCGCGATAAACGATCACCAGCAGCGAAGGCCAAAGCAAATTGATAAACACCAAAAGCCAAACGATTACTGGGTTTCCTATTTCAAATTGCCAATACCTGGCAAATAAAAACATAATGAGTCCCCATACGGATGTACACAAAGAAATTGCTAGTGATTTCCGCAAAGATGCACCTGAGGACAAGTAAGTCCCTAAAGCAATCAAGGGAACTAAAAAAGTACTTCCTACATATACAAGAAATGTAATGGGGTGAACTGCAACTTGAGTCATAATTTTTCCTTTTGCTAATAATTTGTATAACAGCTTGTTAAAAAACAGAACTACAGGCTCTTTCAGCTTGCTTTTTACATAAGAATAGATATGTTTTAAGACAGGCTATAATAAGAATACGTTTGCACTTATATACCTACTTCTGAATTTTTCTCTCAGTTAACTCGGTATTTGTGAATCCTTAGAAATCTGGACAATAATCTTTCCAGCTTGTTGTCTTTCATTCATATAGTTGAATGCTTGTGGAACTTTTTCAAAATCAAAAACATGTGCTATACGAGGTTTAAAAATTCCCTTAGAAAAATTCGGTAACAAGTAGTCTTCAGTTTCTTGTTTCCGTTTTTGATCCTGGAATAGATGATTTATCAAAAACCCTGAAACCAGAATGTTTTTCATTGTCATTGGCACAAAGGGTATTGTGGGATCTTGTAAAGAGAGGATTCCATAAATAATAATCTTAGAATTTTGTCCGGCACATTCTGTTAATTGGCTGGTAAATGGTCCTGCGATTGGATCAAAAGCAATATCAAATCCTTTGCCATTGGTGAACTCTAAAACTTGTTGCGGCCAATTTTCAGTTTCACTTGTAGCAACAACCAAGTCGGCACCGTATTGTTTGATAAATTCTTTTTGTGATGTGGAACGACAGGTAGCGATTACAGTCGCATTATGGGCTTTGGCAATATCTATAGCAGGTTGTCCAATCGATGAATTTGCTGCCGAAATCAAAACGGTTTGCTTTTTAGATATGTTGAGTCCACCTTGCGAAACTAACCCTCCATAGGCTGTAGAATAGGCTCCCCAGATTGCAGAAGCCTCCGTCCAAGAGATTTCTTTGGGTTTTTCCACCAATGCTGATTCTAGAACAAGGGCATATTCACTGAGAATCCCATACTCCTGCATAGGAAAGTTTGGAATGATACAGACTTCTTGTCCTATTTGGAATTTGTTTACGTCTGCTCCGATACTCTCAATGCAACCAGCACCTTCTGTGCCAATTAGAGACGGTATTTTAGGTGGTATAGGATACTGCCCTTCCATGAACATCAACTCGCCTCTATTCAATCCCACTGTTTGCATTTTTACCAAAACCTCACCGGATTTTGGAATAGGTTTTTCAGCTGTTTCTAAAGATAATGACTGTATACCATTTGGCTTTTGCAAAACCCATACTTTCATTTCTAATCTCTCCTTTGCTCCTACTTTCTTCTAGCAATTTATCTAGCGACTGCTAGAACAATATAAAAATCTAACGATCGCTAGGTCAATTAAAAATCTAACGATCGCTAGAAAATCACTAAAAAAGGTACTTTTATAGTTTTTGACAAATTCCTAGAAGGCCATAAGTCTGGAGTTATAGTGAACAAATCAGGTGCACGTCAGAAACTTTTAGAGGCTGGTATGAAGCTTTTTTATGAAAAAGGGTATTACCGTTCGGGAATGCGTGAAATTGCAGAATTCGCCGGTGTTGCCGTGACCAATATTTTCACTTATTTCAAATCGAAAGAAGGGTTTGCCATAGCGTATCTTCTCAAACAAGAGAGGGAACAGGCGAAAGGATTGGTTCTATTAATGCGGCAATATCCCAATCCCATTGATTTTTTTCAGGCTTGGTTTGATCATTTAAAAACTAAAATTCTTGCTAACGAG
>JBCCIA010000590.1:0-3015 GCA_039028475.1 Spirochaetota bacterium | reverse complement strand
TGCAAAAAAACACATGTAGTTTGCGTATTTTTTTTGCCTTTGTCACGAATTCTCAACTTTTTGTCACGAATTCTCATTGTGCTTAAATTAGATCTATGATAAAATTTACTTGTACTAAATAAATAAGATTCTACTCTTGAGCTTACTATACCAGACAGCTCTTTTACTAGAAAGATTAGGGAAATTTAAATGTTCATAAATTTTTTTCTTACATTGGTTGTTATTTGTGCTTTTTTCATACCACACAAATATTTGCTCGCAGGTAACTATATATACCAATCTGCTTTTTCTGCACGTTCTTATGCTATGGGCGGCTTAGCACCCTATGGAAGCCCATTGGTTTTAGAGTCCAATCCTGCATTATTGTCAGGAATATCAAATACAACATTTGAGCTTGGAGACACTTATATACAAGCTAAATACGGCCTAAAGAGTATGTTCATTGGTGAAGAGTTAACTTCTTCTTTTGTGAATGATACAAATAGGTATGTTCCAGTTCATCTTCCTTATTTTGGAGTTGGTGGCAGGCTAGGTTCTAGTTTTCATTGGGGTATTGCTTTATATATTCCTGGAGGTGGCGGAGGAACCTATAAAGAAGTCGCAAACTTACCGAGTGGTCGTTCCATTTCCGAGGCTGTTGGGCATAACATAGCTACAGTTGGTGACTGGGAGATAGCTTGGAAACATACAAATGCCGCCTTTTACAAAGTAAACCTAACTCCTGGAATTTCTATGAATGTAAACAAACGTCTCAGTATAGGAATAGCAATTGACGCAATATACGGCACATTACAATCGGAAACATTTCACTCACTCGACCCAAATGCCAATGCTCGCTTGCCCGGTGTAGGTCTACGTATTAAAGGGGATCCCGCATACGCCGCTGGAGGAAAATTAGGTTTCCTCTATCGAATTACAGAAATGGTTAATTTCTCTTATTCCTACACCACTCCAACATCCTTATACACCGATGGCGGAGCAAGTGTCAATGTTCCAAATCCAATATACTATAGGAAGACAGGAGTTTCTCAAAAGTTAAAGTTTCCTGAGGCACATAACATTCGCCTTGCTTATGATAGCGAACAACTCACAGTTGGTATGGAAATTAAATATATCGCTTGGTCGACCTCACAAAAACGAACAAGAATTACCCTAGAAGACCCCTGGTTAGAAGTGCTTGGATTTTCTACAGGAGCAGCCACTTCAGACAATGCTATGGGAGATCAACGTGTTTTTATCTTCGGTCTCGAATATCAACCAGACTGGATTGCCTATCGATTTGGAGTAAACCTAACAAGTAATCCCAATGCACCAGAAGGAATAAGTCCCATAACACCTGTGGTGAGTCGTCATGTCAGCGCAGGTCTTGGCTTCAAAACAGATACTTGGAATTATGATATCGCAGTAGAACAGGGCTTACACAGCAAACAATACGGTTCCCCAGGCTCTAATGAAGGGCTTGCAGCAACAGCAAGAAATCTTAATGATATCCAGACATTGCGATTTGCTCGTTATTCGCATGCAACAGAACTTTCTACCACAACTATTTCTTTTGGAGTAGGGAGAAAGTTTAATTAGTTTATCTTATAAGAGCAGGATGATGATTATTCTTTTTCAAAGTCAATGAATCTATGCATCGCATTATAAACACCATCCTGCAATATTGTATCATTGAAGATATTTAAAATATTACCTTGATCGGATAAATTTCCAGTTAAACTGCCATTTTCTGAAGCATAAAACCTGCCAGATTTAAACTCTACGCTAGCATTATCTCCAAGAAGAAAATCGAGATAACGCAAAGCCCCTACTTCAGGAGAATGCAAACCTCCTATTTTGGGTACTAAGTATTTCATAAAAAATCTCAAAAAGACATTTCCATCTTTTACCGCGTTAGTACCATAAGTAGCACCAGGACTTATCGTAACAAAAAAATAATCTGGATATTTCCGCGCAAGAGCTCCCACATAAAGTGCACCCATACTTTTAGCATAGGCATACCCTCTTACATAATCCCATTTTTTGAAAGCTGTACCATCTATATACTTTGCCAAACTCTCAGGATCTTTTTTGGTAAATTCAGGAATAGGAGAGAGATACTTAATACCTCTTCCACCTTCACTACCCCCATAAGCAACACGTGCCCCTTTTTTTAGTTTATTTCTTTTGATTAATAATTCTAAAACAGCGGCATGCCCCAATACGTTTGCTGAGAATTGTTGTGTAGCACCGTTTGCATTTAGATACTCTCCAACTTTAAAAACAGCACCACCAGCGTTCATAATAAAATGATCAATAGGCTCGGATATTGTTTCAGCAGCAATTAAGGTTTCTTGGATATCAGCTAGGTTTGCCACAAAAGAACCAAACCTTTCTTGTGAACTCTGCGTAATCTGTATCAGTTGTTCTATTGTATTTTTGACTTTATCTTGAGAACGACAACCTATTATAATTTTATTTGCGAGTTTTTTTTCTAATAATAATTTACATGTTGCAAAACCAATGCCAGCGTTGGCTCCAGTAATCAATATAACTCCTAAATTTTTATCCATCTCGCCTTTCATATCTAATAGTCTTTTAAATATTCCACTCCATAACTTAGGTTTTATAAATTATAAAATTAGTCAATTCATAAACTTTTCCTAATTTACGAAAAACATTTCCCTCATATAAAAAAGACCTTTACAAATTAAAAATTGTTGATAAAGATAACTAACATATTAAATGTTATCTAATAAAAGGGAATAACTAACTTGCAAGAAAAGAGAAATCAAACAACCGATTACGCCTTTTTATCATGGGGTACAGATTTTGTTGATAACACAAGAGAAAAAAAGACAATACGTCTTTTTAACTTTATCGCAATCGTTTTGGCTATAGGAGCCATTCCTTATATCATTATTTTTTTTCTATTAAACAAAACTTTTTTAGCTATTATTGCAATTATTTTCCTTATATTTCACTTTTCTTTCCCATTTTTGAATAAGTTAGGTTTTATTTTACTAACAAGAGCCC
>JBCCIA010000589.1:0-3016 GCA_039028475.1 Spirochaetota bacterium | reverse complement strand
GTCAAAACTTACTTAGAGGTAAATTAGCATTAGCTTTATTTGCCGTTGTTTTATTTCTATTGCAGATAGCGTCTGCGATTTTATTGTACTATTACCGTATCAAAAAGGGCAATAAAGCAAAGAATAGGTATATTTTAATTACAGGAGCAATTGGAGTTTTAACGATTGTTTATGTTTCTATCCTTGTTGGCAGAGAGGTTCTTGTTCATTTATTTTTATTCCCATATATTCTTTTTCCCTTATTCATTTTTACCAAAAAGGATATAAAAATAATTGTACTAGCAGTAACATTAGATTTCTTCATGATTAATTTTATTTATTGGTGGCATAGCCAATACCAATATATTCTTTATGTTCCCCCACTGCTAAAAAATATTACTCGTTATTTTTGTCTTTCTTTTATGACCTCTGGATTCTTTGTATTTGGATATTTCTTTTGGAAGGAGACTAACAGCAGTGAGGAAAAAATAATCCAAGAACAAGAAAAGTCAGATAAACTATTATTGAATATTTTACCGACCGAGATTGCACAGGAATTAAAGGAACAGGGATACACCAAACCAAAACTCTATTCATCTGTTTCTGTGGTATTTACCGATTTTGTTGGCTTCACCAGCATTGCTGAAAAGTTATCTCCACAAGATTTGGTTTCTGAATTGGATAGATGCTTTTCTCATTTTGATTCCATTATCAAAAAATATAACCTGGAAAAAATTAAAACCATAGGTGATTCCTATATGGCAGCAGGAGGAATTCCATTAGAAAACAAAACGCATTGCATTGATTGTGTTTTAGCCGCAATGGAAATTCAATCCTTTATGGCAAGGATGCAGAAAATAAAACAAGAACAGCAAAGCGACTATTGGCAACTCAGACTTGGTATTCATACCGGCCCATTGGTTGCTGGGGTTGTAGGTGAGATGAAATTTGCCTACGATGTCTGGGGAGATACGGTCAATACTGCTTCCAGAATGGAATCTTCCAGTGTCTCTGGTGAAATCAATATTTCACAATCTGTCTATGAGGTGACGAAAGACCTGTTCGTATGTGAACATAGGGGGAAAATAGCTGCAAAGAGAAAAGGCAATGTGGATATGTACTTTATCAAAGGAATTCGAAAAGAATATTCTGTGGATGGGAAGGGACACGTTCCTAACGATAAGTTTCAAAAAGTCTACCAAGAAATTGAGAAAACAACTTAGCCTCGTTGCCTAGTGGAAGATTCCCATCTAGTATATAACAATCAGTACTACATTCCTAAAAAAGATTAAGCTACACTTAGATCTAAAAAAACTTTTTTATCGTCACTACAACGAAAGGCTTTTTCATAATCGACCAGGGAGAAATGTTGGCCTAGAAAAGGGATGAGTCCCTCTTTATGCTCATACAGAAACTCAATAGCTTGCGAAAAGGGAGCATAGTTGATACCTTTTAGTGTTAAGCGTTTAGTAACTACCTGTTTGACATCCAAAGCCCAAAGGTATGGGGAACGTCCTTTTAATACCAAAGTTCCACCCGCCTTAACTAGATTTAGGAGTGATGCTGTAGTTCTTTCTGGTTTTGCATTATTCTTATTATTGTGGTCGGTTGACGTAACGATCAAGACATCTACTGGTTCTTTTTGACTTGCATTTACTAACTCTATCTTCAGTGTATTCAATATATACTCTGTGAGAGCAGAAATACGATCGCTACCAACTATTCCAATTCGTAGGTTTGGAGAAAGGTTGCACGATCGTATCGATAGTGCAGCCGCTACAGGTTCAGAATAGGCTACCAATTCCGGTGAAAGAGAGGAAGGGATTGTGTAGCATAAATTCCTTGGAACTACGATAAATTCTGCAAACGCACCAGGACTATCGATACCAAGCATTTTGGTATTTGAACATAAATGGGTGAGGCCCCTGAGACAGTCCTCACATGTACCGCAAGGAATAATAGGATTTACCGCAATACGTTGGCCAAGTGTTACATCAGTAACCGCATCACCTAATTCAATCACTGTACCACAAAACTCATGTCCCAACGGGTAGTTATTTTTTGTTTTTATGATACCAGTTGCTGCCCAAATATCAGTTTTGCACAGACCAGCACAATTGACATGGAGTTTAACATCATCACTCTTCGCAATTTCTGGTGGTTTAATATTAACTAATGTTGCTTTTTGCCGATGGGAAACTAAGGCTTTCATCTTCTAATATATTTCTTATTTGTGAAGTGTCCATCCATAAGAGTAAAAATTTCGAAGTCTCCGTCAAGCCTTTTTATTTTAAGATTTTACTCTTACTTCAAGATAGAACCTTGTAAACCGCTTACCCCCAAGCGTATAATGAATGATAATTTACTTTATAAAAACAGAGAAAATGTATTTGTTATTTTGTTTGGCACAATGATAGGAATACTAGTGGAAGTAACATGTAGCAGTCACAATGCAAGTTCAGCAAGGGTTAAGCATGTCGCGACTCTATTCAATGACTGTAGAAGTAGGAACGCATGTGACTCCTTAAGAAGCCACCAGCTAAAGGACTCCAAATCAATGTTCCCAGTCCGAGATCCATAGAGGCAGGGATAATTTCACGTCTTTTCTTTTGTCGCCCAATGCCTTTCCCAGCATAGTTTCTGAGACGCCGTTGCTATATACATTGGCTGTATCAAAAATATTGATTCCAGCGTCTATGGATAGGCCAACCATCTTATTTGCCAGTTCTTGCCCGGTACCGCCGAGCATTTGTGCAAAGGCTCCATCCTTTTCATCGAAGGTCATCGTGCCAAGTGTCAGTTCTGAAACATAGAGTCCGGTGTTTCCTAATGCTTTGTATTTCATTGTTCTCTCCTCGTTTGTCTTGGATACTTCGCTATTTGTATCCATTGTTTGTAATAATAAAGTAGCACTTTTTTTAAATAAAACTTACCGGTTGTACGATCATTAAATTATCACACAAAAAAATCAAACAACCGGCACCTTCATGAGTATTTTAATTCCCCATATAATCAAGCAATTTTCCTTAACCTGTTT
>JBCCIA010000588.1:0-3021 GCA_039028475.1 Spirochaetota bacterium | reverse complement strand
TAAAAACGCAAAATAGTGAATCGTTTATTTATATGGCTATGATCTCTATCATGGCAAAAAGGTTAGTAAAAAGTCAAACGAAACTATGCAAAACTTAGCTTTTCAGACACCCTCTAAGAAAAAAGTGTCCTGTCTAGTGAATAAAGATGTCACATATCTCTTGCCATGTGTTTTATAAGACAAATGATGTTTTGCTTTAAACAAATATATCGGTGCAGCAATAGTATCTTTACATTCTACGAGATCCTGTGCATAATAGTAGCTCCGGTAATTTCTTGTTATTTGCAAACAATTCGCTGTATTTTCTGAATTGAGATAGATTTTAAATGACAAAGGTTGTTCGGTATTCTCTTCTTTTTTTGCTATCGTTAGCTTTTCAATAGCCGCAAAGTCATGCATTCTGGTCTCATCCGTATGAAATTCTTTGTAGCCCCGTATATTATCCCTCGCAGAACTTGTCCACATAACACTCAGGCAATTTTGCAAGAAAGCAATTAAAGTTAAAACCAATAGAACCGTTGTTTTTTCTCTCATAAAACGAGATTAGACAGCTCTTGAGAACAGTCAATACCAATGAAACAAGCCTTTCGAAAATCCTAGAATAGAAATATATTTCAAGCAGGGTAATGGCGTACTGGCCCAAACAAATAGTCTTTTGCCTCTACATTGGTTCCTTCTATCATCCGCAACCTGAAATCAATGGGCGAATACTGCAATAAGTTCATTATCAGTGCCGGTTTTGCTGCCAAATCTTTTAAGAGGACATCGTTCAATACATATTTCTTTTCTTCTATTTCTACAAGGTTGTCAGGATTCCTGGAAAGTACTCGCTTCCTTCTTTTTTTATAGAAAAAGGATTCTATGGCTTCTATCGTTTGCATGCGACAGAGAAATTGCACCTCACTGAGAGGGTTCTCATCTACAATCACTAGTGTTGGCAAGAAAATTGTAGCACATACCTTACAATGTACAGAGGTATCAAACCTCAGTTGTTCATTCTGATCCTTAAATTTATCGTTAGGTTTGGGTTTGTCGTAGTATTGTAACAATTCCTTGAAGTTATATATCGTCGAACAATTGGGGCAGTAGGAATAATTGATAAATTCGATATCTGTGTTGGGGATTTTGATATTGCCAAAATTATTCTTTTTATTTTGCTTGCGGATGGTGTCTAATATCTCATTTCCCTTTGCGTCCTTCGAGAAGTTGATTTCCACAGCATCTCCAATATGCAGACCTATTCTCTTGGCTGGAGCGACTTGGGCTAGCTCCACGACATAGCGTTGAAAAGATTCTAATCCAGTTGTTAGATCCGGATGGTAATTGTTATAACGCTTTTCTGGACCTTCAAATCCTTCAATCCGATCTTCTTCCATGCTGCCAAGATCGGCAAAAGGATCATCTCCATACGTAGGTTCATCCATACTCGCAAACGGGTCGTCACCAGCTGGAGCCTCGTCAAGACTAGCAAAAGGATCGTTATCTGTAGACATATATAAAACTACCTAAATGATACATTATTATAGAAAGTTCTTGTGAGAAACAAAGCATTCTACTCTTCTAAGTTAGACTACGAATAAGAGGCAATAGAGAGAAAAATCCTAAAGCTAGACGACCTGGTTTAGATAATCGTAGAGCTTTTGCAGACATTTTATATCAATTACGGACACGCTCTTATTTTTTTAATTGTATTGCTCAATATTTGTGGTATAGCTCAACATGTAGCATAATCTTAGTGTAGGAACCAACAATGCAACAGATTCAAATAGCAGGTTATAAAATCGCTGAGGAGCTTCATAGTAGCAAGAAAGGTAAAGTATACCGTGCAGATAAAATAACAACGGGTGAGAAAGTAATCCTCAAAACTTTACTAGAATATCCGTCTGTAAGGGATATCGCAAGACTAAAAAAAGAATACGAAGTCTTACAGGGTATTCAATCTCAAGGTATTATCGAAACCCTCGGTTTAGAAAAGGAGAAGCAATCTCTAATTTTAGTCCTTAAAGATACTGGAGGAGTATCGCTGAACAAACTCTTAAAGCAGAGAAACTTCACTTTAGGAGAAAAAATTCATATTGCCATCCTATTAGCAGAAGCAATTAAAAATATACACCACTTAGATATCATCCATTTAGACCTAAAACCTGCCAACATTATCTATAACCCGAATAGCAAAAACCTCGTTATTATTGACTTCGGTATTTCCACAAAATTAGACAGAGAAAATCCCAGTATCAAATCCCCAAACAAAATAGAAGGCACTCTAGCCTATCTATCACCGGAACAAACAGGACGAATGAACCGTTGTATTGACTACCGGACAGATTTTTATTCTTTAGGGATCACTCTCTACCAACTTTTCACCGGTGGATTGCCTTTTCACTCAAAAGATTCGATGGAAATGATCCACTTCCATATGGCGGTGGAAGCCGAAAGAGTTCATCTCAAAAACTCTAAAGTTCCCCTGGTACTTTCTAATATCATCCAAAAATTAATGAGTAAACAAGCAGAAGAGAGATACCAAGGAGGCCATGGCATACATTATGATTTGCAAAAATGCCAAGAACTATTACAAATAGGTAAATTGTATCCTGAAAACTTCAAATTAGCGAGCCAAGACATCTCAGACAAATTCCAAATCCCACAAAAACTCTATGGACGTGAAAAGGAAATAGCAAAACTATTATCAGCTTTTGCAAATGTCTCAGAAGGTAACAGTGAATTAGTAATCGTAAAAGGCTATTCAGGAATCGGCAAATCAGCTTTAGTAAATGAAATTCACAAATCCATATTGGAAAAACGTGGTTACTTTATTGAGGGAAAATTCGATCAATTCAAAAGGAATATTCCTTACAGTGCGATTATCATTGCCTTCCAAGATTTAGTCCGACAAATACTCAGTGAAAGAGGACTAAATATTGGAAGGCACTGATAATCGCACTGTAAGGAATATTCCTTTTGAATTGATCGAATTTTCCCTCAATAAAGTAACCACGTTTATCACATATGGAGTTGGGAATT
>JBCCIA010000587.1:0-3046 GCA_039028475.1 Spirochaetota bacterium | reverse complement strand
TACAGGCTACTCAAACAACAAACTTTGAACACGTATCAAGATTTGAGTCACAGACGAAAATAAAATCATTTCAAAAATCCGAAACTGAAAAACATAAAATATTCGAAGTCGGGGACTATACTTCCAACAATAAGAGCAGAAAGGCAAACCCATTGTTTGGGAAATTTTACGAATGGCAGTACTATGGCGGGATGTGAAAAGGTAAAAGGCATTATAATGTTATAATTTGAATTTGTCTTAAGTTTTATTGCTTTGTTTTTCTAAAAATCTCTGGGTAAATGTCGTTTTTTTTCCAGATCATTTTTCCTTTTCGCGAAAATTTAACAAGAAAGAGCTTTCGGTAGATTCCGATATTGTTTCCACAGGCAAAACCCGTTACCAGAATATTCTTGTCTGCAGACTCCATGATATCTACTGGTGAACTGATTGTATCGATCGTTTTATAATCTGCAATCCACATTTTTTTTCCATTAATTGTATACTTTGCTACAAAGGCTCTACTCGGGTTGTTTCTTGTCTTTAGGTAACGGCTGTTACTGGGATAGTATAGCTTCAAACTTTTTTTCCCTATTCTTCCTGCTAGGTAGATATATTTCCTATTTTTACTCTGCACCAGAGAACTGCAAGTAGCGTTATTCTTCTGTGGGCGAAGTATTTTAAGCCAACGTTTTTTAGAATTTGAGGAATAGCTACCTACTATACACCTAGAAGTGGGAGTATTGCCTACCATATAAAGCGTTCCCTTTGTATCGTAACTCACATCCCAAATGGAACCTTTGCGGGAAGACACGGAATCCGCGATCTTCAACCATACCCTCTTGCCATTTTTTGTAAATTTACCATAAAAAAAATCAGAGATCGATTTTCTGGTTTTAGAAGAGTATCTCACACCGCGTATACGTGCGTCAGATTGACCTGCGAGGAAAGTATTACCTTTTGTATCGATTGCCATTCCTAAAAGGCGAGTATGGCTACCTATATAGCCTTTCGTTTTGAAGCGTCCACCTATTTCTTGCGTCCATAGCAATTTGCCCTTCTTACCTACTTTTGCTAGAAAAGCTTCTACTTCCCCATAGCCTTTCTTATGAGCGTATCGATGCCCGCCGTATTTGATCGCTGATTTGAGAGTTCCTAAGACGATAAAGCTGCCATTGGAAATTTTACGAACGAACCTAACACTTTTGAGATAAGGGATTTCTACGTTGAGTAGTGGTTTTCCGAGTAGAGTTTTTAATTCCAGAGTCTCACCATTGACCTTACTGACTATAACTTTTGCTGACTGTTTATGAGTTCTAACACTATTTCTGATTTGGTTTTTTCGTTGCAAATCAATCACTTTTTCAAGTTCTCCAGACTTTTGCAGCCCAACTAAAACTTCTTTATAGGGAATCGGCATTTGTCGTGGATTGCTCAGTCGTTTCGAAAGTGACAATTGTAGCATGTCTATACCAGATACATTTAGCAATGCGTTTGCTTGTCCTAAGGTATAGTTGTATTTCTTTTGCGAGTCACCGGCATGCAGGATGGAAAATGCTAAACTAGTAAGAATAGGGAGTATGGAGTAAAAAACTTTTAATCTATAGTTCATGTGACGACCTTTGTATAGGAGTGTGAAAACAGGGATATTTAAGATACGCTGGAAGAAGAATTGACTCTTTATGAGGGCATTTGCTATATTGTGTAACAGAGTAAGCTCCTATTTAGAAAATCCATTATTCATCTCTAGTAGAGAGAGCAAACATAGTTTTTGCAAGTAATAATTGAGCTTCAAAGGATTTTGTTATGTCATTGAAAATTCAGAATTGCTCTGCAAGTGATGCGGAGGCTGCTATTCCGTTTATGTTTTCTTCTGGGCCGGACGCTTTCCGTTACGTGCTCTCCTCAGACTATGCAGAAGAGGCCCTGGAATTTTTGCATTCTGCTTTTGCCAAAGGTGGAGGCGAGTTTGGCTATAGAAACCATGTTATGGCTTTTTTGGATGAGGTTCCTGTTGCTTTGGTAGGTTTGTGGGAAGAAAAGGATAATTTTTCTTATACCATAGATGCACTTAAGAACATCCTAGCATTTTACGGTGTGTGGAAAGGTTTGGCTGTGTTGCTACGTGGGTTGCATTTCCAACGTTGTGTCGCACCACCACGTAAGGGTGTTTTGTACCTGCACAACTTTGGCGTCTCCGAATCACACCGTGGTCAGGGGATTGGTAGCCAAGTGATTGACTTTGTGGTGGAAGAGGCAGCAAAGCGCGGTGGCATACAGGCGGTCTCATTATATGTTGCTGCTGATAATCCTGCGAAAAAGCTGTATTTGCGCAAAGGCTTTGTACTTGTCAAAGAAAGCGATCTAACACTACAAGGGCGATTCTCACGAACGTCTCCCTATCATTATATGGAAAAACCACTCGGTTGAAAAGTATTTTTCTTTATTTCTTGACAAAGCTTGAGCCCTTATAAAGGCTTGGACTTTAGCTTTACTAAATAAAAAGGAGATGGTAAATGAGAGAAATCATTGCTTTAAAATGTACCGAGTGTGGTGATGTGAACTATACAATCACAAAAAATAAAAAATTGCACCCTGGCAAGATTGAAGTAAAGAAGTATTGTAAGCGTTTGAAAAAACACACCATACACAAAGAATCTAGAGACACAATTAGAAGTTAAATCTAAGCCTTCTATTTAGCCCGTCAAAACAAAAAATGATCAGCGATGAGTAAAACACAATATGCAAATTGGATGAAAGAAGAGCATGTTGCCGTAATTACAGGTGGGGCTAGTTGAATCGGACTTGCTGCCGCTGAGGCTTTTGTTACAGCTGGCATGCACGTTCTGATTGCGGATCGCGACACTTCCACCTGCTCTTTCACGTTGGCATCCAGAATGGAAGGATAAATTTAAGGCATATATGGAGGGATAAAGTTTTGCGGTAAAGTTTTAAAAATGCTAAGCTATTTTGGTATTTTCCTATGTGTTTTCAGCAGTTTAGTGTTTATCCTGTTTGTACAAAGATATTGCAAAAAACTTTTTAAAAACAAAATAGTATCCTTTTTTTG
>JBCCIA010000586.1:0-3059 GCA_039028475.1 Spirochaetota bacterium | reverse complement strand
GTCCTGCTCCTCAGATCAACAACGTTTTCCAAAACCCAAGTATTTGCACGATAATATTGTTGTATACCAGTACGATATAGGAAATTGGCAGAAGGAAAGATGGGATATATCTAATGAGGATTGGATATTTTTGTTTGAGAACCTATATAGAGAAACTAGAACTGTAACCGCTCGTGGCAAAACTCCTCTTTTAGATGATGTGGAAGTTCGACTTTTTCTGGATGCTTTTCAGGCGATACCAGAGAAAGAGAAAGTAGGTAAGTATTCTGTATTGATCAAGCGAGAAGATACCCTGAATCCTCATTTTGCGTACTACCGTACTGCTATTTTGGTTTGGATACACGAGAATGAGATATTTCTGTTATTTCCAGAAATCTATAAATATTTCTACCACGATAATGGCTATTTATTTACAGATTGGGGGCGGTTTGATAATTACTTGACAATTTGTGAGTTCAATCAAAAAATTATTGTCGATAAGAATATTGAGAGTTTTGGCGAGTATTTCTCAGAAAAATCTTGTGATGAGCAACGCACTACATTATGGGATTGGTTTTGGGGGGCTGAGGAAGAAAAAAGTTTGTTTGCAAAGAGGCATGGTTTTCACATTTCTAAACGAGTTTTGCGCGAAAGAAGGGCTTTCACTGCAAAGCAGAAGGGTAAGGTTCGTCATAAGTTTGTCGATCGCCTAGAAAGTCTAGAGTTGATTTATAAAAAGGGTTTGATCACCGAGAAAGAATATCTGCAGAAAAAGCAACAAATTCTTGATGATTTATAGTAGTAGTTTATAGTACGTATATTAGGAGAAACAAGGGAGAGCATTGCCATTGTTTAATTTGCAAATGGATAGAAACGATAAAGAAGACATTCACTTTGCCAGTAAAGATATATGCTTAGAAACGTATGTTGCTGGAGTTGGTATTGAAAAACAGCTAAAAGACACGGCAATTGCTATCCTAGAGCAATACCAAAGAGTTGATCTGTTAGACTTGGTCTATATTTCAGCAAAGGAATTGTTGGTAAATGCTAGTAAGGCTGCTATCAAACGACTTTTTTTTTATGACGCTGGGTTGGATCCACACGATCCTAAGGTATACGAGCAGCAGATCTCTAAGTTCCAAGTAAACCTAACACAGGAAAATCTTGCTACCTATCACGAGAAGCTCGCTGCGCATAACCTGAAGACATCTATTCATTTTTCTCACGATGCAGATAAGATTATTATTAGAGTTATCAATAACTTCTTACTACTGCCTCAGGAAGAACAACGCATTCGTGAAAAATTTAGGAAGGCGAAGCAGTATGAAAACATTGTTGATTTTTATCTGGAACATGGAGATCGGACCGAAGGGGCTGGGTTAGGTATTACTCTTGTAGAGATATTAATGGCTCAAAATGGCTTTGATAGACACCTGTTCACAATCTCTTCTTCGCAAAAGACTGGAAACACAATCGCAAAGATCGTGATTCCCCTCAAGGTCAATTATGTGTCCTCTAGGCAAAAGTTTGAGATAGAATTGCGTAAAAAGAAACTCTCCCGAGATATTCTAAGAAAGGATCTAGTTGTAAATGAATGCTGATGAAAATGCTGAACTAAGAAAATTACTTTTAGAGTCGGTTTTAACCAACGAACAAGCATCTGAAGTTTTGCAAGGTAAATTGAAAGATGCATGGTTTGTCAAATTAAAGATCGATTTAGAGAATAAATCGGGTATTGTCATTTTTGCTGTTTCCAAATACAAAAATTCAGTTTTAGAAATCTACTCTGTTTTTACAAATTCCCAAGTCAATACTCGGGTGAGAACATTTGAAGATTTTACACAAATTACCTCTCACATACTAGAAGCGGTACAAGATGCTACTCTCGAAGTAGGTATTTCGGAAACACTTGGTAGACTTATCTATCGAGCTGTGACTCCTGAAGTGGTAATAAAGCAAGTATCCGATTGGACAAAGGGCGATGCAACTCCTTTAGTCATCGTATTGGAGCAAGCCATCCAAGAGGAGATGCGCACGAAAAATATTCAAATACAGGCTGATATTGAATCAATTTCTAGCTTGGATTTTCGTGTGAATACTCCGCTTCGCAATAAAGTATCTCCTATAAAAAGTCCCTTCCAACAAGAAGAATCTCCTACCTCTCCAGCAACTACAGTAAAGAACATTGCTAAGCCAGCGAGTTCGGTAGCTCGATCCCCCGCCGATGAAAGGGTTCGCCAGCTTTCCGAGGGATATGAGCGAGTCTATTCTTGTAAAACGGTTCTTGCACCAGTTAGGGGGATCGATTTTGATAAACTACAAATTGGCCAAAAAATTTTGTTTATGCTTCCTTTCCAAACGCCAAATGAAAAAGCTATGGCAAGAAAATTAGGTGCGGTTGGTAAAGATGGTCTGAATCATCCTATTGTGGGTGAATTCTTAGAAATTGTAGAAGGTGGAAAAAGTGAATTTCATATTTTTGCAGAAGGCCCTCATAATTCTTTGCTGCGCGCTTTTGAAGAAAGACCTGTAAAAATTGCAGTTCCTCAGGAGGATCAGCAAAGTGTAAAGGACCGTTTTCGCGGAGCTTCCTTTTGGGTTCATGTTGCAATTGCTTTTACTTTGATTCTCATTTGTTTTTTTGTATTCTTTTTGAACCAAGGATAAACTTGTATGAGAACTATTTTTATCAGTCTGTTACTTTTGTGCACTATTTTGGCCTGTGCCAATGAAGCGGATAGGAGGATCGGTGAATACATACGCCATCCAAACTATCGTCGGCTCGCAATCAGATGTTCGGAGAACAAAACAACCAGGTATGTAGAAGAGTGTAAAAATGCTCTAGAAAGGGTTGAAAATGATATCAATAATTGGATCAGTGCTAGTTCTGGGTTGTCTTATATTCCCTTAAGTATACCAGAGAAGCAGAAAGAGGAGATTGATCGCTTATTACAAAAAAACGTTCTTTTAGATGTTAAATATGGCTTACTGTGGCATAAAATCTTTACAAATAAGTAGATAAATTTCAATAGACAAAATACATAATAGCTTGTAACCTCTATATATGAAATCCTACCTGG
>JBCCIA010000585.1:0-3068 GCA_039028475.1 Spirochaetota bacterium | reverse complement strand
CTGGAAAAGAGCCTCTGGAAATAAATCTTCGAACTGTGACAAAAGCTGCCTCTTTCCTCCAGGCCATTTCAAAAATGGTTTTGCTGTACTAATTTCCATATTTAAAATCGATAGGTGTATAGACGAAAGCTATATCCCCTTTGTTCTACCCTAAGATGAGACATGTGTTTCTCATGCTCTTTATGTTTTTTTTCTACGACCTTTCTATCCATATAGACATTTACATAAGATACCCCGGCCCCTCCTGCTAAAATAAACAACGCCCCAGGAGTTGTCCGAACATAATCTTCACCAGCAAAATTCCCGGCAAGAAAAGTCAAACCGCCAAAGACAGCCGCTCCAAAAGGTAGAGTCAAAAAGAAAATGATTTCACTCCTACGACCAACAGATTCTTTATAGGGAGGCAATTCTGCTAGCTTCTTTTTTTTCCAATCCTGGCCACTTTTCCTCCGCTGTTCGGTATTGAGAATATTTACGTTCAGTTCACCAGTCAAAGGGTTGATGACACTTTCATTGGCAGCATTTGGATTGAAACGATTCCTCTGTTCTCCATTGCCTAAATTTCCAGCACCTGGGAATAAATCCAAAGGGTTTATAGGTCTGCGCACATCTTTAGGAGTCACTAATTTAGGTTTGTCTTGTTTGGGTGGCAACTCATATTCACGAAAATACCTTTCATCTTGTTTGTCAAATTTGTAATTGCGCAAATCATAATCGTACGGATCATAAAAGTCAGAACGAGATTGCGCAACAATATGGGTACACAGAGCAAAACCAAGTAAAAAAAATAATACATATTTCATTTTTTAGCAACTCCCATATGCTGGAATATATAGTCAGTGTAATCAGGATAGCAAGAGGTGGCCATATGGCTTGCATCCGCAAACTGGTTGCACTGGTACTTTGGGTCTTCGTTCATATTCCAAAAGGAAACTTGTATTTTCTTATACAACTCAGAAAGTTCTTTAGACCACTTTTCATAGACAACAAGTCTTTCCGGACTACCAGCTTTAGGGGGAACTTTTTTTGTTTTCATTAGGTGCAAATAGTAAGGAGCAACTTTTACCCAAATGATTGCTAGAGGAATTTTCATTTCCTTTACGGTAGAAATGGAGTTCTCTAAAAAGAACAACATGTTGTGATTAAAGCGAAACGGCGACATATAAGATTTAAAATCTCCGTCAGCAATTGCTTTGATATTTTCCTCAGAAGAAACTGGATTCTGGCTGAGTTCAGCAGCGGCACTACCCCTTTCTTCTTGCAAACGAATACGTACGCGTTCCCGCCAATAGCGAAACCCATGTAAAATTTCGAAATCATTTTTCATACGTTTCAATGCTGTTTTCGGGTTGGGTCGGTACTGGTAGGAAGGAAACATACGTTTTGCAATTAGATTGCTTACATCTTCCTTCGTATATCTCGAATAATGCCTTAAAACGAAAGCAAGGGTAAGCCCATTAACAAGCACTTCATCTATTTTTATTTTTGCATCGAGGTTGTAAGACTCTACAGAATTATCTAAAAGAATAAAATCAGGTCTAACATCTTTTTCCTGGAATTGCTCCAACCAAAAATACGAGTAGTCGGGCGTCCCACCAGGTACAGAGAAGTTAAACAACAACCAATCAGGATAGTGCTCAGCGATATATTTATTGTTAAAAAGCAAACCTCGCGAGTTGCCAAAATAAACTAAAACTTTTTTACGATCTTTTTTTTGCAAGTATTCTTGCAATTCTTGGAATAGTATTGGTTTGTGTAGGTAATTCGCTTCCGATAAAGTTTTAGAAAAATAGGTTTGAACTTTTTCAAGCAACATCAACTTGTCAATTAGAAAGACAAGCAAGAACATTAGAACTGGTAGAAATAAAAAACGATTCTTTAACATCAAACTGCATAATGCCTTTCTTGGATTTCTAGCGAACTCTTTAGGTTTGCTAAAACTCTTTTTTTCGCTTCGAGCATAGTAGCACTGACAATACCTCCTGCCGCATTTTTATGTCCTCCACCTGAGAACTCTTTTGCAATCCGACAAACATCAAAGTCTCCCTTAGAACGAAAACTAAGTTTGATCCGACCATCTTTTGCTTCAGAAAAAGATACAGCGATTTGGATATCCCTAGGTCCTAAAAGTTCGTTTATCAGCCCTTCCACAGGGTTGCGGGTAAAACTATAGGATTCTAACATTTTTCTTGTTATAAAAATCATAGCTATAGAATCATGAACCTCTATGGTAGACAAAATATCTCGCTTCAAATACAGTACTTCTAAGGGATAGTCTTCAAACAATTTACGTGACAAAGTTTCTATTGGCAATTTGTATTGCAATAGATCTGCAGCAGCTCTATGCGTCCTGGGACTTGTTTTGCGGTATTTGAATTGTCCCGTATCCATGACAATTCCCATATACAAAGCCGTAGCAGTGGTGTAATCTGGTTCCAGATCCTCTAGTTGCAATAGCTCATAAACAATCTCAGAAGTAGAACTATAATCAGGAAAGATAAAAAACTTTGCAATGCCCTGTTTGTTTTCTACATTGTCATGATGATCCACAACGATAACATTCTTCTTGTCATCTGCAATAAACTGACTTACTTCTCCTATGCGGGATAGGTCAGAATTGTCCAAGATCAGCACCTGGCTTTGGCGGTTTTCCCGCATACCACCTTCAACGATATGATTGATACGGTAGTGTGGATCGAGGAATTGGTAGCGCTCAGGAGTTGGGTCTGGATTTAGTATGCTGTGCTTTTTTCCTAAATGGGCTAGCAAAAAAGACATTCCTAGTTCTGCTCCGATTCCATCAGGGTCACAATTCTTATGGGTAGTGAGAATATACTGATCTCCTGATTTGATTGCTTCCAGTAGTTTTTTGGTTTCCAAAATTATTTCCTTCTTTTCGTGAAGACTTGTTGCCAATAATTGACTTCCGCTTCTGTTAGCTGTATATTAGAATCTTTTTCTTCTGTTTTCTTTGTTTTAGGCAGAATCACATCATTCATCTTTTTGGCAAAGTCTTCTGAAGTATTTGTAGGAATTCCGTATTTCCTGCAGTGGAAAAGTATATCCTT
>JBCCIA010000584.1:0-3075 GCA_039028475.1 Spirochaetota bacterium | reverse complement strand
GTTTTTTTGCTCACGGCTTACTGCTGTGATAAAATGAAAGTTGCTATACTTGGCTGCCAACTCCTCGAACTCGCTCCGAAGTACGATCTCATCGGAATAAGGAGCTCCGTAGATAACATATATATTGCCGGTATATTGGATAAGTTTGTGCTCGAGTAGTTCAATAGACATACCAAAGAATGGTGCAATTCCAGTTCCTGTAGCACAGAAGAAAATATCACCAGAGTAATCTTCACTGGGAAGTAAGAAATTTTTACCAGCTGGGCCTGTAACAGTGACTTCCTCTCCTTCTTTTAGGTTGCACATATAGTTCGAGGCAACCCCTTGGTGGGTTATATTTCCCTCATCGTCATAGGTATTGTCACGTTTGATGACAAATTCAATAGAATCTTCCTGCATGCCAATAGAGTAAGAGGGAGAAGATATAGAATACAAACGAACCGTGTAATCGGTGTTTGCAGAACCTTTAGCGACTTTTGCGGGGTCTTCCCCAGGAGGAATAATACCTGCACTCTGTCCAATCACATAAGGGTATTGGGAATGGTCAATTGCCAATACAATGCGATGGATAGAAGCCTGACCCTCTTTTTTAGGTCGCTTGCCTTCACCTGGGTTTGGTGTAAGTTGGATGTTTTTAAGGACTTTTGCTTTTAACGGCGCCGATTTCTTGAAAAGGTTTATTTTAGGTTCTCTGGTTTGTTTCATACTATTTCTATTCTTTTACTGATTAGAGTTGTTGAAAAAATTGATAGGCTTGGTACAATGACCGTATTGATTACCTACCATTTTTCAGAACTTAGAGCTAATCTTAATTTAATTTTGATTCCGTCAATCAAAAAAACCGATAATCAACCAGGAGAGTTTTTGTGGAAAAGACACAACACTACCAGGTAAGGCTTCCAGGCACCTTTTTGGATAAAAGTCTCAATCGTTTTGCTGATGAATTATGGGTTTCGATCCTAGCTGATATAGAACTCCAAGGAGCCTTGCCAAATGCACGTCCCATGCTCGCGCATCCAAAAAAAATAACAAAAGCCAAACAAATTCAACCCAGCCTACCCTTTCCTCAAATTCACTTATAAGCCCATAAGCATTGCCTAAGCCAGAGGAGAATAGAATGACTGCAAACCTTACCACTCTCAAACAAAACTTGATCCAACAACTCAAATCCTATATGCAAAGCCACGCCTTTTGCGGTTTAAAAGGTGGGACGGAAACGGAAGATATGGAGTACGATGAGTTACAGGTACTGCAAGAGATAGCTTTAGCAACCTTTCCTCTAAAAGTAAAGATAGGTGGTGTGGAAGCCAGAACCGATATACGTTTTTGCCATAAAACAGGTATCTACTCTATTCTAGCTCCGATGGTTGAATCAGAGTACGGTTTGCGAAACTTTATCGAAACTCTAAAAAAACTCATTCCAGCGGCAGAATACCAACAAATGCAAAAATCCATCAATTTAGAAACAATTACAGGCTACCGCAATATTTTAGAAATCGCAGATTCTCCTGCTTTTGCGGAATTGCACAACCTCACTGCTGCACGATCCGACCTTTCAGCATCTATGAATCAAAAACCCGATGATCCAGAAGTAATGCGTGTCACCAAACAAATTGTCAAAATAGCCCAAGAACGCGGTAAAAAGACCTGCGTCGGTGGAACCATCACCCGTTTTAACTTTGATGCCATTGTGGAAGACATTGGTCCTGATTGCATCAACTCCCGTCATTTGATCGTTGATTTACAAAAAATTCCCAAGGGCCAAGGTAGTGAAGTGGCCGAAAGAATGCTAGAATTTGAAATCGAGTTGTACGACTTCTTGGCCGCTTTTAAGCCGGAAAAAGCCCTTTATTACAAAAACCGCATCGAAACTAACCGCGAACGTTTGGGAAATAAGAAGGTAGTCTATTCTATCCGCTAATCGGCTAAAGTATCATACAGCTGCACCATTGCCCGTGCAGATTGTTGCCACTGGAAACGAGCAGCGTTGGCAAAACCCGCTTGCTGCCACTGTTTCAGGTTCTTATTTTGCTGCCAAAACATACGAAAAACTTGCAAAAAGCTATCCCTATCTCTAGGATCAAAGAAGAAAGCGCTATCCTGTAAAACCTCTGGCAAAACAGAAGCATTTGCTGCGAGTACAGCGGTACCGCAGGCCTGGGCTTCGATGACGGGAAAACCAAAGCCTTCGTACAGGGAAGGATAGAGCAAAGCCGTCGCATTCTTATACAAATTACGCAATTCCACATAGGGCAAGTGCGGACATAGAAATATATACTTTTCCCAACCATCGACAGCTGTTTGCAAATACTCTGGTAAGGTACCACCCGTCCCTGCGAGCAGCAAAGGAGGGATACTGTTGTCTTCTTGCCAAAGCTGTTTCATTGCTTCTACAATAAACAAGATATTCTTATGCTCTTTGCCAATTCCTACTGTTAAAAAGTAATTCTGCGGTAGCTGGTATTTGCCGAGAAACTCCTCATCCCCCGCTTTGGTTTCAGGGAAAAAGATAGTATGGTCCACAGCATTATAGATGACTTGCATTTGCTGCGCAGAAAAGCCAAACTCCACCTGTAAATCCTGAGCTGTATAAGCCGATACGGTTACAACTTTTTTCGCAAACCTACGGATCAAAGTGAGATTTAACTTGAGATAGATCTGTTTGGCGAAACTGGGAAAGAACTGCTTCATTTTGTAGGGGATGATGTCATGGATGGTAACCACACATTTTGAGAGATACCGCCAAGGGACATTAAAATGCGGAATGTCCAAAAGGTGCATATCGGCCATTTTGGGGTGTCCGAGAAACTCTTTGGGCTGGTATATATCCTGGTAATAGGGAACGAGCTCATAGGGGAAAGAAATATCGTATTTTTCTAATTGATCTGGGTCACCAAAGAGATAGAATTTGTGATTTGTGTCTGGCGAAAAACAGCACAGTAGCCGGAATCTCTCACACGAATATCAAGTTGCTCATTCGTAGCAGTCATACAGTAGAGTCCAAAGGAACAAATGGCATGAAAATGTGGTGCCAAGGCAGGAGAGGGTGAAAAAGACAAGTCAAACAAGACATCC
>JBCCIA010000583.1:0-3083 GCA_039028475.1 Spirochaetota bacterium | reverse complement strand
TCCGTCCTCCGCAATACCTAGTTTAGCCTTTCTATTTTTTAACTAAACTATTTATTACAGAGGAAATATATGCCTTATTTATTAATCATTTTCGCTATGGTCTTTGCGCAATGTGAGACCAAAGAGGATAATACACAAGAACGGAATTTGGCTATTGCAGCAGTAGCACTTAGCCAGCAAAGTAACCAAGTAGAAACAACTCTAAACTTTGAAGCTTATTCCGGCTCCAGTCAGTTGGCATGTGGATCAACTACATATACTTTGCCTTCAGGCCAAGTCGTCTACCTGCGTGATTTACGCTTTTATGTTAGTAGTATTTCACTCGTTAAAGCTGACGGTTCCGAAGCAGCTTTCACCATTTATGACGATTCATCTCTTCCTACAGATGAACAGAACTTTCAAGTCAACAACAGTCTCGGGTCTGTCGCCTTACTTGATTTTGCTGACAATACAGGTTCCTGTACAAGCTCTAGTTTTTCGACAACTAGTGCTACCAGAACTAGTATCAAGGGGACAGTAGCTTCAGGCTCTTACACTGGAGTAAAATTTACCATTGGTGTTCCCTCTGCACTCAATCATTACGATTCCAGTGCGAGTACAACACCAACAGCTTTAAATACAGGGACACAATCTGGCATGCAATGGAGTTGGCTCATTGGTTATAAGTTCATGAAATTAGAGCTACAGACCACTTCAAGCTCTAGTGTTCTCAACTACCACCTAGGTAGTACCAATTGCTCTGCCGAAAGTTCTGACTTTTCAGATGCAACTTGCCAAAATTCCTACCGATCAGAGTTTACCGTACAGGTTAGCTCAGGAACATTTGAACCCTCCACACAGAAAATCCGCTTCGACTTAGAACAATTGGTCGATTCGAGTGTATTGACTTCCTATTATGCAGATGGAACCGCTCTAGCTTGTATGCCAATTGGAACTCCTACGGGTTCTGGTGGTACCAGTACTAGTTGTTCTCCCCTGATAAGAAATATTGGTCTGACTCCAGGCGATAGTGCTGGTATAAGCGATACAACTAGCGGAGCAGGTACAGTAGATACCAGTAACCAGAAAGCGGTCTTTTCCATCCAATAAGGAGGAAGAAAAATGTTGTTCCAAATTTTTTTAGTTTTTATTTTTTTATTGAGTGCTTGTCAAGATCCTAGCAAATCACCAAATGAATTGTATAGTGTACTAGCTTTGGGAAGCAATCAGAACTCTAGTTCTTACGCCTGGAATTTACCTGCTAATATCCCTGCACCTTCTGTTCCAGCTAGTAATCCAATGTCTGCTGAAAAAGTACGGTTAGGAAGATTTCTATTCTATGAAAAGAAGTTATCGGGGAACAGAACTATGTCCTGTTCTAGCTGTCATTTACAAAGCATTGCTTTTACAGATGGTAAGTCAGTAGGAGAAGGGTCAACAGGAGAGTTTCATACACGCAATTCTATGAGTCTGACAAATGTTGCTTATAATCCTAGGCAGACGTGGAATAATACACTACTATTTAGTTTGGAACAACAAGGTGTCCTACCTGTGACGGGAGATAATCCCGTCGAATTGGGACTAAGTTTGCCAGATACGGAGATTAGAGCGAGATTGTTAGAAGATTCTCGTTACCAACCTATGTTTGCAGCGGCTTTTCCAGGAATTGCAGAACCTATCACGTTGGAAAATATTCTTAAAGCAGTTGCTAGTTTTCAAAGAACTTTACTATCGTTTGATTCTCAATACGACAAGTATACTAGAAAGGAAGCCAGTCTTACCGCCTCCGAAAAGCGAGGTTTGTCTTTGTTCAATGGAGAAGTTGCGGAGTGTTTTCACTGTCATGGAGGTTTTAATTTTTCAGATGCGACTACTCATGAACAAACGCGTGTGGATCAGGCATTCTACCATAACAATGGCTTGTACAATATCAATGGAGATTTTCCCTCTAGCAATCGTGGGTTGATAGAAGTGACTGGCAATGTGGATGATCTAGGAAAATTCAAAGCTCCTACATTGCGTAATATTGCACTTACATACCCCTATATGCACGATGGTAGCATCACATGTGATGATAGCAATAACCCTGAAAAAACAGCAGGTGCTACGGTGGATTCGTGTGCTAGTGATGCTCTTGCAAAAGTGATTGATCACTACCAAAATGGAGGCAATAATTCAACATGTGACAAAACGGATGTCGCATTTCCCTGTCGTTCGGATTCCCCTATCAGTACCGTCGATACAACTTTAATACGCAAATTTAGTTTGACACCGGGAGAAAAAGAAGATTTAGTAAACTTTTTAAAAACTTTAACAGATGAGACTTTTATTACAAATTCGGAACTCAGCGATCCATTTCAGTAGACCTATGCGTATTTTATATACAATACTCTTACTTTGCTACTTTACCTCTTGTACTGGTAGTACGGAAAATTCCTTGAAAGAGGAACAGTTGCTATGGCAAAGGCTATTTGATATATCTTTAACGCAAGCCGTTTCCTTAAAGTATCGTTTCGGTTTTGTCGATGATAGGCGAGATACTTCCGTTGCAAGTTTTGAATTGTTCAGTGGAACTGGTTCTACTTTGTACCAAGTTGCTTTGCAATCTGGAGCAAGTATCTCTATTGACAAGTTTGAATACTCACTGGCAAATTTACCAATCCTGTCACGCCAGCCGTTATTGCATACGGAAGAGCTTGTCACTTCCGACAGTGGGACAAAATTATTTACGGTTTTGGGACAGACCTATACAGGCTTTTTATCATCAAATGCCAATGTGGATGCAGGTTATGTCTATTACACGGATTATTGGCAAGAAAGTCGAGCTATTCATTCACAGGTCAATTCGGTAGTGCTGCATATAGCTTCCGCAAATATACCGATTCAGATAACAAGTTCTGGAACTAGCAAAACGCTCACTATTCGCCTAAGTGGAGTAGATGTAACTTTTTCCCCTAATTGTGTGACGGAGTTTCGTTCCGGCAGTAGTTATAGTATGACTTATCTTTTTGCTTGGCAGAATATATTTAAAGATAACTCTACTAGTGTGCAATATTTGCTGGAATCTCTCTATAGCCTTTCTTCCGGTAGTGAAGTAAATTCCT
>JBCCIA010000582.1:0-3087 GCA_039028475.1 Spirochaetota bacterium | reverse complement strand
ATTACACCAATTATCAGGGTAGTGGGATAAAAAAACTTGCAGCCCCTGTGAGATTTTATGAAGGTTTGCGTTGGCAGCATGATAGGATCTGTAACTAGCATCCTTTATATATTCCTTTAAGAAATGTGCAAAACTATCATCGTTGAAACAAAGTAGATCTTCCACAAAATGACCTGCCAGCATCATTCCTCTAAGTTCACTATAATTAGTTATGCGAAATAGTTGTTGTGAAACTCTGTCAATTAAATATATAAATTGAAAGAGAGAGGCAACTTTTTGGTACAATAGGTAACCTTTTCTCTCAAATTCTAAGCTACGATTTTGTACATTAAACTCTAAAAATACTACAGGTTGGTATTTATGAATCGTGTTCTCCGCCCCAGTAAGCACAGATCTCTCTGCTGATTCTACATCAATTTTTATGATTTTGATATCGAATGTATTAGTTTTGTAAGACAGATATGTATCTAAACGAATGGAAGGAATTTTTTCTGTGTGACGAGAATCTTCCATATGCCGTTGTGCAGATATAAATGAGCTACTCATGGCTTCTCTTATTGGAACGTGGATATAAGATTCTTGTGTATCTTCATCAGCAACAATCATTTGTTCCGCCGTAATATTACTATATTTATTTCGAACAATGTTTTTACATAGTTGGGAATAGGCGAAAGATAATGGTTCGAATGCAATTATCGAGGCTTTTTTTTGTAAGCCTGCTAAACCTAAAGCTATGATACCTACATTTGCACCAATGTCTATTGCGTCTTTGTCCTCTCCATAAAATTTAGAAGCTAAAACTACATATTTACTGACCCAAGGTTCATACACGCCATCTTTGGGAAGGGTATCGTTAATGTGATTGTTCGTATCACCTGTTTTTATAGAAAATACCTGTTCTGCAAAG
The DNA here is from genome assembly GCA_039028475.1 of Spirochaetota bacterium. Classification (GTDB taxonomy): domain Bacteria; phylum Spirochaetota; class Leptospiria; order Leptospirales; family Leptospiraceae; genus JBCCIA01. The sequence goes on along the minus strand of JBCCIA010000582.1, from coordinate 2,180 downwards.
GTTACTTCTTTGATTGGTTTTTGTAGATTTGTATTTTTTGTAGCTGAAGACTTAATCTTTTTCCCTGATTTATGAAATAGTTTTTGGAGTAATCGTCTCATATGCTGCATATCCTTTGTATCTCTGTATCGAATCGAGAATTGGTAAATTTTTCCGCTTGTTGCAAACAATATTTCTTAAATCGTTTCGCTTTTATTGGTGTTAGAACGTATATTGCCTGAATTAACTTTCTTATATCTAAAGGCTCTTCACATAACCAACCGGTACGGTTATGCAGGATTGTTTCTCTGAGACCCCCTGAATTGACTCCTATTACAGGAACTCCAAGAGCCATAGATTCTACCGGAGACATACCAAAATCTTCATCTATAGGAATGTATATAGAAGCTATTGCTTTTCCAATTAGACAATAAAGCTTCTCATCTGTTACTTCTCCGACAAATTTAATATTCTTACATCCTTGTGCCAATCGTTGTAGTTCTTTTCTCTTAGAACCGTCAGAGCAAATCAATAAGTTTTTTTCTGGGCATAATTGGAATGCTTCGATAATGTAGGGAATACGTTTTTCTCTTTCCAAACGTGCAAAAGAAATGTAGTAGTTTTCTTTAGGATACTCTTGGAATGAGTGTATTTTTATGGGTGGATAAAGAACCTGGGAATCAACTTTACAGTATTTTTTTATTCGACCTTGGACGTTTTTGGAATTAGCCAAAACAAATTCAGCCTTAGCTAGGACTCTATTGTAATAGAAGTTGACAATTACACTTTTAGCATACAGTGCTATTTTTTTAAAGATACCAAAATGTTGCCAATAATAAGAAAACAGATCGTTAGAAAATCGTGGAGGGGTATGGCAATAAAAAAAATATTTTTTAGAGCTAAACAGTAGACAAAAGGGAGCCCAAATGCCGTGAACAATAATGCAATCGTATTCTTTTAGCTTTTTACGATTGCAAAAGAATAGCCATAAGACTTTTAAAAATGCAAAGCGGTTGTATTTTGGTTTATATCCTAAACAAATAATTTTGTTATCAGGAATTTGGAGTTTTAGCCCACGATTTTTAAAAGCAACTAAGAGCTTTGCATCGGGAAAACTAGATTTGAGCATATGTAAAACTACATATTCTGCACCCCCGATGAACTGTAAAAAGTCGTATACAATCAAGGTTTTTGGAGTTTTATTCATGATAATTGCTTTTTCCCTTAGAAGCTATATAACGGTCGCTTACTTCTGCTTGTGTCCCCTGCATATATATTTTCCCCTTATCTAACCAAATAGCTCTTTGACACACACTTTCTACGAGCTTAGCATCGTGAGTAACTAGTACAACCGTTTGCTGTGAATTGATTTTTTGCTTTAGCAACTTTTCTGATTTTTCTTGGAAGTCCATATCACCGACACCTAAGATTTCATCGATGAGGAGTATATCTGGTTGTAAATGATAGGCAATGGAAAAGCCTAAACGAGCACGCATACCAGAAGAGTAACTGAGTAGGGGTTCTTCAATTGCTTTTCCTAATTCAGAAAAGGCAACGATTGCAGGCATTTTGTCTTGCATTTCTTGTTTGGAAAAACCGTTGAATAGACCACTTAAAATAATATTTTGTCTACCATTTAAGCGTTCTGAAAAGCCCAACTCCAGGGAAAGTAAATTAATCTTTTGGCAATTTCGAATAATATTGCCTGAATCAGGGAGAAAAATACCAGCTAAAATTCGCAAAAGTGTGCTTTTGCCAGCCCCATTTCGTCCCAGTATGCCAAGTGTTTCACCAGGAAAAATTTTAAGAGAAATTCCGGATAAGATCTGTTTTTTTTTGTGCGAAAAGAACGTTTTACCAGTTCGATACGCAAAAGAGACCGATTGTAATTCTAAATGGCATTTCATACTTATCTGTAGAGTACTTTCGAGACTTTTCTATCCAAGGTTTTGTGAAGAAAAAAACTGATGCTGGTAAAAATACCTATAAAGTAACAAATATACAGGACATCTTTTCTTGCAATCATTGTATCTTCCAGTAGCACATTGCGGTACATATTGATAAGCTATGCTACCGGATTTAGAAGGAAGAGTTTTTGGTACACTGCTGGCATTGTCTTATAATCATAAAAAGTACCTGAGCCAAACATTAGGATTTGCAATAGAGTAATGACAATAAATTTAAGATCTAGGAAATAGGGT
>JBCCIA010000581.1:0-3089 GCA_039028475.1 Spirochaetota bacterium | reverse complement strand
CTCAAACAAAAGTTTTCCAATAAAGAAATTGGCTTTGAAAGCGTAAAAGGAAAATTGCAGAGCGTGAAAGTTTACGAAATCTTATAATCTCTGAACAAAAGCTAGAGTGGGACAAATGAGTTACAAAAATCCATTCTATATAGAAACCTCTCTCCGAAGCGGTTGGCAGGTTTTTAAGTATTTATTTTTCGAATACAAAACTTTGGAAAATATTTCTGAGCCTTTGTCTAGGCAGCAAAAAGTTGTTCCTCTTTTAAGAACCTATCCCTATATCTTCTTGGTAAGTACTTTCTTTTTTCTGAGTATCGCAGTATTTATTACAGCTATCGATCTACCACTACTGTATTCTTCCAGTTACCACTATCCCAATTTAGTTCTTACACAATGGGAACAGGCTTCGCATTTTTTGGAAAAAATGGCTATTTTCCACTACAAAGACTTTTTTTGGGGTTTGTTGACAGGCTTTTATTGCAAGACATTAAGCGGAGACAATGCTTTTTTGCCCTTTCTGTTTACCTACCTTGTATTTGGCAAAGGCAATGTTATTTCTAATGTTTACTATTTTTGCTATTCTCTTTTTAGGAACAAACTGGCCGATAACCCATACCTGTTGGATTCTCGTATATACCTTCCTCTACCGATCCACAAAAAACTTCTCCAACAAGCGGTAGAAAACCCTACAACGGGCATGCAATTTTCTAAGAGACTACCGGCCGCGGCAAAAAAAACTTTTTTATAAAATCATGCATAAATCGATCAGTGAGCAAATGAAAAAGTATCCTCTTAGTGCAGAAAATTTTCCCAGACTAGCCCTTCCACAAAGAAGTAACAAGATCTATATGTTTGGCAATGACAATGATCCTCCAAATGAATGGAAGGAAACATACTGTATGTTACAAAAGGATTTACGAATCAACAGATACGAAAGAATACTTTTTAGTACAGAGTTTACGGAAGAAGAGAAAGAACAATTGCAACAAAGATATCTTACGACTCATAGTATTCTGGTATCCTTATTGGAAGAGACAGAAACTATTTCTCCCAACATATACTGGAGAAAAGACTATTTGGAAACGTTGTAATTCTTAAAACAAGAAACAGAAAACAGAATTCGCAAGATTGGTATATCGCAATGAATAGAATTTTACCTGGTTTTCATCTCGGTATGCAGAATTAAGATTGTATTTGTAAATTAGGTTTTGTTCCTGCTACTCGATGGGCAGGACTACCCTAATTTACAATAAGAGCAATCCTGATCATCGAGTGAAATTTATTGCAACTGTAATAAATTTTGTATCGAGATGCGAGACTCTCGTCTACTCCTCTATTTCCTTACGCAATTCCTTTCAGTGCCTGTGCGAGCTTGCGGTAGCGTTTACGGGAGGTTTGTGGTTTGCTGAGTCTGTCGACGTAGACTGTGAGTCTATCAAACATGCCTTGGCATCAAAATTCTTAAACTTTTTTTACTTGACACTAACTGTATTTTAAGTAAATTAAAAAATTGACGGTGTAAACTATTTAATGTTTTATGGTTGGATGATACAGAAGAAAGAAAGGTTAACTATAAAATACAAACTCCCAAAAGTTAAAGAGTTTATCAAAAAAGGTGATTTCAAAATTACCAAAAAAGCGCAAGGAACTGCCCAAGATGATTTTGGTTTTGAAGATACTGAAATTGTCAAAGCAGTTATGAGTTTGCAAGAGAAAGACTTTGTAATTAGCAAGAAGAATGTAAATCGTCCTGGTTGGATGGATGTTTATAACGCAAAGATAGGTGATAAAATTGCTTATATCAAGCTAACCATTCAGGAAGATACCATTCTTTTAATTATTAGCTTTAAAGAGAAATGAAAGTCGTCAGTGACCATAAAGGAGTAGGTTATGGCCAGAGACAAAGAATGGATCGATTGTCCCGTTTGCGGAGCAAAAGATAGTATGGTTTGGAAAACAAATGTTACAGAAACTTTTAAATCAAAGGCTTTGGGAATCGAGCCTTACCAAGTTACAGGTTTAGAGGGACATTTTTGTAGTGAATGCGGGGATGGTTTTTTTACGCGTAAATCAGAAAATAAAATACGTGCTGAAATGGTACGGCAAAAATCATTTTATCTTGCAAAAGTAACTCTTTTTAAGGATCTACTTACGCCAGATCATTTGGCAAAAGAATTAGGAGTTACCCGACAAAGAATCAATACTATGATGAATGAGGGCTTACTCAAATACGCCACACAAGAATCTAATCTTAGATTGCCTTTGAAATCAGAACTTACGCGGTTGTTACAAGAACAAGAGGACAAAAGAGAAAAAGTGATTCCCGTGAATTGGAATGATTATAAGAAAAACATGATGGCCAATTAGGGTCAAGCCTGGACATCCTGCAAAATTTGGTATCGAACCCCCATACAACTGGCACTGGACCAATGAGATTTGTCCTGGTTTTCATCTTGGTATGCAGAATTAAGATTGTATTTGGAAATTGGATTTTGTTCCTGCTACTCGATGGGCAGGATTTATCTAGTTTCAGATAAGAGCAGGCCAAAGCCCACTCTTAAAACCTTTCTCTATTCCTCTATTTCCTTACGCAATTCCTTTATCAGTGCCTGTGCGAGTTTGCGGTAGCGTATTCGGCGTTTGCGGGAGGTTTGTGGTTTGCTGAGCTTGTCGACGCAGATTGTGAGTCTATCAAACATGCCTTTGGCATCAAAATCTTCTACTTGTTCCATTGGTTTCTCCAATATTATTAAATTTGAATCACACAATGGTACACAAAAGATTTGACTAGATGTACTAGCATACAAATCTGTGAATGCACCTTGTGTGTATGTTTCTCAGTCCGGGTGAGCTTGGCGGCAGAAACCGGGCTGAGAGCTTTTCACTTGCTGGTTGTTTCGCATTGGTACGTTATAACGTACGTGGATAGTGTGCGAATGTAGGGAAAGTTTGTCTACTATTTTTTTGTAAGTTTTAGATAAGATTTCTGTTCAATAAAGAAACTTTTATGACTCGATTTAGCGTTTTAAAACCACTAAATATTTCTGATCGCCTTAATATAATTATGAAGATGTTAAAATTTTTTGCAGGCGGTTATG
>JBCCIA010000580.1:0-3107 GCA_039028475.1 Spirochaetota bacterium | reverse complement strand
TTACAACCGAACGCTAATAAGTTTTTCTTGCAACATTTGTTGCACTGCATAGGGAACGCCTTCCGTTCCTATTCCGCTTAACTTGACTCCCCCATAGGGAAAGTGATCCAAGCGAAATGTTGGGATTTCATTGATATGAACTCCTCCTACCTGCACTTGTTCGGCAAACTTTAAAGATTCTTGCAAAAGATTGCTAAAGATTCCTGTTTGCAGGCCGTATTGGGAGGAATTGATCTTTTCAACAACCTCTGCTAAATCTGTATAGCTTTGCAAACAACAGACAGGTGCAAAGACCTCTTCTTGGAACACACGAACCGAAGGAGGAACATCGGTGAGGACAGTGGGAGGAAAGATGCGAGAATTGTGCCGCTTGCCTCCTAACAACACGTTAGCTCCTTGCGATACTGCCTCGTCTAACCACTCCTCCACCCTTTGCAGAGAAGATTCGGAGATCATAGCAGATATATCGGTTGTAGGGTCAAACGGAGAACCTATTTTTAGCGCTGCTGCTTGCGCAAGAAAAGTATCGGCAAACTTTGTATACAACGATTTGTGAACAAAAATTTTCTGGATAGATATACAAACCTGTCCCGAAAAGGCAAAAGCTCCTTGCACAACCCTTTGTACCAGCTCTTGTGTAATCTCTACATCATCGGCAACAACTACAGAAGAGTCTGAACCCAACTCAAGTGTCAAACGTTTTAAACCACAGGTATTGGAGATCAACTCTCCCACACGCGGACTTCCGGTAAAAGAGATTTTAGCAACCTGTTTGCTACGACTTAGAACAGTTCCAACGACATCTCCTCTGCCAGGGATTAAAGTGACTGCTCCTGGTTGCAGACCTGCCTCTTCTAGTATCTCCAGCAAGGCTATCGCAGACAATGGGGTTTGCTCCGCTGGTTTTAGAAGGACGGTATTGCCAGCTGCTAGTGCAGGTCCCACTTTATGTGCTACCAAATTGAAGGGGAAGTTAAACGGGGTAATAGCTGCGACCACACCTATGGGCCTTTTGATGGTAAAGGCAAGTCGGTTTTCGCCGTTTTGTGCGGCGTCCATAGGAATGCTTTTGCCTTCGATACGTTTTGCTTCTTCGGCAGAAAAACGATAAGTTTGTATGGTTCTTTGGATTTCTCCCAATGCATAGCGGATGGGCTTTGCGGTTTCCAGGGCTATCAGTTGTGCCAATTCTTGCTGCCGGTGTTGGATGATTTCTGCGGTTTGGTACAACACTTGCGCTCTCTTCCAAGCTGGCGTAGCTGCGTATTTGGGAAATGCCTCTTGGCTGAGTCCGATCGCTTCTTGGGCTTCTATGGAACTAAGTTCAGCAACCTCAGCGATTTGGCTGCCATCATACGGAGAGTAGAGTGCTACCTGCTGCTTGGGTTTTCTCCAAATTCCTCCAGCGTAATAGCTACTTTGCTTGTTACCAGCTTGCATTTAGATTCCTGGAAATGGTTTTGAGGTGTTGTTCTGCTGTTGCAATCTCTCTTCCACTTCTACAACAAAGGCATCCAATTCTTCTTGCGAATGGAATCCGTATTTGGCGAGCATTTGCAGGTCAAAAGAGTAGTACTCTACCTTTTTTTCTTGGTAATTGGCGATCATATTGGCAATGTATACGACTTCCACATGTTCCTTGAACTCTGGTTCGGCCAGGTAGGGTTGTTGGTGGTGCTGGATAATGGAAGTCAATACTGGGGGAACATTCCATTTGTGAGCGATGAGAGAACCCAACTCAGAATGGCTGATACCTATCGCAACCTCTTCAATGACCTTCGTATTTTCCATTTCCCTTTTGCGGATCAAGTTCCACACAAAACGGAATAGATCGCCTTCCAAAGACAATAGAACAATTTTGCCTATATCATGCAATAGAGCACCGACGGTTACCGTTTCTACATCTTTGAACTGGATGCGTTGTGAAAGTTCGCGTGTGATAAATGCGACTTGGTTTGCATGCTCCCATTCTTTTTCCATCTTAGGAAACAACTCTTTGATAATCCTTCGGGTATGGATCACATGCAAAATATTTAACAGATTTCTTGTACCAATCAACTTGATGGCATCGATTATCGATGTGATCGGCTTAAAAGTAGAATAGGCCGATGAGTTAGCCAGTTTGATGATATCTAAAGTAATCGCAGGGTCTTTTTCTATTTCAGCGGCGATACTGGCCAATGTAGCATGAGTAGATTCACACAATGCCATTATGCGGTGCAAGGAGTAAGGTATCGATGGCAAACCTTCTAGTTGGCTAAGAATTTGGCTACGAATTTTATTGCTAATTTCTATGGGAATCAGCACGGCGGGCAGGTGTAAGATACTGGATGTGATACCATTCTCACAGCTAATAGATAGGTTTTCTTTGGCAAGACCGATGCTACGCAAGAACAATATCATCATGACAATTCCTAGTCCAGCGCTTTCTTGGTAATCGGCAACTTCTCGGTAGGCACTGATGATATCGTCATAGCGTTCCGACGCATCGATACGCTTCTGAATCCTCTCTCGTTCGATAGGTATCAATTCGGAATTGTTGTGTACTTCAAAAATAAGTCCTTGGTTTTTATCCTGAAATATTACCAGTTTGACGTAGTATTCTGTATCACTGAGCACACTTTCAAAAAACTTCCAATCGTCCAGGACTGCCTGCTTAAAGAGCTGGATGCCTTTCTGGTAATCGGCTTCGTCATTGATATCGAGACCTTTGTTCTCAAAAAAAACCCGTTTGGCATTCGCTCGGTTGGAATTGACCAAAATCTCCTTGAGAACCATGAAAATAGCTTCAATGATGTAGGGTTTGCGCATAGCCAGAAGCAATTCTTGTAAAAGTGTAAACAGATCTTGGTATTCAGCATCATGGATAAAAGAATAACAAATTTCTACCTTTTCACCATTTTGGATTTTTTGAACATGCTTCTTGAAATGGATCATACCTAGCTATTTCTGTTTTGATAGTAACTCCTATTCACAGATTTTTTCAAGATAAATACCTTAGCTATAATTTTTTTTAAAAAAAAGAGTTTTCAGAAAAATTCGCTAAGATTATCCTCATAGAATAAGTATCTTTTAGTAGTGTTTTTCATGATAATAAACCCTGTATT
>JBCCIA010000579.1:0-3183 GCA_039028475.1 Spirochaetota bacterium | reverse complement strand
AATACGAAAAAGTTCTTTATGCTCAATAGCTAACTCTACATATGCAATACCAGAACTCTGAAATTGCCAAAGATAATTTTTAGGCTTCTGCTCTATCTTTTTTTTAATTTTGCGGGAAAGAATTTTTAAACCTTCGGAAGCCACTTCAGACAACAACTCTTCTGCATTTTTATAATGTCTATAGGGAGCACCCACACTGACCCCTGCATGGACAGCAACTTTTCGCAGAGTAAGGGACTTATACCCTTCCTCTGCAATAATTTCCATAGCGGAGTCTACCAGAGCTTTTTTTAAGTTTCCATGGTGGTAACTTTTTTCCTTTTTTTGTTCCACTCTTATGCTTTTTTAGAGATTAGTTTAACAATATTCCCTTTGCCGAGTAAAACATTCGTCGTACTGATTCCTCCCATCAATGCACCAGAAACACCAGGAGACGACGTATCCGTTCCTGTCAGATAAAGACCTTCTAAAGGCGTTTTGACTTCAAACCAGGGACATTTCTCTTTATCGTAACGTTCTGGCGTGCAAGGAAGACCATATATCGCACCACGTGCATGAGCGGTAAAATGCTCATTTGTAATCGGCGTAGATACCTCTACATACTCGACCATATCTTTAAACCCAGGATATTTTTTATCCACTGTATCTATTAACTTTTCACCGATTGCCTCTTTGAACTGCTTGTATTCCTCACCACGTTTTTTCCAAGGTAAGTCTTTCCACTTGGCAAATATATCATAATCCATAAAGGTAATTATATCTGCTGTGTGCGATTTGGCTTCTGGATTTTTCAAACTAGGAAAAGACAGATAAGCAACTGGTGGCTCTTTTCCTTCCGCAAACCAATTTTCCTGTTCTTTTACCGTTGTATTGTGATCATAGGAGTTGTAAATCCAATGGTTCTCACCATGAAAGCCAAGTTTGTTAGGATTGTCAGAAAGACCAACATAGGCCGTGATACTACTCACTTGAAATTCAAGGTTAGCAAAGAATTTCTCTAGGTCTTCTCGAAAAGGGATCGGATAAGATTTCGGCACAAATCTGGTATATGTAGAATGTGCCCCTGTCCCTGAAACAATGATAGGTGCATAGAATTCGGTTGTTGTACCACGCTCCGCTCCACGCAATCTTTTTACTCGAACCCCAACAGCCTTATTTTCTTTGATAAGAATTTCCTCTACTTCGTGAGAAGTGAGGGTTTTACCGCCTTTCTCTTCAATGGTTGGATTGACATACTTAAATATATTGCCAGAACCACCGACTGGAAAATAACCACCCTTCATATAATGCTGTACAACCATAGCATGAATGGCAAAGGAAGCAAGGTAGGGAGGCAATCCATAATTTCCCCATTGGGAAGTAAGAATTCCTTTTAGGCTTTCACTCTTAAAATTTGCATCGTAGTAATCTTGTAGAGTCTGAACAGGTTTCTCAGTGGATACCTGTTTGCTGATGGAGGCAAGACTGGGAGCTGTACTTTTCAACATGGTATACTTGCCAATGTGAGTGGCAACTTTTTGCACGTCCCTAAAATACCTGCGGATTGCTTCTTCTTCCTCAGGGAATTCCTTTATAAGGTCAGAAATGTATCTTTCTGGTTCTCCATAAACACTAAAAGTTCGATCTGGGTAGACAAATTTTTCAAAAGGCTCTTGCATTTTTTGCCATTTCAAATTTCCTCTGGTAATTATATCAAAGATTCTTCTTAAAAAACTGCCCTCTTCCAAATCACCAATGTAATGGATTCCCACATCCCATGAGTATTTGCCTTGTTTTCTTTTAAACTCATGGGTAAAACCACCTGGTTCAAAATGTCTTTCTAAAATAAGGATCTTTTTGTCTTTGTATTGTGCAAGTAAACTCGCAGCAGTGAGAGTTCCTATCCCGGAACCGATAAAGATTATATCATAGTTATTGTCTTCTGAAGAACTCATTTTTTTACCTCTTTTTTCAGCTCAATGTAAACATTGATTACATCGTAAAAATGTCAAGAGATTTTTTTTAATGTATAGATTCAAATTTTCAAATGAAGATTAGCCTAATTTCTAAAGAAATCGCGGAAAGGGCGTATAAATGTATCAGCAACTGAATGATAGGGATTAGGGTTTTCTTTATTTAAACCAAATGACAAATCTGGATCTTCTTCAGGTGGCATCATATGAGTGCCAAAGAGACGATCCCAAAAACTGAATATAGCACCGAAGTTTTTATCTATATGTTCATCCGCCCGACTGTGGTGTAGCTGGTGATGAGCAGGAGAAAGGAAAATATACGAAAACGGCCGGGGAAAGGTAAACCAAATATGAGAATGCCGCAGGTGGGTGCCAAATACTCGGAATAAGAATACCCAAAATTCCACTCCTGCTATCTTTATTGTTTGTGGCTGAACCCCGAAAAGATAGCGAAATAAACCACCTAATACAATTAAGGCTGCAATTCCATAAAGATAGTTAAGGATGTCATCGAATGGGTGCGTACGGTTGGAAGTGATAGGTGTCAATACCTGTGCAGAATGATGTACTCTATGAAAATGCCAAAGACGAGGCAATTTATGAAACATATAATGACAGAAAAAAACGGCAAAATCATTGGCAAGTACAATCCAGGTCGTAAAAAATAAGCGTGTCATGAATCCATCTTCCAGAGGAAAAGGGCTGCTCCCTAAGTTTTTTTCTAACCAAACTGCCAGTTTCTCAGGCCCCTCATAAATAGGAAAAGCCATCCAGGCGATCCAAGCGGATATAAGGATACCAATGATACTGTTCCATAGGTAGAGCCAATAGTCTTGCTTTGCCGAAAAGCTAGTGTATATTTTTTTGGGGAATAGGTAAGACAGAAAAGAAGATGAGGAGTGAGAAGATACTTGCGTTCTATGTTCAGAATAGACCCAGACAGCTAACAAAACTGAACATAGTAAATATAACCAGGAGAACTGACCACTGCAATCGATATATCCACGAAAGAAGGAAATAACATCATTCTGTAGCAATACAAAAAATGTTTTCTCCTCTTTCATGGACACTCTTTCTTAGACAAATATCAACCGTTTTGTGAATCAAAGATACGGGTAAAAAAGCCAGCATCAGTATTACTAGTCTGTTGATTTGTGCCTAAATCCAAAATCATTGCACTCCCTATTGCAAATGCAGCCAGGAGTACCATCATTGTTACTTTTTTAACTTT
>JBCCIA010000578.1:0-3186 GCA_039028475.1 Spirochaetota bacterium | reverse complement strand
TCTTTGGCTTTAAAACCTTGTAAATCCAAAGACATATAACCAGCCTCAATCTTAGATAAATCTAAAATATCATTGATAATTGTCAAAAGATGCGTACCACTTCTATGCATCATTTCAATAAAATTTTTGTGTTTAGGCGAGATGTCATTGTCTTTACGTAAAACTTGCGAAAAGCCTAAAATAGAATTAAGCGGTGTGCGCAACTCATGTGTCATATTAGAAAGAAATATAGATTTAGCTTTATTTGCTTCTTCAGCCAAATCTTTAGCTGCGATTAGCTCCTCTTCAGACTTTTTAATCCCATCAATATCAATGCAAGAACTGATAAAGCCAATAAATGTACGGTTTGGGGTAAAACGAGGAACACTTTTATTCAAGACCCAGCGGTATCTTCCCGAATGGTGAAAGAGACGGAACTCAGATTCAAACGCCTTCTGGTCATAATGGGCCTGTGTCATTTCTTGGATAAAACGACTTCTGTCCTCCGAGTAGATCCCTTCCAACCAACCATTGCCAATTTCTTCATGGATACTACGCCCGGTAAAGTTCAGCCAGGTTTTATTCAGGTAGTAACAAAGCCTATCTTCACCGCTCATCCAAAGTAGAACAGGAGCATTGTCAGCCATGTTGCGAAACCTCTGTTCACTTTCGCGTAGCTCTTCCTCTGCACGTTTTCTTTCCGTAATATCTTCTACAATCCAGATGGAACCTTGCTGTTCATTATCCGGATCAACTGCTTTCCAGTTCATTTGTCCCCAAAACAAAGAACCATCTTTCTTTTTTAGCAATCTTTCATTTGCATAAATATTCTCTTCCAGAAGAACCTGGTAAGGATCGCGACCAGAAGCAATAATATCGTTAGATTCAGGATAAAACAATTCGTAATCGACTCCCTTCAACTCTTCTGCGGAATACCCAAAAAGTGACTCCATGCGATTGTTCATCCAAACGATTTTATGATTTTTCAGAAAAGCAATTCCTACATGGATATTTTCTAAGATAATACTTCTTTCAATAAGAATCTCACTCAACTTCTCTTCTGCCTGTTTTCTTTCTGTAATATCTCGTGTTACTTTAGAAAAACCACGCAATTCAGCTTTCTCGGTATACAACGGGGTAAATGTAATATTTGCCCAAAACTTAGAACCATCTTTACGAATGCGCCAACCTTCATTTTCGAAGTGACCGTAGTAAACAGTCATTTCAAGCTCTTGTTGTGGGATGCGGTTTTTAACGTCTTCTTTGGTATAAAAGATAGAAAAATGTTTACCGATGATCTCATCTGCTTTGTAGTTTTTTATCTTTTCTGCGCCTGTATTCCAACTATTCACGCAACCATCCACATCTAACATAATTATGGAATAATCTTGTGTACTTTCTACCAAAGTTCTAAACAGCTCTTCATTTTGTCGCAATTTTTGTTCAACTAACTTTCTCTCTGTTACATCCATGATTGTTCCAAAGAGAGAAACGACAGTACCATTCTCTTCGATGGGATGGCCAATCATATATATATGTTTTAGCGCGCCATGTATATGTAGACGAAATTCAATATTTATCACTTCCCGGTTTTGTAAAAAATCACTTACTTTCGTTTCCAGGAAAAAGACATCATCTTGATCGATGACCTCTAAAATATCAGAGGTCCTATATTCACCATTTGTGTGTGGGAAACCAAAAATTCTCGAGGCTTCCACGGAAAAAATAACTTTTTGGGATTGCAAGGAAAAACTGTAATCACCAATTTTTGCAATTCTTTGCGCCTCCATAAGGGTAAATTCACTTTTACGCAAACGATCCTCAACGATTTTTCGCTCAGAAATATCCCTAATAGTACTGACTACAAAAGAATCATTTCCAGTCTTAAAATAACTTAAGCTGACATCTACGTCAAATTCTTTGCCATTTTTACGTAAGGCTTTTAATTCTCTATTCTTGCCCATTTTCCTTACAGCAGGATTTTGAAAATAGGTAGCAACAAAAGCTGGATGCCTTTCTCTAAAATGATGTGGTAGCAATACCTCGACAGGCTTTCCGAGAAGCTCTTCACGAGAATAACCAAATTCGATTTCCGTCTGTTTGTTGATAAGGTTAATCTGTCTGTTGTGATTGATAATTACCATAGGGTCAGGAGCCGATTCAATCAATGTTTCAAATTTATCACTGAGAATCTTCCTTTCCGTAATATCCTGAACCTGTATACTCATAAATTCGATAGCAGTAGAACCCTCCTGATTGACACCACGTACGGATATAATAGTAAAGATCAAAGCCTGTGTTTTCGTTTTCAAGCAGACGTCCAAAGAATATTCGTCGACGTCTCCCTCTAAGAGCTTGTTAAATTTATCATGAACTTTATCGATGTCTTTTTCTGAAACAATACTCTCCCAAGATAAACCTAGCAATTCCTCTCTAGTATAGGCCAGTAAAGAACATAACTTATTGTTCACATCCATCCAATTTTTTTCTGGAGACAAAATAGCCATACCAATTTCGGAAAGTTGAAAATAGCTATGAAACATTTTTTCATTTTTGCGAAGAGCATTTTCAACAACCTTACGTTCTGAAATATCATGTACGATACAATATAAGAAGTTCAACTTTTCCAAACTCATAATAGAGAAATAGACCTCGACATCTCTAAACTCGCCGCTTGCCAAAATATGTTTTGCTTCATAGTAGTTTTTTCTAGGTGACTTTTCACCGCTTGCATCTAAACCTAGATAGGAACGGTAACTCAGTTTTTTGACATCCATACCTATAAAACTCTCTATTGGATAACCATAGAAATTCACTGCTGCAAGATTGGCATCGATGATAAGGCCTGATTCTATATCTATCAGCAATTGGATCGCAGTATTCTTTTCAAAAATTGCGTGGTACAGCTTATTCTTCTTATCTAGTATGGGTAGGGACTCATTGGCTTCAGGATGAAATTCCAACAATTGCGTTTTCAGCAGCGAATTTTCTTTTTGAATTTCTTCTAGGAATGTATTCGTTGGTGCAAGCCTGTCTGTTAGAATAGCAAGAATTTCTCGGTAAAAACCTTGTTTATGAGAATTATTAGAAAATACTCCTTGCAACTCTTCTACAATCGTTAGAATGTCTATAGAATGTTTCATAATGAACCCAAAAATCTCCTGAATAGTAGACTCTACCTTCCAACAAATTCCTATACCAGCAATT
>JBCCIA010000577.1:0-3203 GCA_039028475.1 Spirochaetota bacterium | reverse complement strand
TTGCATCTGTAACCCAAGGCAACAAAGAATTGCGCATTTATTACCACGGACAGGAGTGGGTAGCACGATTGTATAACAAAAAAGCTCCAATTTACACAGATAATTACAACAAAATCAAAAGTTTACTATTGGGTTACAAAGATTTGAAGATTGTGTACGAAAAAAATTATAAAATTTATAATCTTGTTATTGATCTAAACTTTATCTCTGCTGCAATGGAAACAGAGAAAGAAGTCTTTATTTATGTAAATTAATTGTTAAAGTGAACATGAGCCATAAAATTTTAATCATCGATGACGAAGATACCATGCGAGTATCTATCCAAAAAGTCTTGCAAAGAGAAGGGTATGATGTAAAAGCCTTTGACAATGGAAGAGAAGCCTTAGAAGAAATACCCAAATTCCTTCCTGACCTCATATTATGTGATATTGTCATGCCCGGTGTTGATGGGTTTGAAGTTTTAGATAAGGTTCGTAAATACGACTATCTCTTGCATACCCCCTTTCTCTTTCTCTCTGTTCGGGATGATATAGAGGACATTCGTGAAGGCATGAATCTTGGAGCAGATGACTACTTGGTAAAGCCTTTCGATAAATTCGAACTCCTCAATGCTATCAAAATCAGATTAGAACGCTTACAACAACTGGTAAATACAGAACCAAGTCCTGTAGGCAGTAAAAAGATCTTTCTCTTAGTAGACGACGAACCCTTCCACCACATCAACTACAAAAGCCTTCTCAAAGAAATTAAGCCAGAATACCGCTATATTAGCTTTGTCAACCCAGAAAAAGCAGTCAATTACCTGTTTAGCAACAAAGATCAAGTCAGATGTATTTTCCTAGACCTTGTAATGCCCGGATTGGATGGAAGATCCTTCTTATCTACTACTAAGGCCTTGTTAGAAAAATCTGAAATCGATGTCTACCTTCTCGCCAGTGCAGATAGCAAGGAAGAAGAAGAAAACGACGACTTACGCAGCTCACCAGGGGTAAAAAGAATTATCCAAAAACCTTTGACCAAAGAAAGCATCATGGAGATTGCCGAAGTCCTTACCTAGTTCATTTAGAATGGTGGAAGTTGTACATACCAATTCCATCTGTACTAATAATTAAAGTATAGCCGTGAATGGCGTCTTTTCTCTGCTGCAATCCTTTTAAAAAATGATTTCCTGAAATTCCGGTTGCTACCAAACCTACATGTTTTCCGTGAACCAACTTGTTTTTGTCTAGATAGACTCCTTCTTGGCCTCCCATTTCAGACCATTTTTTTGTGAGTTCAGGTGTATGCGGTTTGACAAGCCCTTTCATTTCTGAACCAGTCGCAACAGCCATTGCCGCACAGATCAAGCCTTCTGGAGCACCATAGGTTCCTAGCATAGCATCATAAATACCAGTTTGCAAAAAAATATCCATAGCCGTACTGATGGAGCCTGCAGATATCAGAGAAATGCCACAGCCCATAGCACGTAACTCTTTTATCATATCATCGTGTCTAGGACGATCTTGTACAACGATTAACATTTCAGCAGGCTTTTTCTGGATCGCATCAGCCAACTTATTGATATTATAACGAATTCCTTTCTCAGGTTCAAAAGGCTCTTTCATTTCAGGACCGGCAAGCCATTGTTCCATATATGTTCCTGGAATTGGGTGCAAACCACCTCTATCGGCAAAAGCAATAACAGACATTGAGTTCGGCAGACCCTTTGCAAAATTTGTAGTGCATTCGAGGGGGTCGACAGCAATATCGATTGCAAATGCACCTTCTTTGCCAAGAACTTCGCCTTCAAACAGCATAGGAGCATCATCTTTTTCTCCCTCTCCGATCACGACTCGAATGTGTAAGTCCATCTCTTGTAAGGATTTACGCATCGATTCGACTGCCAATAGATCTGCTTGGTGCTTATCTAATTTGCCAAACATGGGTAGGACGGATACTGCTGCCTTTTCCGTGGCCACACGTAAAGTATGGGGTATTTTTTCTAGCATACTAAGCCAAGCTGCAAAAGATTTCGTAGGGAGGCAATTGAATTTTCTTTTTCTCGTTTCTAACTAGCAAAGACCAAGCCTGAGGTATCAGTCCATACTAGAGGATGACAAATGCGGGATCGCTTGGTAGTGCTCAACGGTTGGAAATGGTTCATAGAAATGATGTAGCAATTGTTTCCACTGTTGGTATTCAGAGGATTGTCGAAAACCAACAGTATGAGCCTCTAAATTCTCCCATTTTACAACAAGTAGATACTGGTTTTCCTGTTCTAGGCATTGTAAAAGTTCATGCCCCAAATAGCCGTCCATCGCAGAAATGATGTGCTGTGCTTGGGCAAAACTTGCTTCAAACTCTGGTTTATCTTGCAAGCGAACTGTGAGAATGGCAATTTCTGTAATCATAGTATATTATTTACGAGTATAATAGCTATCACTTTTCCTTAAAACTACCTACTACTGCAAACCCTCTATTAACTTCTTTACTCTTTCAGGATACACCTTAACGTCTCTCCTATATAGATCGGGGTTACGCATTTCTTCGACATATTTGTTTTTACGGCCAGCAAAGTGATCATTTAAGCGTTCCTCAATTGCCCAAGCTTCCCATGCAGCAAATCGTTCTAAGCCGATCACTTCTTCTTTTGTTGCATTTTTAATGCTGCCGTCCTGGTAATGAATTTTGAAGCGTGATACATTCAGTGGGTTTTGTACGAACATGGGAGGTAACGTTAATAAATGTTCCTCCAAAGGTTTATGTCCAATATAATTCCAACGCTCTTTTACGGAATCTGTATATACTAAAGTGATAAATAAAACAGATGAGGATACAATCGTTTCTATATTTTCCGTGGGTTGCTTGGTTTTTAAATCGTAAAAGGCAATACTTTCATCTTCTAAAAATCTTGCATAGCAATAGCATCGCTTCTCTATTGGTATTTCTAATATGACACCTGGTTTTAATCTTTTCTTTATCATAGAACGTCTCGCAAATAATGAGGGTGACCCCAAAGGCTGGACAGAAAATTGAACTATTACTTGTAAGACAAAGTTTTTTACCAACTTTCAATCTGCAATCCATCTATATTTTTAAAATGCTTATCCTTTGTAACAAGAGTTGCAGTATATTGTATTGCTAGGGCTGCTATCCATATATCATTTTCAGGAATTGGTTTTCCCTTCTTTTTCAACTCCGCTTTTATTTTTCCGTAATGCTTG
>JBCCIA010000576.1:0-3231 GCA_039028475.1 Spirochaetota bacterium | reverse complement strand
TGCAAAGTAGCCCACATAAAACTTCAAAGAAAAGAAATGCTCACCTTCATCACAAGCATGAAGAGGGTCAGAGCAAGCTGCTCACAGTCTGAGTCAGCTAAAAAGAAAAACCTCTATAGACTTCTATTCTTACTCTTTTCTCTGATACTATTTACAAATATCTATGCAATTGACAACAACAAAGAGAAACCAAATCTTACCTTTCATTCCACAGAAGCTAGTAAATTGTACTATAGGGGAATGGCCAAATATGAAATAGAACAGTACCAAGAAGCCATTGAAGACTTTACTGCTGTGTTAAAACTGGAAAAGAACAATGCCTATGCTTATGCCCAAAGAGGAGTTTGCAAGGATTACCTAAAACAATACAGACAAGCGATACAAGATTTTGATTCAGCTATCAAACTAGAACCAACAAACGCCTATTTTTACCACTTTCGCGGTAGGGTCCATCACAGCTTAGAGCAATACAAACAAGCGATACAAGACTTTACCACTGCGATCAAATTTAAAATCAACCATCCAGAGCCCTACTTTTATCGGGCAAGTTCTTGGTCCGAATTAAAGCGATACAAAAAAGCAGTACATGACTTCGCCAACGGACTGACATTTCAACCAAACAATAGCAAAGCTCTCTATCTAAAAGCAAAAGCTAAGTACAAATTAGAGTGGTATGAAGAGGCTATCGAAGAATTTGGGGAAGTTATCAAAAAAAATCCCAAAAAAGCACACGCTTACTATTATAGGGGAGCTTCTCATTATAAACTAGGACAGTACAGGCAAGCCATACAAGACTTTGATATAGCTATTAGACTCCAACCAGA
Source organism: Spirochaetota bacterium (assembly GCA_039028475.1). Lineage (GTDB taxonomy): Bacteria > Spirochaetota > Leptospiria > Leptospirales > Leptospiraceae > JBCCIA01. Next base: position 2,407 of record JBCCIA010000576.1, on the reverse strand, counting down.
TAATAATTCTGACTTCTATTACTATCGTGGACAAAGCAAATATGAGTTACAACAATACCAAGAAGCTCTCCAAGACCTCACTACTGCAATCCGTCTCAGTCCAAAAAATGCATTTTACTATTCCAATAGAGCTGACATAAAACAAGCACTTAAGCAAGACAAAAATACCCTCCAAGACCACAATATAGCCATTGAGTTAGATCCAGACTACGCCCCCTTTTATACCTCCAGAGCCAATTGTAAAACACAGCTAAATCAATTCCACAGCGCTATCCAAGATTACAACATTGCTCTTCAACTAGAACCTAAAAACACAGACATTTACTTCGACAGAGGACTTGCTAAAAGTTACATCGAAAAATACCAGGAAGCGATCCAAGACTATAATACGGCCCTCCAATTCAATCCCCAAAACGCAAACCTTTATTATTTTAGAGCACTTGCGAAAGAAGATTTAGAGCAGTACAAAGACGCGCTCAAAGACTATAATACCGCTATAAAACTCGATCCTAAAGATGCACACAACTATTCGGCACGAGCAAGGGTCTGGGATATATTAGAACAATACGAAAAAGCAATCCAAGATTACGATACTGCGATAGCACTGGAACCAAAGAACTCTGATTTTTATTATTTGCGTGGCAGTTCTAAAGAAAACCTAAAACAGTATGATGAGGCTAGTAAGGACTACGATACCGCGATTCAGCTCAACCCCAAGAATGCCAGCGCGTACTACTATAGGGGATACTTAAAACAGAATTTAAAACAGTACAAACAAGCGATCCAAGATTTTAATATAGCCATCCAACTACAACCAAACGACGCCTATGCCTTCAAACAAAGAGGGTATTCTAAATATGAATTGAAGCAATTAGAGGAAGCCATTGTAGACTTTTCTACGGCAATACAACTGCAAGCAAATGATTCTGATTCTTATGAATACCGAGCATGGTGTAGATACGACTTAAAGCAATACAAACAGGCCATCAAAGATTTTGATGCAGCGATCCGAATAAAACCCGACAATTGGGAAGCCTACTTGTACAGAGGAAAATCTAAGGATCGATTAGGTTTCTACCAAACTGCTCTTACAGACTTAGACAAATCCATTGAACTAAGATCTGATTATGCAAACTCTTATTTTAGCAGAGCAAATACAAAATACAGACTCAAACGATACCAAGAAGCGATCCAAGACTACGATATAGCGATGAAATTGAAACCCAAGAATGCTGATATTTACTTTAACAGAGCACAGGCAAGGTATAAATTGAAACAGTACAAACTAGCTATCCAAGATAACAACACCGGTATAAAACTTGATCCAGAAAACAACGAAGCACACTACAACAATGGAATCTTAAAGTTTGAATTGCAACGATACAAACAAGCTATCAAAGACTTCGATACCTACATTGCTCTCAATGATAGTATTCCCTACGCGTACTACTACCGGGGAAAAGCCAAACAAGAGTTAAAGCAGTACGAAGAGGCTAGTAAAGATTTTAGCATTGCCATCAAACTGAATCCAAAAAAAGCAAACTTCTACGACCAACGTGCATTTTGTAAAATGGAATTGCAACTGTACCAAGAAGCTATGCAAGACCTTGAAACTTCCAAACGATTGCAAGTAGAGAGATGAATCGCATCCGTCCTAAAGTTTCTGTACAAGATGACGTCTTACACAATGACAATTTTGTGAAGTTAGAAAAACGAATCCAAAACCAAGGAACAGATATTGTTTGGTCGAGTCTTTATGGACACGGACTTCTCTATTCTGTCCAAAACATCCAAGTCATTTACTCCTGTATGCATTTTGTAGGAGGAATCACTCGTGATCTGTTTGCCAACCCTCCAGAAGATTTTCTAGAGGCGAGATTCTTTTTTATTGATATATTTCCAGAATCATCACAGAAAAGCAAAGACACAAAAATGATGTATGCTCGCTGTGACGCGGATTTTACTATGGAAGTAAAATCTTTAGGAACACAATTGGAAATTCAAGATTTATCAGAGTGGTACCACGAGAAACACCTAAGCAAAGAACAAGTCATCGCAAAGATACGTTATGCGTTTAAGACTCTGCTCTCCAAAGACTAAAATTTACCTACCAATTCGTTCACCATTTGGGAGAACAGAGTCAACTACTCCTACATTTACATCATACCCCTAAGGTTTTTATCCATCCCATTTGAATGCAATGTGGCAATAAAGTTGGTGGGTCTATATATGGTGACTGTTGTAATAACTTTGAGCATAAATCTTGGATAGAAATAGTTCTCCTGTCCATCACAAGTTGCAAAAGAGAATATTCATTTTCTTCTAACAAACCGATAAAGGGTCTTTTTTGATCCACCCGCCAAATCACAACCTGTTCACTTCTATGCAGATCTACAGAAAAATTTTT
>JBCCIA010000575.1:0-3256 GCA_039028475.1 Spirochaetota bacterium | reverse complement strand
CTGGCACACTGATGATGTGGATCTGCTCGGAAGTCATACCCAACATGCTTTTGAGAGCTTCACGCAAGGGATAAATCCCCTGGCTATTGGTCCAGACATGCAAAAAGCCTCCACACCTTCCCAGTCAGGCGGAACACCATGCTTATGATAAAAAGTAGATCGTTCCAAGTGAATGCCTGCTGCCTTATCTTTTGGGTCTTGTTGTAAAACCTTTTGGAAATAGTTCATAGCCTCTTGGAATTGTGCTTCATTATAGTGGAAAACTCCTTTTTCAAAGTCTTCTTTGGTGCTTAGCTTAAGATCAATAATACGCTGCGAACTACCATTGAGAATCTCCACCACACCCACTGCTTTGCCCTTGCCTTTGACTTTTACCTTGTCCAATTTGCGGTACTGGTAGTTTTGCAGAGAATCCAGACCACGCAATGTAGCCTCACTGACCAGAAGAGCTGCACCATACATCTTGGTCAAACCTTCGAGACGAGCCGCAAGATTCACCGCATCGGCAATCACCGTTCCTTCCATGCGACCAGAAGAACCAATCACACCCAGAGTCAATTGGCCGGTATGAATGCCAATCCCGATAGAGATGGTTTGCCGCTTGTTCTTTTTCCGGTGCAGGTTGTACTCATGCAAAGTCTCCAACATACCAATCCCCGCATCGACAGCGTTAGCCGCACTATTCTCAAAAAGTGCCATGATCGCGTCACCGATGTATTTATCAATAAACCCACCATACCTGTCGATCTGTGGACCAACGCGCGATAGGTAGGCGTTGATAAAATTAAAATTGTCCTCGGGACTCATACTCTCCGACAATGTGGTAAAGGAACGAATGTCCGAAAACAAAACACTCATTTCTCGCACCACACTGTCACCCAACCCTACCCTGGTGATATGCTCCTTCTCTAACAGATTTAAAAACTGCGAAGGAACAAACTTCTCATACGCAGTATTGGTTGCAGTGATTTCCTCGGTCATATGTTTCAGGTGTTGGTTCTGTCGTTCCAATTGCTGGTTTTGCTGTTCGAGATGCTCGGAGAGTTCTTCCACCCGAGCCAGGGTGCGGGAAGATCGAGTCGAGAGTAGAAATGCCTGGGAAAAGATAAACCAGAAAAATCCAAAGGGAGAATAGTAACCCGTTTGGATAACATTAGCAGAATACAAAATATCATTGGTAATGAATAGAGCAAAAACTCCAAACCCGACCAAAAAAGTCCTGGCTCCCTCGCGTCTACGGATACTACAAAGGATCATAAGATAAATCGCATAGGAGCAGCCAAGCAAAATGATCACTTGTAACAACGGCACGCTATAAGAAAAAACTCGTGGCGGCGTGAACAGAACCAATAGCGAGAGAACCCAAGAAGGATAGATGATCAAACCAGAGGGAACTGGGTGTACATCTTCAGGAAATACCCGTTTGATAAATAACATAAAAACTGGAGCCGCCAAATACATTGCCAGGTAGTCTATTGTGATTCCCCAGGTATAAGATAGGCTCGGAAACACGCGGTAGGCAAAGTTTTCTCCAATCAGCACGGAATGTAGAGACATCAGGATACAAAACAAACCAAAATACAGGGTGGACATGTCTTTACGCCGCAATACATACAAACCTAGGTGGTAAAAACTCATGATGAGGAGACTGCCAAAGAGAAAGAGATCCAGGGCAAGGCTGTATTCGCGAGCACTCTGCAATTGCTGCTTTTCTCCAATATCAATCGGATTCCAAATACCACCCTTTTTATAGAAGAAGTTAGCGACCTGGATCTGAATGTCATATACACCAGACTCACGGAACGGTAAGTCAACCACCTGCGGATAGAATTCTGCTTGGGAAGACTCACGCTTTCTGCCGACCTGCCCCACTTGTGACAACAAAACTCCATTGGCATAGAGCCGGTAGGAAGTGCCTACTGTAATAAAACGTAGAGCCAGTTGCTTCTTACTGCCACTGAAAAGCCGCAACCGGTAGGTAGCATAACCATCTCCACCTGCCGCTTTGCCATCTACCTCAAACCCGTTCCAGAACCCTGGTACATAGGTATAGCGGGGTTTTGCGATTGAATCCTTACAGGAATCCCATTTTTCGGAGTTAAGAGCCTGTATATCCATTTTAGACTGTTCACGGGACGGAAGCGAAGGGAACTCATTTGGATCACAGAACCTTTTCCAATAGAACTCCCAATCTCCATTGAGTTTCGTGGGCCCATCCTTTGCAAACTTCCATTCCCGCAAATCGAGAGCACCTTTTATAGCTTTTGCTGGTTTCTTGCCAGAGTATTGTTTTTGGCAATTGGAGAGAAAGAGTGTTGCAATTGTAAATAGTAAAAAAATAACTGTTTTCATGGCTTTACAATGGAAAATTGGTGTTGATCGATAAAGATACCTTCTTTGTAGACAGCTTTAGGAAATAGACCTTCCTGTTGAAATCCAGCTTTTTGCAAAACCTTTATGGAACCTGGATTATTTGCAAACACACGTGCAACAATTCGCATTAAATTTGTATTTGAAAAGATGTGGTTCACCATTGTTTTCAGAACCTCTGTCATAAAACCCTTTCCCCAATATTCTTCTCCTAGCCAAAAACCTAAGAATCCAGAGAAACGCAGAATATCTGCTTGCGGATGAATGTGTATATCTCCCATCAACGTTTTCTCAAACTCAATAGCCAGGTATGTATTTGGATTTTGTGCTATTTGTTCTTTTATATATTTTGCTGCCTCTTGTTTGGTATACGGATAAGGGAATTCATCTCGCAGAAATCTCCAAATATTGTAATTGTTTGCAAGTCTTGCGTATTCTTCTGCATCTGACAGTGAAAACCGCCGCAAGCAAAGATTTGTAATATTTGTGTTTAGAATAAAGGACATTTCATTTCCCATCGACACAAAGAATTCGAATCCCTGGCGTTCTTTTACCAATGCCAATGCTGTGTCCAAATGCAAAATCAAAATAATAGGCTTTTTCCGCAGAAATCACATCAGAAGTCCAATACCAATCGTAATGCTTCCAATTTTTACTTTCCTTTGCTTGAAAGAAACTGGCAAACTCACTCCTACTGGGAAGACGCATTCCTAAAGATTGGCACATATCTTTCGCATAAAACCAATTGGATTCCCCCCTAATACCTTTCCAGTGCTTGCCTTCAGCTATTAGATTTGGCGAAATAAGAAGCAAAAATAGTAGTAAACATTTCTTCATAAAAATATCCTAGTTATTATTTAATAGTACACCTATCGAAAAACCTTGT
>JBCCIA010000574.1:0-3256 GCA_039028475.1 Spirochaetota bacterium | reverse complement strand
TTGCAGCTTGCTTTTGGTTAAAGAATATACTTATTTTCAGACACGCTGTAAGGAAGGAGGTACTCTACTCTTGCACTTCGTCAGCAGCTGTGGCTTCTTTCCCTAAAAAGGCCATGACCCACTTATCTAGCTTTTCTAGTAAACCCATGTCTTTGGCAGATTGCAATACCATCTGGAAGTAACCGACTCGGCTCTTAATCTTTTCTACATTGAGTTGCAAACCCAATCTTTGGATGTGTAAGAGCATACGCAACTCCTCTAAAGTCATATCTTTGGGGTCTTTGTCGATAAACTTTGCTGATGCATCAAAGGGATTTAGTGGAGGGCTACGCATCTATACCTCCATTTTACGGATCAACCAGTACATACTAATAGCTGCGAATACTACCAAGGAAGAACCCATGATTAGGCTAGTATCAATAGCATTGCCCAATATAGGTAGGAGTGCTTGGTAAGCAGCATAGAGAAGAAAACTGAGTCCGCTACATATTACAAATAGAAATAGTGTGGTTGCCACCAAAAGACCTACCAATCGGCTTATCTTTTGGTTGAGGAGTTTTTGCCAATAGATAGATAGAGTTTCAAAATAGGTAAACAAGGACTCTACCATTTCCAAAGCCTGGCCTACCAGCTCTGAGTCACTTGTAGCAGATTCTTGTTGTTCTACTTCTTCTGCAATATGTTCTTTCTGCAAATTTTATTTTCTTCTGGCAAGTACACCCAAAACAACACCTAAACCAATTCCAATACCTACGCCGATTAGCGCTGATTTTTGTGGGTTCTTTTTGATATAATCTCCAGCCTTATCAATTACTTCTTTTGCCTTTTCTTTTGCTTTGCTACCGGCTTCATCGCCCATTTGTTTAACCTTTTCCGAAAAATCTGATACCTGTTCCAAATAATTATCCCTTGCTCTTTGGTTAATTTTCTGAGATTCCTCTCTCATCTGTTTTAGTTCGGATGCGAACTCTTCAGCATTTCCCATAGACATCCCATATTCGCAAAACGGCTATAAAATTCAACAAAAATCTTGTAGACAAATATGTTAGTAAACTTGCAAATTTATGAATTTTTAAAAAATTACACACTATTTTGATAATTCACTTTACAAACTAAGGTTATTGCATAGTATTCACAGCAAAATAAGCAAGCAAAGTGAGCGAACTTTCTCAATGCAAAAACTTTCAGACTCAGAAATCAATGCAAAATTAGAAGAATACTCCAATTGGAATTACAACGGAAAAGACATATGGAAAGAATATAAATTCAATAACTACTTAGATTCCATTGAGTTTGTGCAAAAAATTGGTTTAAAAGCAGAAACTATCGATCATCACCCACGCATGATAGTAGACTACAAAAAAGTGATAATTGAAATTCACACACATACGGTGAATGGCATTACTAAATTAGACTTTAAATTAGCTGGTATGATAGAAGCAGTCCTTCATAAAATATAAGAGCCTGCCTGAAAATAAAGCTACAGAATTTTGCAGCTTATCTTTTCTGAGACGATACATCTATTTTTCAGACACGCCTACTTTATTTTTTAGATTTTACCGCAATCCTATCATAATTATCATTAAACCTATAACCAACTCCCCAGATGGTTTCAATCCATTCTGGTTGTGCAGAGTTCTTTTCTAGTTTGGAACGGATACGTTTGATATGACTATCGATCATTCTCTCAAAACCATCCCATTCAATGCCCCAAATAGCTTCTAGAATCATCTCACGAGAGAAAACTTTTCCTGGTGAACTAGCTAAAAGATGCAAAATTTCAAACTCTTTTCTGGAAATATTAATAATCTGATCACTGATAGTAACTCTTCGACGCACTGGATCAATTTTTAAAGCACCGCGAATGATTTCACCATCAGCAGTGATGGTGGAGCGACTCAAAGTATTTTTATTACTATTATCCCAACGTCTAAAAAACACATCTACACGAGCTTTTAATTCACGAATAGAAAAAGGTTTAGTTATATAGTCATCAGCACCTAGCTCAAGACCCATGATACGATCGATTTCTTCGTTTCTCGCTGTTAAGATAAAAATTGGGGTCGCTTCGTCTCCTTTGCGGATATTACGGCAGATATCAATTCCGTCCATGTCAGGAAGAGATAAGTCTAAAATTAACATGTCGGGTCTGTTCGCTTTAAAGATTTTTAATCCCTCTTCCCCCGAGTCAGTAAGGTTCGTTTCATAATGCGCAGAATTTAGGGTCTTTTGGATCAAACTACCTATATCTGGATCGTCTTCTATGATAAGTATGTTTTTCATTCTGTTTAAATTGACCTTTCAGATAGTATTTTATTTAGTTACTCTCTTATAAATAGTACCAGAGTATTTTTAGCTCATGTCAATAAAACTTTTAATTTTTTCATAAAAATATTGCAAATTAATTTTTTTTTCGCCTTGCCAAGTGAGCATATTCTCGGATAAAATCCATTGTTATGATGCGTGAGCCAAAATGCAGGGCTTTTTTAGGAATCTCCAGCCAAAGCCTAGAGCCAAATCAAATTTCTGAAGCACTTAACCTACAACCAGACTATGTCCATGACTCTACGACACCAGATTTGCAAGGGAATCGCATGCAAGGTCTTTGGCAACTACATTCGACATTAGATGCCTCAGAACCCTTAGAAAATCATTTGACTGACATTCTAAAGAAATTAGCTCCAGCCCGACAAATCTTCAAAGACGCCATCAAAGGTTGTCAAGCAGGATTCTACTGTTCTGTAGAGTATTCTGCTCCAGGTGTGGATGGCTTTTCATTGAGTCCTAGAATTATGACACTTATTGGTAGCTTAGGCATAGAACTCCACATAGATACTTGGTTGGAAGAAGAGGCATCAGATAGCCTTGCCTTATAAAAAGCTTAGTGGAAATCTTTATACAATTTCTTATATAAGACCCTTTCCAGGAAGGCGGGAGCTAAATTTCTCAGCCACTTGACAAAAAACCCAGATCTGTCCATAACTACTAGACGAGAGTTTGGGTTCTGCACTGCTTGTAACATTGCCAATGCGACTTCTTCAGGAGTTTTGATATTTCCTGAGTACTGGGCTTCCTGCAACTTTTTACCATTCGCATCTAACCCAGAAGTCCTTAAATTCGTCCTCGTATAGGGAGGGCAAAAGAGTATCGAGCGCACACCATCTTCTTGTAACTCAATACGCAAAGATTCAAAAACAGCGTGCAATGCCGCCTTTGAGGATGAATAAACGGAACGCCCTGGAATTCCATACAAGCC
>JBCCIA010000573.1:0-3266 GCA_039028475.1 Spirochaetota bacterium | reverse complement strand
GAAAATAGGGTTCTATTAACTTCCATTCTTTGTCTTTCAAGTCTGTGGGATAAGGTTTTCGTTCTACCATACTTATAATATCGTACAAAATATATTTAACTTTATCTAGTTTTCAGACACCCTCTTACATATATAGGAATAGAAAAAATAGTGATCAATCCCTCTCCAGCATAGTCAATATTAGGAGGAGTTCTTTGGATCAAACGTTCAGGATTATTTTCAGGATTCACGGAAAGGTATGTGTAATACTCTTTCCAACTAAAATCAGCAGGAATTGCGTCAGCCATATCAAAATAGGGATATGCAATCGCACCATTCGAAATTACATCTTGGTAATAAATAATACTTACATTGCCTAGTTTGTCTTTTATCTTTTTGAGGATAAAAGCAACTTCTCGTAGGGCATAGAAACGAAACCGTATACCTAAATCATCTTTCAATTGTCCAGGCCAGTGGTATGTCACTTCATCAGAAATATCCATTTTATTGTGAAATGTATCTAAAACACCAGAACGACGGAAATAACCTTTTCCATCAACAGCAAACATTTCATCAGCAAGCCATCTGTTAATACTGTCATTATCTTCAGACGTGTTTTTAAAAAGCAGAATCGTCAAATCATGCAACTCTTTTAAAGAGTCATAAATTTTTTGAACTTTGACACTCAGTTTTAAAGCGATCTTTTCCATCTGAAAACTCAAAGATTTTATTTCGTCCATAAATACTACCCCTGCGAAAGTATCGGCAATCAAAAATAGGTGTCAAATAGAAAATATGGTAAGTTATTATATAGCATATTTACTATTAAAAAATAATTTTACTTGGAGAAGCAAGGTTTGTCTTTTGCAAAAATACAGCGACGCATATGTTTAATTCTCATTTTTACTTTAGGGTTTTGCATAGGTCTATAAACGAGTATTTGCTTAGAATTGTTCCAAACACTAATCTTATAATCATACTTGAGTTCATTAACAAGATAATGGAAAGTTGCCAGTTCGGCAAAATCTTCACCGGCCGATTTCAGGGAATATACAGAAACAAAGTTTGAATGTACCAGGGCATCATAGATATCGATATTTCTTGCCAGATCAATTTTTTTATTAAAATTCACTCTTACTCCACTAAAGGCAGTATTCTTTACAACACGAGTTCCATAATTCTGCCAAATAGTTCGGGCAAGTCTTTTATGCTCGGTTATGCCATACCTGACATCGTAGATGTGCGTACCTTCATGTAACAGCAATAGTAACATGGCACTTTCTTTGGCATGCACCGCAAAACTAATTCCTGAAACATTATTTTGTGGTCTCTCAAAGATTGCGTAGATAGAGTCATTGAGAAATTCATCGATAGTTTGTTGCAAAGATCTTGGATCCAATACTAGAAGAGAATATGTTTTCAAGTCACTGCCTACAACTTCCAAAACTATTCCGGCAGTCTTTTTTGTTGGAACAAAATAAATTCCTAGCACTGTTTCGCGGATTGCTGCCTGTATGAATTTTGGTAACTTTTGGTAACTTGTTTGGAGTATTTTACGATCTTTGGCTGTGAGAGTGTAAAACGTTTCCTTATCTTCTTCAGGTATTTTTAAATCTTTCTATACTTTTTTATCAAATACCCAAGAGAGGAATGTCTCTATACAATTAATCATGAAGGCACCACGTGGTATACAGTTTTATTCTTCTAAGGTACATTTCACAATTCTTCTAAGAAATATATTTATGTTTCCGCAAGGGGGATCCATTTTTCTATTTTTATTATTTATGGGTGTGATCTTTTTCATTCTGCAAGGTTTATATCCTATCGACCCTATTGTACTTGCGTTGATCTTAGGATCCCTTTTCATTGTATATTTGTTTCGAACCCTTTTTAGCAAAACTTACATCCTATTAAAATCAAATCAGCTGATTGTAAAAACTTCCTTTTTTTTCATTCGCCAAGAATCCCGAAAAGATCTTGAGCAAATTACTGACATATACATAGACAGGTATAAGGATGAAATCTTCTCTGGCAATAATTACTACAGCTTACGAGCAAAACTACTTACAGGCAAAGAGATCACTCTTCTTGGCAAGGTTATTTCTTTACAACGCTTAGACTTCATACGCAAAAGGATAAGCCAACATTTGCAGATTCCCGAAACTAAAGTTGCAAGCTCTCTCTACGAAGAAGATATGAATCGAAATCTATCGGACTGGTTGCAAATCACAGCCATACTGGCTTTTATAACATGGGAAATATCTGACTTTATACCAATAGACTTAGAGTACTTAGCGTATGGCATTTTAGCTCTTCGATTCATATCCTTACTGAGAATTCAAATGACAAGCGGACAAAAATAGCTCTTTTCACCAATCGTCTACATGAAAATGGGTTGCCAGATATTAGATTTTCGTGTAGACTCGACTTCTATGAAACTTCTGGCCGTCCTCTTACTATACACACTTCTTGTCTTCCAGCTATCTGCCAATAGCTTTGAATTGGGGGAGTTTGAGCCAAAAAACTTTTCTCGCGAAACATATATTCTCAAAATCACGGCCCCTAGCCCCAAAGAGCTTTCCCAATTGATGGCAAAAGTGCCTGTACGCAAAGAAGACAAAGTCTTACAAAAATTGCGCATTGCCATTAGAGTAGGTGATACGCTTTTATATTTAGTCAAAGGCTCCCTACAAAGAACGGGGCTGCGAACGATCAGCTTTGAAGCACACGGCAACAAACACATCGATGCAGGAAAACACGAGTTAATCATTACAGACGCCAGAAAAGATACTCCTATCCTATCCTCCGAAGTAGAGATTCCAGAACGCTCCTTGGAAAAAGATAGACAGCCCTTTATTGTAAAGTCAGAACCTAGTGGAGGCGTATCTGGTAGCCTTGTCACGGTTTACGGCTATAATTTTGGCAACAGCATTGATAAATCCTACATCATTTTCTTAGACCCCAAAGGCGACAAAGACCATACCTATGGAGAGAAGGAGATCACCAGAGACAAACCGATCTATATTGGTACAACAGCATTGGAAGCAGACAAGGCCGGCAAAGTTTTAGATGAAATGAAGTTTATCATTCCACGGCGTATCCAGACCAAACTACGCAACCAGTTCTCTTTTATGGAAAAGTACATTTGGGGGAAGAAACTAAAGCTATATTTTCTCATCAACCACCGCCCTACGCAAGAGACGACTATCACAATTCTACCAACAAACTGGAAATGGGTCACCGCATCGATGAGTCTAGGAATCACCCTACTTTTTCTCATCAGCATT
>JBCCIA010000572.1:0-3266 GCA_039028475.1 Spirochaetota bacterium | reverse complement strand
GTCTGATTAAATGATCGAAGCAACCGGTTCATTTATTGAGTCATTATAAATTTTCTTATCTTAAAAGTGCTACTTCATTAGGTTAAAGCTAAAAACAAAAAAAGAATTACTTGCTGTTTTAAAGCAAAGGAAGTAGGCATTTCTATGAGAAAAATTTTCAAATCTAACAAGCTCCTTGGAGTAAAAAGTAAGTATGATACAAATGATGCGTCAATTGCAAAAAGTTTCTGTTTTTATGGTATTTTACTTGCCGCTGATTTCTGTAAGTATGCTGAGAGGAGATAAACAAATGATCAAAAGACAATAAGTGAATACGGAACGAATATCATTTTCCTGGGCAACATCTTTCTGCGAAATGGCATTGAAAACACCTGCGACTGCCAACACTAGTAAAAGTGTCTGCGAGGTGAAATACCAAGTGACAAATAAAACCGTTACACAAAGGGCACAGCCAGCTAAGGACATGGAAGAGAAACCTCTACCTCCATCCAGAGGGGAAATGGGCAATAAATTAAACAAATTGATCCAAGCAGACACTTGTGCCAAAGCGGAAAGACTCTTATAACCGCTTAGATAGTAAAGGCCAAAAAACAGATAGCTTGCAAATAAGCCCCAAACCGGCCCAGCCAAACCAACTCTTGCATTTTCTCTGCTACTCATCGGCATTTGCTTCATCCGCACAAAGGCTCCCAAACCAGGAATGAAAGCAGGTGCGGAAGCCTTGATGCCCAAACGATTCAAAGCATAGACATGTCCCATTTCGTGGATGTAAATGGAGAATACAAAACCTAAGGCAAACTTCCAACCCCAAAGAGTCCAGTAAACCCCAAAAGAAGCAAACATAGTCAGTAAAGTACCACCTTTGCTGAGGCCAACAAGTAGCAGTTTGCCTTTGGTTACAAGAAAGGTGAAAATAAATTTGAACTTCCAGAAAAAAAGACCTACGCTTCCTAAGACTCCTAGTTTCTTCCAGTTCGCAGTTGTATCTTTGTTGCTATTTTCTTCTTTGGGGGTTGTATCTGTCTTTTGGCTTAAAATTTCAATACGTTGGCCTAAAATTTGGTTTTGTTTGCTATTGGCAGGCAGGAAAGTTAAGGCTTCTCGCATTAGCATAAGCTGTTTCGATAAATCACCTTCTTTGCCCTTAACTTCCGCATTTGCTAAGAGTTCTTGGATGGTACTGGCGTGTAACAGACGGTGGCATTGGGGACAGGATAAGAGAGTGCTTGATACCTCTGTACCACATTTGTCACACTTTGAAATGGTTTCAGAATTCATCACTACCGTTTACGTTTTTTTCCGAATTTTCCGTAACAACTGTTCCTAACTGAAAAGGACCAGCAAAGACGAAAATTGGTTTTTGATTGATTTTCCAGGCTTGGTACAGTCCAAAAAGCAAAATTAAAAAACTAAGAGGGCTTTCCAAAGCTACAAAGATAGGAAAGGCAGGCGATAGAATCACTGCTGTAATGATACTGATCGCTCTATTTTCGCCAGATATTTCTTGTTGTGGCTTTTCGGTAGATTTCGCTGGGTTTTCTTTGCTAACATCCTTACTTGCTGATTCGGTAGTTTGTTTATTGAGTGATTCTTCCATTGCTCCTGTGAAATGAGGTACATAGGTGAATGATATGGAGAGATAGGTGAGAAGGATGGCAATAGTTTGAAATAGCCAGCCACCTTTGTCCTCTCCTCCTTTTTTGACAGCATGCCCTACCATAAAGCCTACTAAAATGGCAACTAGACCAAACTCATAACCTGTTATAGCAGAGATGGCATAATAAATAGCAGTACCTACTAAGGCAACTGGTAGACCAAAGAGAATGGCTTTGAATACCATACTTTTAGTGGTTTTTTCGGAGAGTCCTGTTTCCAAGACTTCTTTACAGTTTTCACACAAAACATTGTCATTTACGGTGTAGTAAGTACTTTCAATTGTAGCTACGCAAGAAACGCAGGTAACTTCTGCAATTTCCTCTGAAAACTCAGCATGCTCCAGGTTTAGCTCACTATTTAGATCGATCTCATGATTCTTTTTATTTTCTTCCATTAACTTCTCGTACCATAAGGATAGAGTAAATCATATTTCTTCCTTGGCACTTGGTCAAGCCTTTTATCCTTGTCGAACAACAGTTGGTATTTTGTGCATTTAGAAGTTAAGGCAAACTGTTGCAATACTATTCTTATTCTACCCAAGTTCTTTCATTCTATTTACAAGTTCCTGATCCAATAAGCTAAATGCTTGCAAATAATCCTTCTGCCAATAGGCAGTTCTTGGCTTTTTCGTCTCCTCTATAAGCAACAAAACTATTTTTTGTGTTTCTAAAAAGTTCTGTTGCAATAGAGCCATTTCTTCTGCGTTCAACTCTGACAAAGGGGGAAGAAGTTCATATTTATTGGTTTGTAAGTTTGTTCGTAACTTAGCAAAAGCTGTTTGCCAGTAGTAAAGTCTTGCACTGCCTGTTGGATAAGAGCTTTTCGGATAGGCAAAGAAAAATAAATACAAGAGTCTAATAAATAGGGGTTGTTGGTTAAGGTGTTTCTCCAGATGCAAGAGAACAAATGATATAAATAGAAAGGAAAGCGTAACGAAAGAAACAACAAGTAAATTACAAAGAATTCTTTATTTATAAAATCAGCTTGGAAGCCACCAGAGAAAGTTCCGATGAGTCCAAAGAACAAACCAATACTCAAATTTACAAAAATGCTATGAAGTGTTTTAGAAAGATGTTTAAGCCCGTAGTATACTAAGACAAAGAGTAATAGAATAAAAAGAATCGCTAAAAAAAAATGCCCAAAAGTTACGAAAAAAACAAGACCTCCTTCTATAACTAGCTCAAGTATGCCAAAAATCTCGTAAAGAATTTTACTAGGTTCTATATGATGAGCTGCTTTGAAGTCAGTACCAAATTGTATACCTCTGTGAATGCCTATGGCTAAGCTAAGTATAAGTAAGGGATTGCGTATAGAATTGAGTACGATACTTTTGGTGAAAGGTTCTGTCCCTCCTACACTTATAATCAGACTGCTAACCAATCCTCTGTGTAGGCCAAAAAAAGCAGAGCCTAAAGTTCCTAAACAAAGGGCAAAGAAAAAACTTTTCAATGCACCTGGATAATCTAGACTCCAGAACATTTTCAGATTAGCAATACTTAGCCCCTTGCTAATCTCTTCAAGAAGTTTGTCTAAAGGTGTATTCAGAAAAATTATTAACAATCCGATCAGTGCAAAGAGAAACCCACGATGTTGCCGTCGTGGTCATACTC
>JBCCIA010000571.1:0-3297 GCA_039028475.1 Spirochaetota bacterium | reverse complement strand
TGCAAAAACAACAATATATAAAAAATCACTTTCTGTTACTGTCATTTGTTGGTTACGGATACAAATTATATCACCTACTTCAACATCAACACGGTGTATCTTAATGATCTTTAGTAGTTGCCATTTTTCGTCTTTTTTAATCCCAATGAGTGTGCCTTCAGAAAAGTCAAGTGTTTTACACTTTTCTGAAAAGAAAGCTCCTTCTCCATCGTACCGGTTTGCTGTAGTACGTGACCAGTTCATCGTATGTAAGTCCAATAAAAAATCTTCACAGTTATAGCTATGAACTTCCTGTTTGTTTTCATAACCTAAGACTTCCCCACCACAAATTCTTATGTGCGAAGAGTCTTCTAAAAAAGCACTATGCTTGTGAATCCAACCAGGATTGTCACCTGTTGTCTCTATTTTCTCAATTGCAAAAGATAATATATTCAGTCTATAAACCGGTGTTGTACCATATTTTCTTTCACCCATATATCCCAAGTTGCCAATTATATAAATGTTTTCTCCTAGTAAAGTAGCTGTATGAAAATCGGTAGGAGGAAATATATCTTTGGGATACATAAAAATTTGAAAAGTTCCAGGCTTGGGAAAATAAACAACTTCGTTATAAATACAAAAATCAGGATCATAGTGGTCTTCGTGCTCGCCGGCAATCTCTATATATGCTTCATTGTCTAGAGGTGTCAGTGACTTTCCATAGCGTTCATAACACCAAACAGGGGATTTTTGTTCTATTCCATCGTCATCAAATTTATTCCGAATATCATATGCAGCTTTATTGCATCGTATAGCATCCATCCAAAGTGGATTCATACATTGTTCTGGATTGGACGTACCGAACTTTCTACCTTTTAAACGTTCGTATTCTTTCTTAGAGAAATTGCCTATTTGAGTGTTACCTATACCTAATAACTCTGCCCTTACATCCGTATTTTTTTCAATAGCATCACCTGCCTGGGACAAGTACAATGCAATATCTAAGTTCGAGGTATGAGAAATAGCTGAACTACGAGAAAACTGGTTGCGATCTTTTCGATAAATATTTACACCATTGCTTACTAAAACTTTGACACATTGTAGGGTATTTTGTGTTGCTGCTTCCATTAAAGGTGTATAGCCATAGTCATTGTATTTTTCGCTTGGCATTCCTTGATCAAGTAACCATTGTAGCATTGGACCGCTATTTGCATGAATAGCGTATTCAATCGTGGAACCCCAAAGGCCGGTATCATTGAGGTCTGCACCAGCATTCAGTAAGGCACTGGCTTTTGCAATACTTCCAGTTTGAACCGCAAGCAGAAAAACTGTTCTTTCCCATGTATCTCGATGTTTCAAGTCAATTCCTTCTGCAATACATTTTTCAATTTCCGTTACAGAACCGTATGCTACCTTATGGAAAACAGTTGTCCACTCAAGATGAGAGGGATCACCTCCATACTCAAATAATAGTTTTACAGTATCGAAGTAACCGAGTTGAGAACTTACTCTTAGTGGTGTTTCGAAGTATTCTGTACTTTCGTTGGGGTTTGCTCCTTTCTCGAGTAACTGTCGTATCTCATTGTATGGATTTTCAGTACAATCAAAAAGTAAATTTAAAATTGAAGTTTTCACAGTTCCTCCTTTCTATGTAAGAACTTTTTCAAAAATAAAACAAAAAATAAACTGAGTTTATCCAGGCATGCTTACATGAACTACTATTTTTCCCTTTGCTCTGTCACTTTCACTTAACTCGTGTGTCTTGCTAATATCTTTGAGAGAAAATTCGGCTTCGACTATGGGGCGGATCATTCCGTTATCGATCAACTCAGCAAGTTGTTTTAGTATACTGCACTTGGTTGGATGAAAACAAACTCACCTTTTGCACCTGCTTTTTTGGCTAAATCCTCGGAAGCAGCTTCTGCAAAGGAAATAGTTTTAGGTTTTAGAGCCACTTCACTTGCCTTTATAGCTATATACTCTGCATAACTACCATGACGAGCGATATCAAGTATAGAGTATACCAAATCTCCTATTGAGAACTCTGTAACCTTATCTCTACAACGCTCGATGATACCAGCTACATCCCACTCAAGAACCAATGGAAATTTATGAGGAATCATTTCTTGCAGATAACCCCGACGAATTTTCCAGTCTACTGGATTGATTCCAGCAGCAATTACTTTTATTAGGATTTCATTATCTGAAATCGTAGGAACCTGGTAATCCTCTAATTTCAGTACATTTCTCTCACCATATTCATGTATTCGAATAGCTTTCATAAATTTACTCTTTTGGGCTTTAAAAATTAGTTTTCTTTATTGAAAATGAACGTACGAAGACCAATTTAATCAACCTCATTATCTTGGAAAGTACTGTAGTATTCTTTTTAAGTTTTTTGAATTAGCTCCTCTGATTTTTCTTTATCTGGCACAAGAGCAATAGAATTTTTAGGAGGTGTTTGAAAATAAGCGTATTCTTCAGTTGTTAAAAAAATAATTTCTTTGTTTCGTCGTTGGATGGAAAGAGTAATTCAATTTTTAATTCTTGCGTAGTTACGTCAAGTGGTGTTCCGAGGGTTGTGATAGTAGTAAAAAAGCTTGTTTTGAGCAATTCTTTTTCTAGCACCAATGTCATAACTGGAAGGTTACTGTCCATCTGCATGTTGTTACTACTTCTTTCCTTTTGTTTTTTGCAAAGCTCTAGGTACAGTTTGCTCAATTCTTTATTTTGGGTAGAAACTATTTCCTCCTTTAAACGAGAGAGTAAAAAATATTCAATCACATGCCAATCTTTGACAAAAGGTTGTAAACCATCTTTGGAAAAAAGAATTTGCATAGCATTATCGTATTTTTTTAATGTCTTATCCCCTGCATACAGTTTTACCAAGTTGTCATAGCCTTTGTTTTTCATTAATATTTTATAACTGGTATTGACTACAAAAGCAGGGTATGGTTCATGTTTTTCTAACATACGTTGCAAAGCCTCTCGTACTACGAGAAAGTTTTTGCTTGTAAAATCTTCTTCTTGAAAAGCTGGAACATAACCTGCTGCTATTAGGAAGGCATTTCTCTGCCGGAAAGGTAGCTTCAAACAATTGCTAATCTTTAAAACTAAATTATAACTTGGTTTTGATTTTCCGGTTTCTAAAAAGCTTAAATGTCTAGTTGATATTTCTATATCAAGGGAAAAGTCCATTTGGCTGATATGATTTATTTTTCTCCAAAATCGTAACATTTCTCCAAAGGAATTCTCTTTTTTCGGATCTTTTTCTAAAATTTTCATAAATGTTACCTCTGAGGTAATTGATCTTTATAC
>JBCCIA010000570.1:0-3297 GCA_039028475.1 Spirochaetota bacterium | reverse complement strand
TTGAACTTTCCATATAGTAACTTGATAAATTTTGCGAGGATTTCTGCAAATATTTTAAAAGGTTGTATCGAAAAACTTACAGCGCGTCCTAAAACCTGTCTATTCTTATGTAAAAGGCAAGTTGCAAGAACCTGTAATTTTGTAAACAATGGCATTGCTATTTTTACTAAGAAAATTGCGACTTCCTTTAGAATTGCAAGGCTTTTTGATAAAAAAGTTTATAGACAGATACCTCTAAGTGTCCAGGCTTTGGTGATAGTCTTGCATGTAGAGTTTCTATGTCGCGAGCTGGAAATCTATTAAAAGGGATTTGTCGTGTTAAAGAAAGCCATCCAATTCATCTTACTTGTTCTAATTTTTAATTCTAACCATTTATTATCCCAGGAGTGGTTCTGGGGAAAAAGTATCAGCAGTGGCTCCTATTCGCAGCTTTGGCTGGATGTCAAAAAGCAAGAAAAGAAGGGATTGCCTAAATCCGCTTTAAAAATTGTAAACCAGATCTATGCAAAAGCCAAAAAAGAAACGAACCCATCCCAGTATATCAAATCTATTATTTTCAAAGCCAAGTATTTAGGACAGGTAGAAGAGAAGGCTTTTGTCAAAGGCATCCAGTTGATCCAGGAGGAATCGCAACAGGCGGATGAGTTTAGTAAGCCAATCCTACAATCCATGCTGGCGGAAATTTACTGGAAATACTACCAGAGAAATCGCTGGTACATTCGCAAAAGAACAGCCACAAAAAACTTCCAACAAAATGACATTTCTACCTATGATGCACGAAAATTAATAGAGCAGGTTGTTTCGTATTATACCAAGTCGATTACAAATATAGGCACTCTACAACAAACCGAAATAAAAGACTATCGTTCCATTCTCAATACAAAATCTGAGCATATTCCTACTGGCCGTAAGTATCGTTCTACGGTATATGATTTTTTAATCCATAGAGCAGTAGATTTTTTTATGAGTTCAGAGCCTGATATTGTCCGTCCAGCGGAAAGTTTTGTTCTCAACCGAGCCGAGTATTTTTCTCCGGCTAGAGAATTTGTAAAACTCAACATCCAGTCAAAGGATACTCTTGCCTATAAGTACCACGCTCTTAAGGCTTTGCAAGATGCCACGAAATTTCACTTGGAAGATAAAAACATTGATTCTTTGATGGACTTAGAGTTTAAGCGTTTGCGTTTTGTGAAATCTTACTACACTGGTTCTGAGGCAGATGAGCTGTATATAAAAGCCTTGCGTAGTTTAGAGAGCTTTGCTGGCGAGCACCCTTCTGTAGCACAAGTTGCCTATCTAATCGCCAGTTATTGGCAGCAGAAAGGAAACTTGTATAAGCCTCTACGCTCTGCAGAACATAAGCAAGACAAGGTAACCGCTTGGCAAATCTGTGCAAAAGCCATTAAAAAACACCCCCAATCCAACGGAGGACAAAATTGTCGTTACCTTCAGTCCATGATTGAACGCAAAAAGATTCGCTTAAAAGTAGAACAGATAAATCTACCAGATAGACCCTTCAAAACCTATGTTTCTTACCGCAATGTTGAGAAACTATATTTCAAGATCTACCGAGTCGACAAAACTTTGATGCAACAGGTAAAGATAGGTTATTCACAGTACTATAAAAAGTATAAAAAATACATTTATTACCAAGATTACCTTCTGCAACAATTTGCTACAAAGCCAGCAATGAAAGAGTTTGTTGTCAACTTGCCCAATGATAAAGATTACCAACAGCATGCAGTGGAAGCAAAAATTCCTGCTTTGGCGATTGGCCAGTATCTCATAACTGTGGGAAGTTCTAAAGAACTCGCAGCCCAGAAAAATGTGACTGGTTTTGCCTTCACAGCAACTTCGTATATCTCTTATATCAAACGCAATAACAAAGATTCTAGTAAAGAATTTTACGTTCTGAACCGTTTGAGTGGAGAACCCTTGCAGGGTGTAAAAGCGGAAGTATACCAGCAGAAATACAATTATGATACCAGCAAGTACGAATCGAATAAAGTGAATGAATTTGTAACCGATAGGAACGGATATTTTAAAGTCAAGCCGCCTCAGAAATACCGTAGGTTTTATATTATTTTTAAACATGCCAAAGATTTTCTGGCGCCAATCAGTTACTATTCGAGTTCTACCTTACGTACGAGTACAAATTTGTACCAGTACCGTAGTTACAAAAAGGATAAGCAACGTACCACCAAAGTTTTTTTATTTACGGATCGAGCTATCTATCGTCCAGGACAAACCATTTACTTCAAAGGAATGCTAGTTGATTCGGATAGTGAAAAACAAAACGAACTGAAAACTAAGCAACCAGTATCTGTGACCTTTTATGATGTAAACCGTAAGAAGATCTCTAGTTTGGGTCTCGTGTCAAATGAATATGGAACGTTTAGCGGCACATTCATTGCTCCGCAAGGTGTATTGACAGGAAATATGTTGATTAAGACTGACCTGGGTGGCTACCACTCCGTTTCTGTAGAAGAATACAAAAGGCCTAAATTTGAGGTGAGTTTTTCTCCGGTCAAGGGAACTTACAAGCTGGGTTCTGTAGTAACGGTCAGTGGCAAAGCTAGGGCTTACTCGGCAGCAAATATAGACCATGCTGCTGTGCGGTTTCGCGTAGTACGAAGAGCAAAGTTACCGTATTGGTGGTACCGTTCTTATGGTTACTATCCATCTTCTCCAGCTGTAGAAATTCTGAGCGGAAAAGCCAAAACAGATAAGTTTGGTAAATTTACTATCAACTTTAAAGCAATACCAGACCTCAGCATTAGTAAAGAAGCAAAGCCTACTTTTACGTATAAAGTTTATGCAGACATTACAGATAGCAATGGTGAAACACGAAGCTCGACAATAAATGTACGTGTAGGTTACACTGGGTTAGTTGTTGCTGTACGGTCTAGCAGTCTATTAGATTTGCAAAAAGGGGCAGAATGGAAAATCACTACAACGAACCTGAATGGTACCTTTGAGCCTACTGCCGGTACGATTGAAATCTATAAGTTGCAATCCCCAAAACGATTTTTTAGAGAGAGACTATGGCCGAAACCAGATAAATTTTTACTTTCACGAGAAGAATCCTATAAGCTCTTTCCTGATGATGAATACAGTGACGAAAACAACCGTTTGAAATGGCCGAAAGGAGAAAAAGTATTTGCTATACGATTCCATTCGCAAAAGCAAAAGTATCTCAAATTGAAAGATGTAAAGAGCTGGCAACAGGGGAACTATATCTTACAGATCCAAGCAAAGGATAAAGCGGGAGAAACGGTTAAAGAGGTAAGTTATTTT
>JBCCIA010000569.1:0-3329 GCA_039028475.1 Spirochaetota bacterium | reverse complement strand
GAACTTGGGATGAAGTTGGAATGGCAGGAGCTTCCACAGCGAAAGGCCTCCCGAATTATTACGTATCTCAAAGATGCTCCTCTTGAAGATCGATCAAGATGGCATGAATATCTGGAGTGGCTTCGAACTGGATTGGATAAGTTCGACGTAACCTTTCGCGACCGCGTGAGGAGTTTGGACGCCGAGCGCTTTATGGCCACTTAAATCTGGATTGATCCCAAGCCCAGTCTTCTCTTTGGGCAGGCTCACAGTTAGAGCTAACGCAACTTTTCTTGCAGATAACTTGCGAAAGCGCGGGCGGCGGTTTTGGACTGCTTCCCACCCGCGATCAGCGCATTGACCTCAACTTCCCCAATCGTCCAATCAAGAGTTAGATCTAACAGGGTTTTCAGCTTTTATTATAGATCTTGATTTACCTGATGCTAGTGGAATTGAAGTTACACAGCGGTTGCGCAGTATCGGAATTACTGGAAAGATAATTATTTTCACTGCATGGAATAAATTGGGTTACAAACAGCAAGCTATAGAAAAGGGAGCCAATGGTTTTATCCATAAGGGAAGCAATGCCTCTAGTTTCTTACAACAAATGATGGACATTCTCTGGCAAAAAGATAATTTTAGAAAGCAATTGGTGGATGAATCTCTTCGGGAAAATGCAATCAACCTGACAAAACAACAACAAAAGATTGTCAGTCTTTTGTATGACTCTCATACATCCAAGCAAATTGCAGCAGAGCTGGATATCTCGAAACGAACTGTAGAATACCACTTACAGAATTTGAAAACTATATTCCAAGTAACATCTCTGGATGCCTTAAAGAGCAAAATATACAAAGAGTATTTCTAAGTATAACTAGCAAAAGACTTTTAATCATAAATGAAAAAATATATACTTCTTAGTTTCTTCTTTATACTTTACTGCTCACCGAACCCGTCACAAAAGCAACTCGCCAGCAAAGGGAACCTTGATCTTCGCAATTGGAACTTTCTAAAACAGGGAAGTGTTAGTTTACAAGGAGAGTGGGAGTTTTATTGGCAAAACTTACTTATGCCACAAAACAGAAATGATAAAGGTGAAAAAGTATATATCCAAGTTCCATCTTACTGGGATGAATATACTGATAAGAAAAATGTAGGGATTGGGTATGCCTCTTATCGTTTATTTGTTCAACTACCTATATCTGAGAACCGGGCAGCACTTGCCTTAAAAGTTCCTAACTTAGGTACTTCCTATCGTTTGTATATCAATGGAAGGCTTGTAAAAGAAGTTGGTAGAGTCAGTGAAAATCCTAAACTAGCTAGGTCTGCTTACCAGACAAGTATCGCTGATATCTCTAATTCAGAGTCTGAGCTAGAAATAATTATCCATGTGGCAAATTACAACCATATCCACGGAGGTTTTTGGTATGAGGCCTATTTGGGATTAGCTAGCCAAGTGAAAAGAAAAACAGATCTGAATTTATTTATGGACTTTTTTCTTTTCGGTAGTATTCTCATTATCAGCATTTACCACTTAAATTTATTTCTAAAGATTAAAAAGAATATCTCTAATTTGTATTTTGCTATGCTCTCCCTATTGTTTGCCCTGCGTCCTTTGTTAACACGTGAATTTGCGATTTTTCAGTTGTTTCCCTCTTTTCCTTGGGAACTCGCTTTTCGTATAGAATATTTGACAATTTATTTGGGAACTCCGAGTTCCGTTTTATTTATGTCTTCTATTTTTCCTCAGGAATCTTATAAAAATCTCAATAGAAGTATTGTAATCGTTTCATCGCTTCTGGCTTGTGGAGTCGTATTTTTGCCAGTTCGGATTTTTACAGGCTCGCTCGAACTCATGGAGTTTATTACGATTTTTTGTGCTCTCTACTGTGTCTATATGAACTTACTAGCATGTTACCGCAAGAGGGAGGGGAGCAATCAGATATTATTTGGTTTTTGTGTCTTTTCATTTCTGGCTATCAATGATGTATTGTATGATCTAGGATATATACAAACCAATTACTATGTCCCTATTGGATTTTTATTTCTGGTACTCTCGCAAGCATTTTTCTTGTCCAATCGCTTTTCCTCTGCTTTTCTACAGATCGAAGAGTTAACGGTGAATTTAGACGATAAAATCAAGATTAGAACCAAAGAATTGAAAGAAGCTAAAGAAAAAGCAGATGAAGCCAACAGATTAAAGGATAAATTTTTATTGCTAGTTGCACATGATCTTCGCTCTCCGCTCGTTGGAATTCTCGTAATTTTAGAACATGTAAAAGGTGAATACAAGCATTTGAGTGGTGCTGCCATTGCTAACTATCTAGATATGATTCGAAAAAGTCTTGGCTATTCTATAGATATGGTAGATAAAATATTAGATATTAGTAAGTTAGAGACTGGTGATGTAAAACTATCTTATGAATTGGTGAGCATTCATGACCTTTTGCAAAGGGTTCAAGAAGAGCACCAACCTTCTCTTACGCACAAAAACATTACCTGGGCGATCGAAAATACAAAAGATACAATCATTATTGTAGACTTTGCCTTGTTCTCGCAAATATTTAGCAACCTTGTTGCCAATGCCATCAAATACACCCCACACTCAGGTGAAATTCGGATCAACTATTTCCAACAGGAAGAAAATTTATTGTTAGAGATAAAAGACACAGGAGTGGGGATTGCGCTAGATGTATTACCGTATCTATTCGATTTTTCTCACAAAACTTCCAAACTTGGTATTGAGGGAGAATTTGGTTCAGGAATAGGTCTTTTGTTGGTCAAGCAACTGATTCACAAACACCACGGTAGTATAAGCGCTCAAAATCTTCTTCAGGGTGGAGCCTGTTTCCAGCTCTCTATACCCAATAGCGAGAAACTATTATTTGTAGCTGACGACAACATAGCTTATAGAAAGCAACTTGCTAGTATGTTTCGGCAGGAAGGTTGGTTTGTCATTGAGTTTTCCAATGGAAAAGAGTTATTGAATACCGTTGATCGGATTGTACCAGTCATCATACTCTCTGATGAAAATATGCCTGAGATGACAGGAACTGAGGTGTTCCAGGAGCTTTTGCTACGAGAGGATTGTCAGGATGCATTGTTGTTTTTGCTGAGTACTACAGTGGAAGTGGGAAGCCTACAAATAGATAATAAAAAACAAGGACTTGTACAAAAAAGAGAACAGAGGTTATCTAAACTTGAATCTCTCGAATTTATCAAGGATACAGTACTGAAAGAATACAAGGAGACTCTTCTCAGTTAAAGTAGAACATTTGTTATACATTATTTTTTTATGATAAAAGTAGCATTCTTTAGATATATAAGTCGAATTTAAAACGATATGCTAT
>JBCCIA010000568.1:0-3352 GCA_039028475.1 Spirochaetota bacterium | reverse complement strand
TTCATTTAACTGATAATTCTATAAATATTGTAATTCTACTAATCTCCTTAAAAATTAAATATTGTCAAATTAATTTGAGTAACACTATTTGTATTTTTTTGACACTTAACAGAAATTTACAAAATTTTTCTTGACACCTATTCCTACACATCTACAATTTACCCATGCGGAAAGCTCTCCGCCTGGCTTACGCCGCCAAGCATGCCCAGACGGAGAAACCACACCAATGGTGCAAAGAAAGTCTGTGTACTAGTACATGCTCGTCAAGTCTTAATTTGCGTCATTGGGGTAATCCAGTAAAACTTAATTTTAGGAGATACCTCTATGGAAGTAGACGTAGACTTTTTTGGAAGACTAGATCGATTGTCGGTCGCTGTCAGTAGGAGCAACAAAACGGAAACCTATTCCGCCAAACGCCGCAAGCGGTACCATGATTTTGCCCAAGAGCAGATCAGGTATTTGGAATTGCAGATTGCACTTTTGTTGTAAGCATGTAAGCACAAAAAACTAAGCCTCCGATTTGGGGGCTTTTTGCAAGCTGCCAAAATTGTCTTCTAAAAGCCTTTTACTAGCTTCCGATAGAATAACCCCTGGCTCTATACTCACTGGAACCATTTTTCGTTTTTCAGGCTCCATACCGTTATAGATCTTACGAACCGCAGCTTGTATAGCGTAGTTGTAATCTTCTTCTTGCAAGTCGGCAGTAAAATGAACTTCTAAACGTTGGATTTCGGCATACCTACTCAGCTTTGCGTCTCTATCCCATAGGGATACGAATAAGGAAAGGTCTTTTTGCGTTGTAGTAAAATTAGTACCAATGATTCCAACCACCTCTTGGATTCCTGCTAGTAGATGACTTCTACCACAACCAGGGACAGGGCATTGGTGGTAAGAATAGGGGAAGGCGCTTTTAACTTTTATAGGTCGAAGAAAATGTTCTCCGCAGAGCAAAGTTTTAGGATCGTTTTGTATATCTTCTTTTTCAAATGTAGATGCTTGTGAAAAATATATAAAGATTTGGTTATAATATTTGAGTGGTAAGAATGTCAGGCAAACAGAAGTTAATAGAGGAACGTGTTGTAGTAGAAAGAAATCTTCTATGAGGGTATAGGTTAGAATAAAAATACTAGAATAGGTTATCGTGATGACCAAGAGGTTGTAAATACTTTGGGCAGTGGAAAAAGCTGTAACTTGTTCCACCGTATTTTTTTTCATATTCTTGTGGATTAAGGCTGACAATAGGTAGAGTTGGCTGATAATTAAAAAGGATGTACTTAGAAAAATCAAAAGAGGAAAGCCTGAAATTGCAAATCGTTCACTGGTATATAGAAAATAGCAAGGTTGAACGGCCAGAACTGAAAAAACAAAAGCGTAGTAGCTATGTTTTCTAAAAGTTTCGATCGGTCTTTTGCTAAAATTGGCAAAAAGAATGACAAGAACGATCAAAAAAAGTAAGGCTGCGTTTAAATTAGTGAATACTGCAAAGACCATCAAGAAAAAAGAGAAAAAGATCTTTAATCCTGTTTCGCCCCAAAGATTTTTTCCTACTCTATCTAAGAGATCTTTTGGCATAACTTTCAAGATATGGTAGATTGCCATATCTCCTGCAATCACACCTCCCAATACTACGCCAACTGCAAGGCCAATGATTCTTGCCGCTGGTCCTAGACCGACCCCTATCACACTTCCTATAATTCCTCCAAGAACAATTCCCCAAGCTAAGGCGGCAACGACAAGTATTGTCTTGGTAAAGCTCTGCATTCCTATACTCCAGACAAAATATACAGCAACAAATAGAGGTAGCAAGAATTTCGTTTCATCTATAGCCAAAGAAACTGTCATTCCTAGAGGAAAAAGCAGTACAAGGAAAACCGAAAGTAACGGAAAGGAAAAAAGATACAGGTATATATTCTTATAGCGAGGTAAAAACAATGCTACTGCTATAAGATTTGTCATTATAAGAGTACTACTAAAAAAGGAAAATCCAAAAAAAATGAAATCTTCCCTATTTTGAATTTTACCAAATATTTGTTCAATCGAGTCAACAACGAAGATGAGGGAAAAAAACACAACGATTGCACTGATGCCCCCTACAATAGACTTGATTTTGCTGGCCTTCCAACGGTTGGTAGAAAAAACTAAAGCAAAAATTAGCAAAATACTAATAGAGAAGCCTAGTAAGAAATCGCTAGTAATTGTAGAATAGGCAGTTCCTAACAACAGGGATGTTAGGAAAAATAATAGTAAGAATAAGGATGTATCCTTTATTGTTGTCGGTTTTACCAATGATTCTTTCTCCTTACTTTAGATATTCTGAGTTGTCTACTATCCTGTCAATTCGCCTGTAAAGTTGTCTTTTAGAAGCCTTTTACTAGCTTCCGAAAGAGTTACTCCTTTGTGGATATCTACCCGAACTTTTTCTCGTTTAGCTGTATCCATACTATGACAAATTTTACTGACAACACTCTGTATAGCATAGTTATAGTCTTCTTTTTTCAAACCTTTGCTATACCGAACCTCCAAACGATCAATTTCAGCGTACCGGCTCTGCTTGGATTTGTGATCCCATAAAGATACCAGCATAGAGTTTTCTTGTAAAGTTTCGCTAAATTTGACTACAACTGGAGTAGTTTTTCCAATGAATTTTTTGGCTTTGTCTAGAAAAGATTGGTTCAAACCAATGCTGGGAGCGTCTATAAAACCTACGACTTCTTTGATACCAGCTAACAAATGTTTTTTCCCACAACCAGGGAACGGGCACTCATACGAGGAGTAGAGCAAAGAGTTTGTCATCTGAATAGGTCTAAGAAAATGTTTTTGGCAAAATAAAGTATTTGGATCGTTCTCTATGTCTTTTTTTTCTATTAGAGATGCTTGAGAAAAGTATAGAAAAATTTGGTTGTAATTTTTGAGAAATAGAAATGTACAGCAGAAAGATATGACCAAAGGAATATATTTTTGCGATGGGTAATTTTGTAAAAGTACATAGCTAAGAGTAAAAAGAATAGCATATGTCATGGCAATTACCAAAAGGTTATAAATACTTTGGCTAGGGGAAAAGGGCGTAATGCGATCTAGAATTCGTTGTCTTGTGTTTTTGTTGATTAAGTTTGCTAACAGAAATACTTGGCTTATTATTAAGGAGATTGCACTAAAAAGAACTAATAAAGAAAAAATAGGACTCTTAAAAGATTGGCTAGAATATAAATAATACATGGGTTCAAAACTGGCAACTAAGAATAGGAAAGCATAGCGTAGATTTTTGCTAAAACTTTCCAAAGGTTTTTCTCTTATATAGATCGATAGGAATAGAAGAACTGACAAACTGAACAGAGCTGCATTCAAACCTACC
>JBCCIA010000567.1:0-3355 GCA_039028475.1 Spirochaetota bacterium | reverse complement strand
CATACTCTTGGAAAAAAAAACATAAAATGAGTTTGGCGATATGAAAGAAAAAAGCCCCTGATTTATTTAAATGATATTCTAAGTTGTCGTTGATCTTTTCTTCATTAAAGCGATTTCCAATAAGTTTATTTTTATGAGAACTTACATCTTCAAAATTCGCTGCTAACTGGCCAAAAATTTCTACATAATATTTTGCTACAATTATATTGTTTTTTTTGAGACGTAAGATAGCTTTCGCAAACTTTCGGTTCAGCTCTGGTATTGTATCTCCAGAGTAGAAAGAATGCTGCATGAAAGCATTTAGACAATAGCCTCCAGATTCTACGTCACCTGATTGGAAGCCTGCATTAGAAAATTCTAAAGCACGTTCTACCGTATTTCGAACAGGTTCTTTCCAGTGTTGTATAAATAGCATATATGCCATACCGGTAACTGAAAAAGTTTCACTTGTTCCAAGCAAATTATTTACTTTTAAGGACAGTTTCCCAAATCTGTATCCTTGTTCAATATCTCCAAACAGGGCACATAAGGCAAGACCATAGCTTGCTAGCATTGGTGCTGAGTAGGCATTATAACCATAACGGATAGATAAACGCAATACTACTGAGAGAATAATTACATATAATTTTGGTTCTGCTTGGAAGACAGCAGTAATTGTTCTGCTAAGAATTCGTATTACAGCATCTATACGTTGATCGGTGATACGAGGTATCTTCTCTAATTCAACAAATGTTTTACTCCAAAGTGTAAATCTTAGTTTGATCAAGGATACAATAATTTTACTAGTACTTACTTTTTGGGGCAGGTTGATATTTTGTTTTTTTAAGAATTTTCTACCCTCCTTTATGGCTTCTTCCATCCGTCCCTGTGTAGTGAGGTATTGGAGAAAAAGTTCTTCTGATTGTAGTCCATCCAAGGCAAATCTTACATTTTTTTGAATTTCAGTATAGAGTTTTTCCACTTCGATAAAATTACTATTAAAGAATAATACGCTACAGAGTTCTTGTTTGGCGGAAAGAGTCATTTGATAATTTTCCTTCCAGGAGTTTTTTGGCAGTAAAGCTAGGCACTTTTTGAGATATTCAGCAGCAGGGCCATTTGCATTAGATTTTTTTGCTTTGATTCCTGCATTCAGATTTAACTTCGAAACTTGTAATTTATCTGATTCCAGTTCGAGCAGTTCGATCCCATTGTTAAATTGATTGACTATATCAAAGATTTTTTCCTCTTTTGCAGTATTCTCTAATAGAAGTCTACCAATTTTTAAATGTATTTTTTGGCGTTTGTTTTCCTCGATTAATTTGTAGCTAGTCTGTTGTACCCTGTCATGGGTGAATTTAAACTTGGACTGAGGTGCAACTATTTCTCTTGCTTCTGTTACACGAGTTTCTTGTAAATCATAGGC
Organism: Spirochaetota bacterium; assembly: GCA_039028475.1. GTDB lineage: Bacteria > Spirochaetota > Leptospiria > Leptospirales > Leptospiraceae > JBCCIA01. The sequence continues at coordinate 1,950 of JBCCIA010000567.1, read as the reverse complement.
AGCTTCTTGCACTATATCGTGTTTGAAAGTAAAACCCTTTATATCTTCCGATACCATATCTTCTAGGCTTAGAATGAGTCGATAGTTTTCGTCTAAAGGTAGAAGTAACGATTCTTCTACCGCAGGCCACATATCATGGAGCGTAGTCTTCTGATCCTTCTCATAAATGATAGAGAGAATCTTTAGATCAAATTTGTTTCCAATACAAGAAGCCAGTTTGATGACTTCCTTTGTATTCTGTGCAAGACGTATCAATTTCTGGGTCATGAGTTCCACAACATTATCAGTGAGGTTTAGATTGGTGATGTGCTGAACATCCCACACCCAATGTTGGATTTTTTGTTCAAAGTAGAGGTATTCATTCTCATACAATTCTTTCAAAAGCTCTGTAGTGAAAAAAGCGTTTCCTTGGGTTTTATGGTAAACGAGTTCTGTAAGTTGCTCTACCCTCTCCCAAGAAGTCAATAGAGCATCTGTGAGCAATTCGCTTACATTGTCTTTAGTCAGATTCTCTAACACAATCTCATGAATTTTTGTCTGTGTCTTGCGAATATCATCTACCGATTGGATGAAAGGATGTGTAGAATCCACCTCATTATCCCGATAGGCACCAATGAATAGCAGGTGGGTATTGTCTGGATCAGTCATCATGAGTTTGAATAATACTAAGGATGCACTGTCAGCCCATTGCAAGTCATCGATAAATACCACCAGTGGGTGTTTTTGGTGTGAGATGGAACGCACAAAATTCTGAAATACTAGATTAAAGCGGTTCTGGCTTTCTTTCAGTCCTAATTCTGCAACTACAGGTTGTTTGCCTATCACCTTCTCCAAACCAGGAATGATATCTAACAGCACCTGTCCATTCTGGCCTACCGCCTCTGTAATTTTATTTTTCCAATGTTCTAGGGATTCCGTACTTTCTGTAAGTAGTAATGAGACGAAATCTTCAAAAGCCTGACGTATAGCATAATAGGGTGTATTGCGTTGGAACTGGTCGAATTTCCCTGAGACAAAATTCCCCCGTTTTGTGGTAATCGGCTTGTGAACTTCATGGATAAGGGCTGATTTTCCAACCCCCGAATATCCAGAAACTAGCATGAGTTCGCAACTCCCCCCAGCTACCCTCTCGAAGGACTGTAGTAGGGTATCCAGTTGTTTTTCACGGCCATATAATTTCTGAGAGATTTGGAACAATCCCGAATGGTCTTGGCTGGCCAATGTGAAGGTTGTGATAGTTCCCTGTTCTTGGAGTTGTTTGCTACATTGTTCCAAGTCGTGTTTTAGCCCAAAGGCAGATTGGTAGCGTTCTTCGGCATTCTTGGCCATGAGACGTTCTACGATATTTGATAATGGGGTTGGTATGTTGGTATCCACTTCCTGCATGGGTTTTGCTGTTTTTGCCAGGTGCGAGTGTACCAATTCCATACTATCCTGGCTTTGGAATGGTAGAAAACCTGTGAGTATTTCATAGAATGTAACACCTAGAGAATATAGGTCAGAGCGGTAGTCAACGACCCGGTTCATCCTTCCTGTTTGTTCGGGTGAGATATATGCGAGTGTTCCTTCCAAGATATCAGGGTTTCCCAAGTTTTGACTTTTTAGACTCAAACGGCTGGAAATTCCAAAACCAATGAGTCGTATGGCTTTTGTTTTGGGGTTTATGAGTATATTTTGTGGTTTTATATCTTTGTGTATGATGCCAGCAGCATGAACAGAAGCCAGATGAGAGGCAAGAGTGGTGGCTACTTGCAGAAAAGCTGGCAAATCCATGGCTTTTGCGTTTAGGAATTGTTTTAAGGATACTCCACCAAAGTCTTCCATAATGAGAATTGTTTGGTTCTGATTTTCTTGCAGTGCAATTGGATGTACTACAGTATTGCTATCAAGAGATTGGCTGAATTCAAACTCTTGTCGTAAGCGTGCCAATTCTTTGATTCCAGGTCGTTT
>JBCCIA010000566.1:0-3358 GCA_039028475.1 Spirochaetota bacterium | reverse complement strand
TTTTTTACAATAAGCCAAACGAGTTAGACCACTCGTTTTCCAATCTGCTATACATTCATTCCAATCATGTTTACTTTTCATGATTGGATTCTATCATATCTCGAAATTTTTGAAAAGGTGGGGTTTAGCGGACGCTTACCATCTAGTCAAGTCTTTTGTGTACCATTGTGTGATCTCTAAATTACAACATAGGAGTTCTCAAATGGAACACATCGATGATTTTGATTTAAAGGGTCTTCTCGACCGTCTTACAGTCTGTTTAGACAGAATCGCCAAACCACACAAATATCCCAGCAAACGCCGTATACGTTACCGCAAGCTCGCCCATGCGATTATAAAGCGTATACGTTGGGAATTGGAAGAGTAAATAAAAAACAGTCTCACCACAAAGAAAGGGAGTAGTTCTTTGTGGTGAGTTTCGAACATACATTCTCGCATTGATGCAACCAATTTACAATCTTTTAAAACAAAAAATATACTTTCCTTTTCCAGAATTCACTGCAAAATAGAAAAAAGGCAATCATGGAAGAAATTTACCAGTGGATCAAAAGCGAAGCGAAGTTTTGTAACGCGACACACCGCTTTTTACACGAGTTAATCACACGTTTGAATGCAAACGGAATGGCGATTCTAAGGGCTGTCATCAATATACGCACCTTGCACCCAGAAGTAGGGGCAATCACCTACCAGTGGTACAATGAGGATTTGTTTTTACCTGCTCCTTCTGCTGTAATTCTACGCCACGAGCAGTTTCCTTTTCCCAATGCCAAAGTCGTGATGAATATCGTCAAACGTTCCACCTTTGATTCTGTGGCATACAAAACGAGTCCCTTCCACAGCGTTCGTTTTGAAAAGAAGCATATATTTGACAAACTTTTTCTTACAGAGTCTAAGGACAGGTATCCCATTTACGAAGATCTAAGGACTTTAGGAGCGACATGCTACTACGCACGGGAACTCAAGTTTTCTGACGGAGAGCGTAACGTAATGACTTTTGCATCGGCGTATCCAGGAGGATTTACCCAACAGCAGTTGGACTTTCTGGACTCGATCTTCTCCTATATTGCTTCTTATGTGGAGATCTTTTCCCAACGCCGGTTGATGCAAACATTACTAGAGCTGTATCTTGGAGAGCAAACCGGGCGGCAAGTGTTGCGAGGGCAAATCCAACGTGGGGATGTACAGAAGATCCAATCCGTCATATGGTTTTCGGATCTACGGGGATTTTCTACTCTGTCACAAAAGCATGAAGCAGACATCATCGGAATTTTAAACCGCTATTTTGATACGGTTGCGGAGAGTTTGCAACAATACGGTGGTGAAATTCTCAAATTTATTGGCGATGCAATTCTCGCAATTTTCCCGATAGAAAAGGATGCAGAGACCGCGGCAAAGGCTGCTTTTGAGGCAGCGGTATTAGCGAACTTGCAGCTAAAACAGGTCAATGACAAGCACAAGCAAGAAGGACTTCCTGCAATCAAGCATGGAATAGGTTTGCATATCGGAGAAATTTTGTATGGCAATATAGGTTCGCGTGACAGGCTGGACTTTACCGTAATTGGCAATGCAGTGAACATAGCCTCCCGCGTAGAGAGCCTATGTGTAAAACTTGGTGAGACAATCTTACTCTCCAGTGAGTTAGCAACCCATTTACCAGGAAAGGTACAACTACTGGGGGAATACGATTTAAAAGGAATAGAAGAAAAGCAACGTGTTTATGTGCCTAAGGCATAACTCCCTTGGCCCTTTCTAACGCAGGGTATAAATTTCCGAAACAAAAAACTTAGACTTTTTCTGTCCGACTTTCACCAATTGTTTGTCTAACAAAGAAATAACCTCTTCTTTGCCTTTTGCATCTTGGTTGGTATTGCAAACATAAGCAATTCTTGTTTTAGGAGAATAGGTAGCAGAAAGCCTTTGGACAAACTCCTGCACATCATCGCCTTTGCGCAGCACATAAGTATCCCGAGCAAAAAACTCTAAACCGGTCAAGTAAGCACTATCTTCCGAGCGAAACACCCAAATATCCGCTTTGGTAGCAAGAAAATCTTTATTAGCCGTTTTCATCCCCAACGAAACCGTTTTCAAAATAGCAAATAGGAGTAAATTGAACACCAAGGAACAACTCACGAGGCCACGCAAAATCCAACGGTATGATTTTTTAGAAAAAACATCTCTCTTATAAAGATCTGCCAAAAGTAGAGCAAAAGGTACGAAACTCAAAATCATATACCTAGAAGCCCAATTTAGCAAACCCCCATCATTAGGAGCAGTAATCGCTACACACAAAATAAAAGCAATACTTGTCCAGAGTAAAATACGTACAAAACTATCCACTTGCTGGCGAATCTGTTTTTGGAAAAATAAATATAGCAAAAACCCTGCTACCGGCACATAGAAAAAGAAGCCTGGTTTCTTATTATAGAAAAATAAAAGCGTGAGGAAATTTCCTAACTTTTCCCCTAAGGAAACAACAAAACCTTTTTCATTGGCGAGAAAACGCGTTCCCAGGAAATGTTCATAAGTAATGTGGTTGTAGATAAAAAAACATACGAAGCCAAGCGCCGAACCAATTGCAAAAAAAGCAAATGCGTGCACCTTTGCTCTATCTTGCCTGTGGATCAGAAAGTAAACCCCAAAAAGACAAACGAAGAATAACAATACCTCTAAACGGAACCAAATAGAACTTGCAAAAAGAAAACCACCCAGGAAAACCAAACCCTGCTTGCGTATCCCCATTCGACTCCGCTCAGGGAACGGATTTGCAGTATTTTCAGGTAGGCCCTCGCTGTATACATTTGCAAAAAGAAATAAACCTAAATATTGCAAAAACGCAAAGGCTGTATACTCCGAGTAATCCACACTGAGTAAAAAAAATGGTGTACAGAAAAACAAAAACAAACTAATGCGCAGGGATTGGCTCTGCTGGTAGAACAACAACAACAACAATAGCACAAATAGAGGAGAAATGTAGGTCAAATGTTTATAAGAAACAAACTTGAGTGCAAAGGCTGAAAGATAGGAGAATGCGACAGGAAACGGGCCATACCACTCGCCGTGAATTTTACGTAGCTTTAGCGTAGAACCTGTATGTAGAGGATGGAAATGAAACTCTGGGTCCATCTTCTTTCCTGGGTAATAGATCTCTTGCGAAGCAAAACCTGACCCAGCCAAACCCTTTGCCTGCACAAGTTTGATAAAGCCATCTACAGCAAAAATATAGTTCCGATCAACAATTTTGGAAGAAAAGAAGATACCAATGAGAAAGGTTAGGATTAGAATTGCGTAGTTTTTCATATGGGAACCTCCTTTTTGTTCCCCTCGACTCCGCTCGGGGAACGGATTTATCTGCACTTAG
>JBCCIA010000565.1:0-3397 GCA_039028475.1 Spirochaetota bacterium | reverse complement strand
TTGACTTCCGGAACATTTGCGAGCTTTTATAGCTATGTAAGCAACACCAGTGGTGTGAAAGACTACTATTACGTTTCCAAAATGACTATGATCGATGTTATCCAACACCCACTTATGTCAATCCCACACCCAATCTGCTGGACTGGTGGCGTGTTCAACGGACAAGGTGGAGCTAACGACGGCGTGGTTCCTCTAAGTGCGCAAAAATGGGGAACTTGGAAAGGTGGACCTAGCTACGGTCTTTTGGTTACGGGTGTAGACCATTTGCAAGCTACTAACTTCGAGTGGGGCGGTCAATTCTGGTATGATGTAGAAGGTTACTTCCTATCTATGGCATCTAACGCAAAAGCAAACCAATAAGCCTTACCAAAAAAAAGAGCGTGGGCGAGAACCTACGCTCTTTTTATGTACAAAGCCTAAATTCTATCCTATTGCAAATCGGACAAAAATCCAGTCACAATTTTTAAAAACTCATCTGCATGTGTGTAATGCAAATAATGCTCCGCACCTGCAATGGTCTGTATGTTAGCAAGGGGAAACGTTTCTAAGATCAAATCAATATCTTCTGGGTCATTGATATAACTCGACTCACTACCCAAAACAAACAGTGCCTTATCATTGTACGATTGCAAATCGTCGACTCGCAAACTTAGCCCGTCACGCGCCCTTTGCAAGGCAGGAACATTGAGTTTCCACTTATACCCCCCACTTGGATTGCGTTGTAAATTCATCTGCAAAAATTGACGGATAAATGTATTTGGTAGAACCTCTGCCATCTCACTGTCAAGTTCCTGACGGTTTTGGTATTTGCTAACATCCATCGATAAGGCCGCAAACTCTTGTGTGTACTGCAAAGGGTACGAACGTGGAGCGATATCAACTACAATGGGTGCTACAACTCTTTCTGGATACAGCAAAGAAAAAAAGCTCGTAGCCAAACCTCCCATCGAATGGCCCAACAGAATCGCACGTTGGATCTCCTTAGAGTCTATGTATTCTTTTAGATCTTCTACAAGGTCTTGCAAGCGATGCGAATCATTGTGAAAGGAATCTCCATGATTGCGTAGATCTAGCAAATGAACCTCGCCGTATTCACATAGAACCTTGCCATTCGAAAGCCAATTCTTACTCGAACCAAAAAGCCCGTGTAAGATAAGTAACGGGGTTCCCTCCCCACCAATTTCTTTACTAGTGAGTACCATTGTATCCTGTATCTACCAGAGCTACTTTTGTGCAACCTTAGTTTTACAAAACTCTTTGACCTGATAGCAGAATATCCAATACTGCAAAAATGCCACAGATTCCTATACAACACCTCCACCTCTACAAACATGGAGTTGGATTCATAAAACGCCGGGGTGAATTCGCAGGTAGTGAATTGGTTCTGGAATTCGACAAAACAGATATCAATGATGTTCTAAAGAGTCTTAGCATTGTCGACCATTCCGATTCTGGTAGAGTTCTAAGTCTTGATTACGACACTCCTGAAAAAAAGGCAAATCTCCTAAAAAAAACTCTTTTTAACGGGCAAGAAAAGTCAGACCTATTTTCTCTTTTGGACTCCTGTCGTGGGAAAAAAATTTCTTTGGTGGATATAGAAGAAAAAGAATATAGAGGGACTTATATCGCGTGTCAACCTTCAGGGAATGCAAAAGAGCATACTTTACTTTCTATTTTACTGGAGAATGGCCGCTTACTTTTAATTCCTTTCCAAGATATAGAAGAACTTTCCTTAGAAGATAAGGAACTTACAGAAGATCTTGTTTATTATCTCAGCCTTCTCAACAGCCAAGAGAAAAAAGCGTCCCTGCTGGTAAGACTAAACCATGAGAAACACGATTTGGAGATTAGTTATACTTCTCCTGCTCCTACTTGGAAAATGACGTACCGGATCAATACTCTTGGTGAAGATAGGCTAACTCTTTCCGCTTGGTGTATTTTTGAAAATACATACGACGAAGACTTGGTAGATATTTCTCTTACCTTAACCTCCGGAATGCCTATTTCCTTTGTTTACCAATTGTACAAGTCTAACCTACCTTCTAGGTTGGAAATCAAAGAAGAAGAGAGAACCATTCAAAATCCTATTGAATTCGAAGAAGCGGCTAAGTCCAATGATACCTTAAGCCAAGATGAAATAGATAGTTTATTACTTGGTGCAGGTGATTATCCGTTAGATAACAGTTCTAGTGAAGGAAAAGAGCTATTGTCACAAGATGAGATTGATGCTTTGTTAAATGCTATTAGCAGCGGGGAAATAAACGATAAATCACAGAACAATCGAAAGGAAAAATCTGGCAGAGAGTATAATATTTTTTCGGACTCTATGCTTGGAATGACAAACCAAGCCGGTGAATTTTCATCTAGTACACATATCAACACTCATGAAAAAGAAGAAGCCTTTGCATACAGTTTTAACCATCCCATATCTGTAAATAGAGGAAAATCGGCGATGATCCCCCTCTTCGCCCAAGAAATACAATGTAGTAAAGAATTGATATACAACCGGGTAAAATATAAAGCTCACCCAATTTTTGTTGTGAGATTTGCCAATGGTACTGGTTTTGTTTTAGAATCTGGACCCGTTACCCTTTTTGAAGGAGCAAATTATAGTGGCGAATCGATTCTAAAAATGACTCCGAAAAACTCTGATTCTGTCCTTTCGTACGCAGTTGACCTAAGTGTACATATAAAAGAGACCTTCTCTGCGCAGCAAAAATTGCACTCGATCCATTTTGAAAAAAACGATTTTGTCAGTAAAGTATATGAAATCATCACTACCCAATATACGGTATTGAATAAATCACCACAAACGAAGAAAATTCTTATCGAGCACAATAAATTAGAGAACTATGAGCTATTTGAAACGAGACAGCCCAAGGAACAAACTCTAAACGAGTATCGTATAGAAATTGAAGTAAAAGGGAACTCTAGCCAAGAATTGCGGATTCGAGAAAGAAAGCTGGTAGAGGTGAAAAAGCAAACCTTACAAGTCAGCTATGACAATTTAGAGAAACTTGCAAAAGCTGACTTTTTAGATAAAACAACCTTAAAGAAGCTCAAACCCATTTTTGATTGGCAACACGCCATAGTAAAAATTGATAAATAAAAAAAGCAACTGCATTTAGAAAAGAAGGATATTACCGAAAAACAAGAAGAACTTAGGAAAAATATATCTACTCTTGCTGATAGTAACAATGATTACCAAAAACAACTTGTAGAAAGATTGATGAAAAATGATACAAAAATCCTGGAGATCGAAAAAAAAGAAGGTGTTAAGGGATATATGTAGTGTAAATTTGGTTTTGGGATAAAAACTGTACTTCAGGCTTATGAAGAAAAAATTTCAAAATCGCGTTTTTGGTTCCAAAAATTTTCTAAAAACTATCGTATATAT
>JBCCIA010000564.1:0-3409 GCA_039028475.1 Spirochaetota bacterium | reverse complement strand
GACAAAGCTTGCAAGCTCTTCTCTGGAAAACCATTTTGTTAAAGATGAATTCAATTTTTTATGTACAGAACTATTAAAGACACGTAGAGAACTGCATGCTGTCACAAATGATTTGCATTCAAGTAACAAACAATCTGACAGCAATCTGCAGAGATTTCATACCATAAAATCAAATATTGTTAAAGAAATAGAACAAAATGAATCAGGATTTGCAACTCTTTTGAGTAAACATGAAACATTTACCGGTAACTTAAATAAATTTAATATTGCAGTGAGTGATTTATGGAAACTAGTCGAAATCATCAACGATAACATTTTAAGAATCCAACGTACCGTAGATGACGTCAATACCGGAGCAACTGCCTTATCTACTTGCATAGATGAATCCTACCAATTTGTGAAAAGCGGTAAAAACGTCGTTGTTCACTCTGAAAATACTATGAGTTCTATAAAAAGTAGTACCAAAGAAATCAATAATATTCTATCTATTATCAACGAGATTGCAGACAAAACATCTTTACTTTCTTTAAATGCTTCTATTGAAGCTGCGAGAGCTGGGGAACATGGTAAGGGTTTTAGTGTAGTGGCTTCTGAAATTGCCAAACTAGCAGAAAGCACCACAGCAAACACACGACAAATTGAGAAATCTATTGCCAATACTACTACTGCTGTTGAAGCTGGTGGAAAAGGTATGGATGAACTTAGCTCGATCTTTACAGAAATTACTAGTAATACCAGCACTTTACGAGAGCAATCCTCTCATATGCAACAAAGCCTGAACGAACAGGTAAATACTGCTCAGATAGTCTCTCAGGGTATCATTGAATTAATGGATCTAGCCGCAAAACTGAAAAAAAGCTCTAAAGTTAGTAAAAACTCATTTAAGGAAATTGATGAAAATCTAAAATACTATGAAACAAATCATAAAAATAACGAAAGACTTGTAACAAGTTCGTTAAATGAACTTACGGAAAGTTTTGCAATAAATGCGAGTCGTTCTCCAGTTACTTCCTAAAACTTGACGAGAAGGAAATCGGTTCTATGTCAACGAGCTGCCGAAGTAGCAAGGCTACTTAGCACACCTTTTACCTTTGCAAAAACCTTTTTACAACCAGCTACCTGGTGCTTGTTCTGCAAAAAATCCATAGCAGTATAGCCAAGATAGGTTTTTCCCTTCTCTTCCCATACTAAAAACTTTAATGGTAGGTCTATACCTATCTGACGCTTACACTGCATCAATAAAGTTCCTACTTTGGGACTGCCAAAGAGAAGCAACTCTGTTGGGGGAAGATCTAGCTTACTAGACTTAGCTCCTTTTTGGTGATCCAGACGTAAAAATACACGTAGTCCTTTTTTAGCAATTGCCTTTTCTAGACGATCTAAAGTTGTTTTACTATCATAGGCACTTTCTACTACCTGCATACTTGCCTTGGCAGAAGAGTCTTTTTTTTCAAAACTCTGACAAGAAAATAGCAATAACAATAGTGTAACAATTGCAACAACATTCATAAAACTTTCCTCATACTAAATTTTATCATTATCTATTGTAGCAAAGTCTATCGAAAACTCTGCTACAATAAAACTTTAGAAAAACCTTAATAACATCTTTATCATGCCTTTTACCTGGTCTGTATACGGAGGCATAAGCAGTTTGAGAGGTGACATGGCATGGTGGTGTAGTACGGAACGTTCGTGTGAGAAAGCTTTGAAACCATATTCTCCATGTGAATTTCCAATACCGCTATTGTTGATACCACCAAAAGGAATGTTAGGGTGGAGAAACTGTGTCAAGACATCATTTACACAAGTGCCTCCAGCGGAAGTAGAAGATATAACCAGCTCTTGGTTTTTCTTACTATTGCTAAAAATGTAGAGAGCCAATGGTTTTTCTTTGGCATTTACATACTCTATCACCTCATCCAAGTTTTTGTAGGTTTTTACTGGTAAAATAGGTCCAAAGATTTCTTCGTGTAGAACAGGCGCATCTTCTGGGATGTCTACAAGCACTGTCGGTTCTAGGTAGTTATCCTCTGCATTGGAGTTACCACCTGCATATACCGTTGCGCCCTGGTTTACCGTATCCTCCAACATCTTCTTCAAGCGAGAATGGTGTCTTGTGCTTATAATACGGGCGTAATCAGAAGAGTTCTCTTTTTCTTCTTTGCTATCGCCATAAAAATTATTTAAATTCTGTTTTATTTTATCCAATAGGGCGTCTTTCTTAGATTCATGCACCAGTAAGTAATCGGGAGCGATACAGATCTGCCCGTTATTTACACCTTTTCCCCAAGCAATCTTCTTTGCCGCATCCTCCAAATCAGCCGTTTCGTCAACAATCACAGGTGACTTCCCACCTAGTTCTAAAGTAACCGAAGCAAGATGCTCTGCTGCGGCTTTCATGACTATCTTTCCTACCTGGGGAGAACCTGTGAAGAAAATATGATGGAATGGTTTTGCCAGCAATGCCTGAGAAATTTCTACAGCTCCTTCAAACACGGCCACTTCCTCTTCCGCAAATACCTCTAGTAGCATTTCTTTCATCAAACGACTGGTAGCAGGCGTAAATTCAGAAGGTTTTACCATTGCGGTATTGCCGGCAGCGATGCAAGAGATGAGTGGTCCAATCGTAAGGTTGAAGGGAAAATTCCAAGGAGCGATGATGAGGCAGTTGCCTTTGGGTTCGTAACGAATTTCAGCTTTAGTGGTTAAAAAGGGAACGGTAGGAGAGACTTGTTTCGGCTTCATCCATCTTTTGAGATGGCTAATGGCGTGGTTTAATTCGGTGGTAACTACAAAAATTTCCGTGAGATCTGTCTCGGGAACAGACTTTTTAAAATCACTGTAGAGTGCTTTGTGAATTTTCTCGGTATTGGACTCGACCCACTGTTTCAATTTTTTTAACTTTTGGATTCTCTCTCCAACAGACGATTTTGCCACAATATGCCGATGCTTTTGCTGCATAGCAAAAATGCGGTTGATCCTTTCGATCTCCTGTTTGACACTTTCTTCTTCCATTTTCTCGGTTTGTTCTAATATTCCTGAAGCACTCAATTCTTTACTCCTATAGCAAGATTTTTCCAATCGGGGATCTATTTTCAAAAAACTAGTTAATTAGTCAACTAAAAGAATAGTGCTAAAAATTTTGCTTTGTTTTAATGTTCATAATAAGCTATACAGTATATGAATATTAGAAACAGCTCAATGTAGCTACTTTTTCTCAGAAGGATAGATTTATGAGAAGACACACTTTAGAAAGACAATTTCTGTTTAATTACTTATAATGAAACTATATAGAATAATTTATTTATCGGTTTTTTTCTTATGCATTGCCTGTATATTTGCAATAAACATCATGCAAATGTACATTGATAAGAAAACTTCTTTTTGGTGTAGCTTAAGTTATCAAAAT
>JBCCIA010000563.1:0-3414 GCA_039028475.1 Spirochaetota bacterium | reverse complement strand
TTAGAGTTAAGCTTCTCTAACTGCAATAGGTAATTTTTCAGAGGGTTGATGGATTGGAACATCTTTTCCGACATGAACTTATTCTGGAATAGTTGTCTGAGAAACATTTCCAATTTACTTCTGATTTCTTGTGGAAATATGGCCGTGAAGTGTTTGTTACCAAAATCATTTCTGGCAAAGATCTGTATGACCTTTTTAGAATATTCAGGGTTTATGGTGAGGTCTTCGTTAATAGTAAAGATCCCTTGTTCGACATTGTTCATGATATCGCCAATTTCTTTTGTTCTTTGTTTGACTCTGCCTTCTAAGTTATCATACAGCCTTGCATTGTCTATAGAGATAGCTGCTTGGCTCGCGAGAATTTGTAGTATTTCAATTCTGTCCTTTGTGAAAGCTCCTGTCGTCAAATCGTTTTCCAGATATATGATTCCAGAGAGTTCTCCTTTGTTTAGAATGGGAGCACATAGAAGGGATTGCACTTTGTTCTGTTTGATGTATGGGTCATTCACGTAACTCCCCTCTCCAGCTGCATTTAGAAGAACTACATTTTCTTTTGTCCGCATGACATAGTTAACGATACTTGTGCTAAGTCCTTGTGCTTGTTTTAGGGGAGTTGCTTGCAGGACTTGTATGCTTTTGTCTTTTAGTTCACCGCTTGCTTCCATCTTGAGTGTTCCATTGTCATTGAATAGCAGAAACCCCTTTGTGGCACCTGCATTTTCGAGTAGGAATTGCATGAGTTTTTCGAGTAGTTTCTGGAATTGTATTTCTCTCGATAGGGATTGTGATGCTTTGAAGACCGAGTTGAAGTCAAACATCTTAGTGCTTGTAGATTTTTTCTGTGTTCTAGTTCCTGAAGTGGAAGTAGTGATAGAGACAGTTCCTCTTTCTTCGTCATGGATGACATCGGTTCCTGTTGCTACTTTTGCGAGGACTCCTTTTACTAGGTCTGGGTATTTTTCATCGATTTGTTTTATTTTAACTATGGCTCCCCATTTATGATAGTAATGCCGAGCATTTAGAAGGTAAGATTTCGCTATTTCACTTCGATTGAGAGATAGATGGTACTTTGCTGCGAGCTCATTTGCAAGAGCAGTATCTCCAAGAGCGTCATTTTTATAAGATTCTTCTATTGCTCTTTCATAGAGGTCTGTAGGATTTTTATCACAAACTTTTGTGTATTCTGCCAAAAGAATGTAGTACTTGCTGGCAAAATTTTCTTGGGAATTTGCAAGCCACTTCTTATATTTGGCAATTGTTTTGCGCATATAAGATTTATACTTTACCTTGCTTAGAAATGGTAAATCTTTATGGTAATGGGAAGATATAGCTAATGAGAGGTAAAAGGGAATCCCTGCATTTGTGATTTGGCCAAGGTTTGCATCTTTTGTGCTTTCTGCGAGAAAACCATATCTTATAGCCTCTTGGTAGTTTTCATGGTAATAATTGATTTGTAAGTTAACCAAATATTGGTAGTTGAAACCTGTGGTATAATTTGTCTCTTGCAAAACATTGGTAAGAGATTCCATTTGAAAGTCGAGTTTTCTACTTTCATCAGAATCTAGAGTGAAACAGAGTAGCATATGGATTAATAATTTGTAAACAAGAAACAATCCTTCATCTTTTACTTGTTCAATGAATGTAGAATATTTGATATGCTCTTCATAGATGACTCGTAAATTTACAGTACTACTATACACTTTGACATAGATACCAAACATAGTGATATAACTTCCATAAAGGTTATCTCCTGCTTCTTGGCAAGAATAGTACGCCTCATCGAGAAGAGGTATAAGCCTATCTTTGAGGGATTCTCTCCACGCACCTTGCATAAGTGAAAACATAAACTTTACTTTTCCCCAGCAAGGCATGAATTTATACTCATCATTTAGTTTTAAAGAAACCTCACCAAATTCAACTCCATCATTATATTCGTGCAAAGCTCCTACACTTACAATTCCCATTACTCCACAGGCATATGAAGTTAGTTCAGATTTACCATATTTTAAAGAGTAGTTTAGCATACGTAGGGCATTTACAACTAATGCATTCGGGAAGTATAAATATCCAGCAGGGCAACTTTCCATAAGAATTCGCATAATCACTTTGATCTCTTTATTGGTCAATTCGGGTAAGTTCAGAATTGAATTTGGATCGGAATTATTCAAGTATCTTCTAATGTTTATTTTAGTAGCAGCGACTTCTCGTAAAACTCTGATTTGGTTTGGATTTGCTATGATAGGTACATTAAATAATTTCATTGCTTCAGCGGTAACTTCTAATGCTTCTTGGAATCGATTGATCCCAATCAATAAAGTGATCCTCATTGTATATATTTCAGCTTTGTCTAATTTTGTTTTTGCCAATTGTAAGGTTTTATCAAATAGAATTTCTGCATCTTCTATATTACTTGCTAAATACTGCGATTCAGAGTAATTTTTAAAGATAGAGAATGTTAGAGAATATTTTGTTTGCCAATATTCTCTTTCTCTGTCTTGCAATAAGTTAGAAGCAACCTTAAAAAACTCTAAGGAAGAAGAATAGGCATTTGATTGTTTGGCTCTCATTGCTGCCTTATGGTTGATTGCAATCAACTGATCTTTTTCCTTTTTTTCTTGGATAAGAGCTATCCCAGTATTGAGATGGTTGGCAATATCAAATATATTTTCGTCCATTTCTTCCTGTTTGGTATTTTTTAGTAAATGTCTGCCAATGCTGAGGTGGACCATTTCTTTTTCGTTTTTTGGTATTAGTGTATAGGCAGCTTGTTGGACTCGGTCGTGTAAAAAGCGGTATTCTATTTTTTCATACTTTTCTTCTGATATATACTTATAAGCATCTCCTATTGGTTGTACAATCCCTTCTTTCAGGGCCTCTTGCAAGTCAAAAGCAGTTTGGGTTTCACTATTTCTATTGATTGTAGATAAAGTCTTTAGATCGAATCGGTTGCCAATGCAAGCTGCTAGGTGTAAGAGTTTCTGTGTTTCTTGGGAGAGTTTTTGGATTTTTGCTGACATTAACTCTACAACATTTTCAGTAATGCCAGAGTTTTTGATTTTGTTTTCATCCCATTGCCAATGACCCTCTATGCTATTAAAATTTAATAACCTTTCTTCATACAGAGATTTTAAGAATTCGGAAACAAAGAAAGGATTCCCATTGGTTTTTTGCAGGACTATAGAAGAGAGGGAAATACTTGTTTCGCTTTCTTCTTTGATAGATTCACTGACCAGTAAATTGATATCAGATAAAGATAAGGTTGACAATTCAATAGCGTTGGTTGGACAACCTGATTTTTGAATTATATCTAATGTAGCTAGGAGTGGGTGAGTAGCGTTCACTTCATTGTCACGGTATGATAGGATAAATAATAAATGTTGTATCTCTCTATCAGCTAAAATATTTTCTATGAAT
>JBCCIA010000562.1:0-3426 GCA_039028475.1 Spirochaetota bacterium | reverse complement strand
TTCACTTCCTCTTTAATAAAGAAGCTAAGCAAGTCTAAAGACTCTGAGTTTAATATCGAACAGATAGTCCAAGAAACCTATGATGAACTAAACAATCACGATAGTGAAAAACTCCTAGCTACGAAGATCGCCGGTGGATCGAAAATTACAAAGAAAAACCTACAATCTATTAACGAAAAAGATTTTTATGAATATAATAGAATGCAATGGGATCAACTTACTATGTCTTATGGAACACGTAATCTCAAACTACCCGCAACAAGAAAGGAAATTATACAATTTAAAAATGCATGCAAAGGAGGACTCGACAAAGGGATGTATCCTCTTTTATCATACAAAGGACCTGAGAAAGGTCTCCTAATATTTGATCTAAAAGATGAAAATGATCTAAAAAACCTTACTTTTGAAGAACAGGTTTTAGATCAAATAGAAAAACTGGCTCGCTATGCCATAGAATCTGGAGATAAGTCATTCTTATGTAAACCTGCCTTTATTATTTCCTGGGACTTAGGTAAATTGAGACTAAAGACACTTAATCTAAGGACCATGTTTAGTTACTACTTTTTGATTAGACCTACTAAGGGTAAAGGTATGCAAGATTCCGAAGAAGCACGGATAGATTTCTACACTGGTAAAATCAAAAACAATCCTAACTTGCATAAATACTTACAGATACAATGGCTCATCGGTACTGAAGAAACTATTGATGATTTGCTAAACCAGCTCAGAAAGTGTAGCCGCTCTTCAATATGGTACATAGATCTCAACTGTAGGATCGATCTTTTGATTAATGATGGACTTGATGCTGAAATGCTGATGGAAGGATTTGAAAAGATGAAGGGAAAGTTACATCCCAACGATAAAATTTTTAAAAGCATAAAGGAAGTTACAGGGAAAATTGAAGGGATTGATGAGGATAAAGTAAAAACAAGGTACGATCTCGTTAAATTTTACCTTAATAAGGCAATCAAAAAAAAATGTTTTGTTGGTTCTGGATCTAACCCAGATCATGTAGAAGTCCATCCAATAGAAGTCAACGAACCAGGGCAGTACGATCCCATACCAAATGAAGAAGAGGAGGAGGAGTCATCCAACGAGGTACAGCATGTACCCTCCGAATCTTATGAACTAGCCCACAAAATAGATACTAGATTCGGTAAATACTATCAATGTCAAGGCGAAAAATATTATGATAATAACGATAAAGGAAAATTTCTCTTATGCTGTGAAGAAAATGGTTTTAACACTGAAAATATCCAATATCAACTTAATGGAGATATAAAGAATTGTAGATTTTTGGACTTTGATAAAAACTTTCCTTTTCCTCCTGTAATAAAGTCAGAAAAACAAAAGCAATCGTTCATTTTTAATTTAATAAAGGAGATTGTATCCCGTGAAAATAATTCAAATCCTCCAGGAGCCGAAGAAATAAAAGGCAAAGAACCAGGGCAGCCCAATCCCATACCAAGTGAACAAGCGCAGGAGAAGTCATCCAACGACGCACAGCATGTACACTCTGAATCTGGTGGACTAATCCACAAAATGGATACTGCATTAAACAGTTACTATCAATCACAAGGCAAAGACGACTATTTGAACGATAACAATAAAGGAAAGTTTGAGTCTTTTTGTGATGAGGAAGGTTTTGATAGTGAGGGGGTGAGAGATGAACTTAATGCAGGTTCAAATGATTGTCTACTTGTAGGATTTGATGATGACTTTCCCCTTACTAATAGTATAACTAAAGAGACTGATAAAGAAAAAGCTATATATCGTATCATAAAAGGTATATATCGTGCCATACAAAAAAGAAGTGACACAGCATCAAATTCAACAGATTCTGTTTCTCCCAGCTCTATGCATCACAACAACAGCCACCGTAGTGAAGAACTTCCACCTACTAAGATTGTTGGTACATTGAGAATTACAGAGAAAGATGTACCACCTAATGAATATAATACATCGCAATTGGATCAACTTACTGTGTCTTTTGATGGACTTGAAAAAAGCGATAGTATTAAACTATCCGAAGGAATACAAGAAATTATAATATTTAGATATATCTACGAAAAAAATCGCTGTGAAGGGATTTACCCTTGGTTATCACGCAACGGATGTGAGCTAGGCCCCGTAATATTTGATCTAGGAAATCGTCGGTATGAAATGCTAAAAAACAACAAAGTGTTCGGAAAAATCAATAACCGATTTGCACAATTAGCGACAGTTTTGTCTGAAATAAAAAAACTGGCTTACTATGCCATAGAATCTGGAGATGAGTCATTCTTATGTAAACCTGTCTTTATTATTTCCTACGAAGAAGATAAACTGAAACTACAAACACTTCATCCAGTTACAATCCTCAATTTCTACTTTCAAACCTTTCCAGATTACCATAAATATATGGAAAATGCCATAGAAGAAAAAATGGATTTTTTCTATAGTGAAATCAAAAACGATGTTCGCTTGCATAAATACTTACAGATACAATGGCTCCTTAACCCCAAACGTTGTATTGAGGATTTGCGATATCAGCTCCGAGAATTTGGGTACCCTGATTCAAAATTGCAACAAAAAATCAGATATATGATCGATCTTTTGATTAATGATAGACTTGACGCTAAAGTGCTGAGGGAAAAATTTAGACAGATGAAAGAGAACAACAGATCCTCTGATTGGTGTGACATTGAAATCGAGGAACTTGGAGGAAAAACAGAGTACGGTTACCTTCTATTTCTCGTTAATAAGATAATCAAAGAAAAACGTCTTGGTGATGTATTAAGCCCTATGCCTCAGAAAAAAGAAAAATTCGATAATATAGAACACATTTATCCTACTAAAGTTTGTGGTGCAGTGAAGATTAGAAAAGAGGACTTAAAAGCTCCCAAAGAAACGCTTGGTAAGCTAAAAAGTGAACCTTTGACTCGCCATAAAGTATCTTTTAGAGTTTCAGAAGAAAGAAAAAGCTGTTTGATTTATGGATACTTGCGGAAGATGGGAATCTGGGACAATAAGCTCCTTCAGGTACTGATAGACCTTATTAAAGAATATTGGTGGTATGATAAATACCAACACTTTACGCATTCTTTCAAACTATCTAGGGATAATATACAACAAATTATAGAACTTTACAATTACTATGAATGCTTTTGCGATTGCCTATTAGAAACTGAAACAAAGAAACCCATCGCTCGAGTCATACTCGATATAAGAGAACTGTCAAAGTTTGGTGATGAAGAGTTAGAATTCCTGTATTGGGAAGATGATGACGATTCTGAAAAAGAACAATCTTTGGTTTGTGTTAATAGAAACGAGAATGCTAAAAACATTTTAGAAAAAATAAAAAGCTTGAAAATTTCTCGAGAAAAGCAATCCATATGTATGCCTACCGTTATTATTCACTGTGAGGGGGAAGTAACACCAAACAAG
>JBCCIA010000561.1:0-3485 GCA_039028475.1 Spirochaetota bacterium | reverse complement strand
TGCCCTTTCTGTCCAGGCAGAATAAGAAAGTCCAACAAGAATATTCTTCATATAGTTACAATGCAAAACGCTATATATTAGAAAAGAGAATATTTTTTTTGAGAAATTATCCATTAGCTCTAAAAAATTTCGTACATTTAAGAGAGAAAATGACCTGTTATTAGTGAAGAGAAAAATTCTTCCAACAGAAAGGAGACAATATGAGAAATTTAGCAGCTGTATTTTTAGATGGTTACATAACATCCAACCCGGAACTTCGTCAAACTCCGGCAGGAAAAAGCGTAACTACCTTCAGTTTAGCAGTCCATCATAATTTAAAAGAACCTTCGAACTCACAAGATGACGTTTCTTTTATCGAAATCGAAGTTTGGGGCAAACAAGCTGAGAATTGCGTAGAATTCCTCCGAAAAGGCAGCAAAGTCACCATCCAAGGAGACATACGACAAGATAGGTGGAAGAGCCCAGAAGGAATCAATAGACAGAAAATTAAAGTCATAGCGAGTACCGTTCGCTTTGACCCTTCCCATAATAAATCTAGTGAAAAGGAGGTACAAGCAGCATAAAAAACTAGGCTATCAGTCTTTTAGACTACTCCCAGATTTCCATATCACACTCTAGACTGATAGCCGCCTTTTACAAGGTATCTGCTGAATAGCAACAAAAACAAGCTGCAAAAATGTAACTTCATTTAGACAAGCGATTCTTATAAACGAATAAAAAAGAAAAGCTAAAGAGAAGCCCCAGAATTGCCAGAGTCGCATAAGTAGATTTTAATTGGGAAGTAAAGATACTACCATTAACAACTCTACGCGAAAGTTGCCGCGCTGGACTTTGCACAACTGACGTTCCTCCCTGTAGTTGGAAAGTAATTTCTTTTTGCAAAGGGTAGTATACCCGGAAAGCCTGTAAACCTTGTGGGATGTCATTTTCAATCTTATCAAACTTCTTTGCTGCCAAAAAGTTAACCTGGATATCTTTAGGTTTGAGAAAAATAGGGCGGAATCCAGCAACATTCTTAAAGAGCATTCTATCCGAAAACTGGAAAACTCCTTGCTTCTGTTCACGAATCAAGAAGGAAACTTCTAACTCAGAATGTCCTGGTAAAATAGCTCTTGGAAAACTCTGGCCGAGTTCTCGTTTTTGCAATTGTAAAGGGATGCCCATTTGAGATTTTCCTTGCTTGAGATGAGCTGAAATTTCTTGGGCATTGGGTGGAATATACAATAAAAAGGGATCCTTATCATTTGCTATAGCACGCGGAGGATTGGATACATTATCCAACAGAAAAATTTTATAAACCCGCATACCAGAACTTTCTTTTACAATTTGGAGCAAACTATTGATTTTCAGATCTTGCAAACTATCGCGTTTTTCATATACAACTAGCTTTTGCTCTTTATTACGCATTGCAGGAACAGGTGGGATAAGCTTATTATAGGTAGCTCCCTGGTATACTGCTTGCAACATTAATGGAAGGTTCTCAGGAACCTCTATATTTGCAAAAGTAAACTTTCCTTTCACATCCTTCTGTATTGCAATTTGCTGCATGCCATTCTGTAAAACTAAAACTCTAAGCTCATCAGTGGAACCTAGCTTTTTGTTCGTACCATTCAAAAGCTGACCTTTTATAGTAACTGTTTTCGCGAAAGTAGAAATAGAAAAAAAGAGCAAAAGAATCGTTTTCAACATATGCTAAACCATGTATTTTACAATAGCCAATGGCACAATGAATAAAATTAGCTAAGTTCTCACAAACGGAAGTCACTACAAAGAGAAGTCTACTACAGTCCAATTGATTGTAGCAGTATTACTCTCTTGGTTGTAACGACTAAAAGTTAACTGTGAATTTGTAGAACTGGTTTCAACATAATACGTACCAGAATCTTGGTTAGCTGAACCTGCTCCCGTTGTATCATTAGAAATGATAACGAGACTTTGATCTAGATCAACAGTAGAAATAGCTTGGTTTACCGAAGTATCTGAACTACCAACCGAAGTAGAACCAGATTCAATACTATCAGTACCACTAGACAGAGAAACTGCAAAATAAGAGATATACACATCTTCGCTGCTATTCGTTCTTTCAAATCGTAATGTAGAGGAATCGTTATAATACCCTCGTGTATAAAGCGACCTTTCCACCCCATTTATATTCGAAGAACCTGAGTAATTGAAAAATAAGAAGCTTTTTGTCAGATCTACGCTGGAGATACTTGCATCTACAGATGTAGAACCACTGGCGAGAGTCACCTCACCGCTTTGCACTGTAGAAGATGACATCATTATTACCTGGTATTCAATATCTACTTCACTACCCGACTCCCCGCGAGACAAGGTTAGGGTATTCCCATCAGTTAAAACAGCTTTTACAAACCTTCTTTCATCATACGTATTACTTGTATCGGTCATCCTACTGTAGGCAAGAACCATTGTCTTTGCAGTATCTACAGTGGAAGACAGGGTAACAGTTTTTGTTGTATCAGTTGTCGAAAAGTTCGAAGTTCCCCTTTGAACAAAGGTACCACTGCCAAACTCTGCAACATAATAATTCACTTTTGCACTCGTTCCACCGCCTGTTTGAATTTCTACAGAACTACCATCTGAACTCAACTGGCAAGTAACTGCATTATGATTACTAGAACTACTATACTGAAAATTACAATAGACAAATGATGTAGACGCATTGACAGTACTGGCTAAAGTTACTGTAGTGCTAGAGCTAGAAAGGTCTTCACTTCCACTCTGGAAACTACTCGCCAACTGTACACCATGATCTTCTATAATATTAACAGAAGTAGTAGAGAGCGATAATGAGTCATAAGTAGAGACAGTACTGCTTGTAGTATAACTCAGAGAAGAAGTATGAACAGCTGATTCAATACTTCCATCATCAACAGCTTCTACCGTCACAGACTGTGCAGTATTCCAATTTGCACTTGTAAATGTCAATGAAACAGGACTAGAAGTAGAACTATTGACCTTTACTTGCGTAGTGTCGAAACTGATAGAGACAGTAACATCAGCTACAGGCTCAGCAGTGAGGACAAAAGAAAGGGTATCATTGCCATAACCTTCCATTGCAGTTGTATCCGTACCCGATTCGGTAATGGTAACAGTTCCAGAATCGTTATCGGAAACAGAAACAGTAAGATCTGATACTGTAATTCCATTATAATTGCTATCACTACTAGTAATGCTATGTACAATAGTACTAGTGACTGCACCACTTACAATACTATTGTCTACAGCGGAAACCGTCACAGTTTGTGCTGTGTCCCAATTAGAGCTTGTAAAGGTCAAACTCGCAATCGCATTCAAATAACTGTCTGTTGTGAAATTAACAATGAACCTCCCCCCATTAAGTAGACACTCAAGTTAACCCTAAAAAAGGAGCTGACAATGAGAAGATACCCAGAAGAATTTAAACAAAATGCCGTAAGGCTTTATTTTCAGGAATCCAAAAGTAAAGGAGAAATAGCCAAATC
>JBCCIA010000560.1:0-3499 GCA_039028475.1 Spirochaetota bacterium | reverse complement strand
GAAAATATCTTTCTAAAACAAAAATATATAGTATATAAGGAAGTTACATGACAGATATAACAAGTGACAAAACAGGCCTGGAAGAAACACCCCATTTTGAGATAGTTGGGACTGCTTCCACTTTAGAAGAAGAGCACCAGGCATTACAGGCGATTGATAGCGAAGAAATCCTAAAGAAAGTTGCATTGGCAGCTATTTCCAAATTACCATTAGTGGGTCAGGTATTAGGACCCCTTTTGGGATTTCTTACTGCAGATACTAAAACTGTTTGGGAACAAGTAGAAGAACAGGTTAAAGCCTTGGTCAATAAACGGATCCAAGAAGAAAAAGTTAAGACTATGCGGGGTATCTTTGATGGTCTAAAGCAGGGCTTTAAAAATGCTAAAGATTATGAGGGAAAAACGCAATATGATAGTTTGTTGAATCTTAGCTACCAAATGGATACATTTCGCGGGATGTTTCAAGGCATTAATACAGAAGGCGAGGAGTGGTACGGAACTCTTCCTTACATAACTTGTTTAGCCCTTTTAGATACTCTCATTCTTTCCTGTCTCGTTAAATCTGGTGAAGAAGGAAATGAACCAAGTGAGAAAAATCGCCAAGTCAATCGCCAGCGTTTTCAAGATGCAAAGGATAATTACACCAAGTATATTAAGATAGCAGCAGATGAGACCTTAAAATGGCGCATAAATCAAATTGAAACTACTGCGAAGTCTGTTATATATTATAATCCTCCTTATTATGGGTACGATGTTAAATGTACAGACAAATGGTTAGGTAAGAAAGTCGCTTCTGGAGGTGCTCCTTTATTTTCAGGAAAGGATAGAGCGAAAGTTTACATACAGATTGATGAATACAAAGATAAAATTCGTAAACAGACGATCGACTATCTTGTAGAAACCTGTATCGGTCCTCTAAAACCCTGGAATGTTTCCCCAGATCCGAAAACATGGAACCCTGAATCAGGATCAGCTTGGTCTTCCGTTATTGCTGCAATCATCAAGAAGATTATAGAGAATTCTACTAAAAAATAACAATCAGCTCTAGCTGGAGTCTTGTCAGACTCCAGTAAGTATTTTTTGGTAGGATTTAAGAATCCCGTTTAGGAATAGCCATAAAAAAGGAGCTGACAATAAGAATATACCCTTCTTTTATGAGGAATCGTAATGGAACCGGTTTTTATACTATCAGCTTTCCTGGGAGGGGGATGCGCACTTCTATTGAGATTGCCACCTCTTGTAGGTTTTCTGATTACAGGCTTTATACTTCATTATGCCGGGTACAGTGCAACACCAGCGATAACATACTTATCCGATCTAGGTGTAACCCTACTGCTGTTTTATGTTGGCATCAAACTGGATGTAAAAACTCTATTGAGAAAAGAGATTTGGTTTGGTTCCACTTTGCACAATTTCTTCTCAACCTTATTTTTTTTCACTTGCTTATTTCTTTTAAAATTCCTCGGTCTTTCCCTTTTTGCGGGAGTTGCAAGTACCCGACTTGTCCTTCTCGCTTTTGCCCTTTCTTTTTCCAGCACCGTTTTTGCTATCAAAGTTTTAGAGGAAAAAGGTGAAATAAATGCTATCTATGGTAGTATTTCGATCGGTATCCTTATTATGCAGGACATATTTGCAGTACTGTATCTTACAGTTTCCACTGGAAAGGTTCCAGGTCCGGAGGCATTGGTTCTCCTCTTTTTACCTTTTACCAAAAAAATCTTCTATAAAATCTTGGATACAATAGGGCATGGAGAGATGGTTGTTTTGTATGGAATTTTCTTGGCATTGATTCCTGGTGCCGGTCTTTTCCAACTTGTGGGCATGAAACCTGACCTTGGTGCCCTTTGTTTGGGTATACTGATCGGTGGCCATAAAAAGTCTTCTGAAATCGCAAAATCTTTGTTCAATCTAAAAGAACTATTTCTGGTATGTTTTTTTCTAAATATAGGCTTAGCTGCCAAACCGGGCTTAGCAGAATTCAGTATGGGAGTGGGGCTGGTTTTTCTACTTCCTATAAAGAGCTTTTTTTACTATATTATAGTCCGCAAGTTTCGCTTTCGTCTCAGAACATCGCTACTGACATCTCTTACTCTATTAAATTACAGTGAATTTGGTCTTATCGTTGCTAGTCTGGCTGTGAAAATGGGAGTTTTTCCACCGCAATACCTGGCAATTTTAGCAATAGCAGTTTCTGCATCTTTTATTGTTTCGTCTCCGATCAATCAGATTAGCTATAAATTATATGGTTTTCTCTCCCAAAAAGTTTCTGAATTGCCAAATAGTAAACTGAATGCTGCTGACCGTTTTATTGAACTAGGTGACTCCGAGATCTTGATTCTTGGTATGGGTAGAATTGGTACTTCTCTCTACGATGATTTAACCTTACAATATCAAAAAGATGTCATCGGAATTGAAGTTAGGGAAAATCTGGTTATAGAACACCAAAATAGGAAAAGAAATGTAGTTCATGGAGATGCGATCGATCAAGACTTTTGGGAAAATGTTTGTAAGCAAGGTAAGATACGACTTATCCTATTAGTAATGCCAAATAGCCATGCAATTACTACCACTCTTCTGCAAATAAAAGCCAAAAAGTTCTCTGGGAAAGTGGCTGGAATTGTACTGTACGACGATGAAATGGAACCGCTCAAAAAAATTGGCCTGGATGCTGCTTACAACGTATATGGCGAAGCAGGAATTGGTTTTTCCAGGCATATTCTACCATTTTTAGAGACTAGTAAGGATAAATCATGAGTAAAAGAATAGCACTTTTTGGAGCTAGCGGTGGAGTAGAGAGTTCTATTGGCAAGTATTTGGTAAGACAAAATTATAAGGTTCATTGTTTAAGCCGCAAAAAAGTCGACTTTGGATTTTGGAAAAAAATGGATCTTTCCAACCTGGAAGAAATGAAATCTTTACAAGAAACCTACCAAGATACATCTTTTGTAGCTCTTATTTATGCCGCTGGAACTTGGGAAAAAGACGCATTTACGAAAGACTATACTTTTTTAGGAACGTCTCTGGAAGATAATCTAAATGTTGTAAACATAAATTTATATGCTCCGATCCAGCTTGCAAAAGTCTTTGGTAAAAGAAGGTGGAGGGAAAATTATATTCTTGGGTGCGTTATCTGGCCTGGATCACTTTGGTTCCAGAGAAGTTGTCAATACTGCAACTAAATTTGGTCTAATTGGTGTTACCCAAGCCTTACACGCTGAATTGCAAAAATACAAAATTTCTTGTACTGTCATCAACCCAGGCAATATAGAAACTAGAAACCCAGGAAGTGAAGCATGACAAATATACTTTCACAAAATTAAAGTAAGGCTAGCGATTTTTTCCTGGGCTAGCGCATTTTCTTTTTCAGTTACATTTTCAAAATCTATAAATTTGTAATTATCATCAAAATAATCTGCAATGGAAAAAGTACAATTTTCTGTTAGTAAAAAATCTTTATTTTCAGCTTGTATTAGTAATTGTTCGAAGTTTTTATGAGTGGG
>JBCCIA010000559.1:0-3518 GCA_039028475.1 Spirochaetota bacterium | reverse complement strand
GCAGGGCTGGACTAATCAAGAGTTCGAAATTCCTTGCGAGTTAGACTCTGGTAAATTGTATTCGTTGATCCGCATTTCTCATCCCAATACCAAGATTACTGTTTTACATGCTCGTAAAATAATGAAACAGGTCATTTATAAGCAGAGGGGATGGGTAAATCTTGCAGTAGATATACCTGGGAATAAGTCACATGCTATTTTAAAAATTGTGACTGACAAACCTGTCTTATCAAATATGGTGAATCCCCGTCAATATGGCAAAAAGTATACCTATGGTATTCGTCTTTCACAAAATTTTTGTCGTCATAAAAAAGATAGGGACATAGCTTATTCACGTGGTGATTTTATAGATGAGCATCGCTTTGAAAAGATGAGCTTACAAGAATATAGAAATGACTATTATGAACGCCTCTATAGAGATGCACCGATACGTCCAGAAACTGCACGCATGAATATGCTACACCAAAGAAAACAAGCCCTAGCAGGTGAAAAATTCCAACCTTGGATAGAGTTTGCCTATTTGAAAAAGGGGGTTGCAAAAGCCTTGCAAAACAACATCGAAGTGGTATTGGTCAATAACCCTGAAAACCCTTTGGAATTGGGCTTGTACGGAGATTCTACTTGGTACAAAGAGTATTTGGTTTATTTAGAAGAGTTGTCATCTGACAAAAGTTACAAATTTTACGACTTAAGAGATTATCTAAAAGATCCGCGCAGCTTTATTGACCCACACCATCTCACTTTACCAGCTTCACATAAAATGACGGAAGTGTATATGCAACTTCTAAAATGACTGAGTTCCTTTGTTCTTTTTGATTAAAAACAATGTTATATCATCATGCACGTTATAGTCCTTGAGGCTTGCAATCGTTTGTTCGATGATTTTTTCCAGAGGTAGCGAATGATTGGCCAACAGAATTTCTATCAATAATTCTTTAGAATACATCGTACGGGTCTTTTTCTTACTTGTAGAGTCAATGATTCCATCAGTGTATAGAAACGCAATATCTCCTTCCTCCATTTCAAAAAAATTTTCTTCAAAGTCATTTGCATCTTTGATGAGTGTTCCATAACCAAATAGAAAATCATTCACTTCTATAGATTCTACAGTATTTCTCTTAGCTCGGTAAAGTAGGAAATCTTCGTTATTCCCACAATAATAAAATCTATCTTCTTCTCTTTCATACATGAGAATTGTCGCATCCAATGAGCTTGGTTCATTGGAAAGGTCTATATTACTAGATAGAACTTCATTGATTAAGTTAGCTGTTTCTAATAGTGTAAAGTCTTTCTCAATATAGGACATTGTTTGTAGACAAGATTGCAATGTAAAGACATGTAGACCTGAATGCAGATCATGACCACTGATGTCACCGATAATGATTGTATCTTTACCATTTTTAGAGATCATATCAATATAATCCCCACCTATCTTATCTTTGCTGATTGTTTGGTAATCAATCGAAAAACCCTCAATGTGAGGGTTATGGGGGAAAAGAGATTTCTGTATTTGATTTGCTAACGCAATTTGGCTATTTGCTTGTAAGGCTTCTTCTTTATAAGAATACAGCTGGGCATTTTCAATAGAGATAACTACTTGGCTTAAAATCATCTTGAGAATATGTGATTTACGATTGCTGAAGAAATTCTCGACATCTCGATTTTCCAGATACAAAAATGTATTCATTTGGTTTTTCACTGTTATCGGAATACAGAGGATAGAAAGAATATTATTTTCATAGATATATTTATTATTGTTGAAGTTTGTATTTAGTATCGCATTTTCTATTATAATTTCTTCACCACTGTTGTGTGTATAAAAAATGACATTCATGGGTAAAATATCCCGATCTGTTATGATCTTTCCAGGTGCAGGAAAGAACTCTATCCTTTCTTCAGAGGCAATTGCATGCAGGTAAAAGTCATAGTTTTCATGTGTAATAAAGGCTCCAATTTTCCCACCTGTGAAACGTAAGAGATTTTCTAGGATCTTTTTTAATAAGTTTTCTGTTTTTAGTTCCTTCGAAATAGTGCTAATGATCTCAAAAATGGATTGGATTTCGATATTATCTTTTTGCACTGATAAATTTTTTTGATAAGTTTCGTTGATGAGATCATCATCTGTGATTTTGTTTAAAAAGTAATCGGTTAAATTCTCACGTAAGTATTTTAGCTTTATTTTTGCATTCCACTTTTCATAACAACGGTATGATTCTGTCATATAAGATTTGGCCAAGTTTTTCTTTTGATTGTTTGCAAGCAGCTCTCCTGCTAATTCGTTAGCCAAGCCTTGTACTTGGATAAAACCATTCTGGATAGCTTTCTGAATGGCCAGATCAAACTCTCCCAATGCTTCCCAATATTTTTTCTCCCAAGCTAATTTACATGCATTTAGAATCAGATAGAAATGGATAAAGTTCTCTTCACAATGGTCTACCCAGGTTTGAAAGCGTTTTAAATTCTTATCAATCTGATCTATTAAAATCTGTCGATTGTCACATTTTTCACGTCCAGTCAATTTGAAGTAAATCAACGTCTGGTAGTATGTATTTATAACAACTAAAGAGGCTAGACTTTCAATAAAGTTGCCTTCTTTGATGGATAATTCTATATAGTCATAGGCTTTATCTATCTCACCTATATGGTAATAAAATTGGGCTGCTAAGGACAAATGCGTACTTGTAGACCAAGCATCTTTTCTTGTTTCGAGAAAGCTTCTATGCTCGCCAATATCTTGCATATTGCTTTTTTTATTGTCTAAGAAAAGATTAAAAATGATTTGAAATGACTTTAACGTCTGGTGAGATAGACCTGGTTCCTTGAGTATTGTAAAGCTCATATATTCTATTAAGCGTTCACTCAAATACAGTATTGGATTGCCACAAAAGAATAAATTGCGTATATCATTTTGTAAAGAATATCCAGCAAAAAGCAAATTGCCACTGGCGATTCCTGTCTCAAAGGCTATTCTGTTGTAGCTTTCTGCCAATGACATCTTTTCCCGCCAAGGTAAGAGAAAATTTGCATACAAAGTATAGATCATACCGAATTCTATTTGCGATTGGCTTCGTCTGTTTTTTATTTCTTTTACCAGTGCTTTGGCTGTTTGGTGTATGAACTTTGGGTTGTCTAAAATTTCTAAAATGGAGAATTTTATAATTCCTAAAACACTTGTAACTGGTATTTGGTGTTCTAAGGCGATATTTGACTCAACAATAGAAGCATAGTGTAGTTTTGTGATTTCTCGATTCAAATAAAGGATGGGAGAAATTTGAAAAAGGATTCTTAAAATATAGCGAATGCGTATATCTTTAATTTCTCTTTCTTCACCTATTTTAATGGCAATCTGTGGTGATTTCAAATGCTCTAGTAACTCGAGTCTTTTTTTATTAAAATTTTCTTCTTCCACATTGTATTTAAACCCTAATTTATCTAAAAATATTTGGCTTATTTTTACAGCTTCTTCGTATTGGTAACTTGAAATGTATGCTGGTAGGCTGTTAAGAAAAATATCGATG
>JBCCIA010000558.1:0-3539 GCA_039028475.1 Spirochaetota bacterium | reverse complement strand
TCGACAATTTTGTAAAGATTTCCATTCGAGTCATAACTATACTCCTGAATGCTGGAGTTTCTCTTTCTTTTTTGCGTTTTATTTGCCAATTCCTTCTGTGGTTTTAATTTGAAATAGATAGGATTTATCTTATCTTTCTGTGATTTTGCAGTGACCATTGGATATTTAAATATTCTCATAACCTGTTTTCCAAAAAAACTCTTTTCCAATATTCTCTGCCCAGAATTGTTATAAAACCATTGGTATTTGGAATAACCATCTACGGATCGAATCGACTCTTTTCTATCCCTCCAGTCAAAACCAATATAACGTTCTTCTGTTATATTACCTTTTTGGTCATATTCCCATTGGTATTTATGAACATAGGCAGAGTCATGAAGAGGATCAGAATTTTTGAAATACCATTCCTCTGCTTGTAATCCATTGTTATCATATTTTTTGACAGTTTCAAAGTTGTTAACAATATATCCACTTTTGTTGTATGTGGAAAATAAGATAGATAGCAAACCTTCTTCTTCGTATTTTTTATAATCCCACTTCCTTTTTGCAATACCGCTTTTATCTTCTTTTAACTCTCCTTTCGCATCATAAAACTCTTCTAGAATTCGATGCCCATCTTGGTTGTATTTGGAAACAACTCTGGCAATGCCATTTTTTGCAGCGAGTCTCCCCTGTTCATCTCTAAATTCTCGTAAAATTTCATTACCAAATTGGTCATACTTATATTTTTCTTTGGCTATTCCATATTTATTGTTCTGCAACTTTTTGGCAGTATCTAAATACCTAATCAAAACAGGTTTCCCTGATATTAGTGAAATCTGTTTAATATAAGTAGTACCAAAAAATATACCACTATAAAGACTTAAGTAATACGCTCTTCTTTTACCTGCCTTCTTGAGAAAATAATACATTTTTTCACCTTTCTCAAGCACAAAACCGGTATATTTCTTTTTTCTAACCCTATATTGCAAGCTCTCTTGTTCTGTCTTCATTACCTTTAAATGTAAAACATCTGTAAGAAAATTCCATGAATCTAAATGATGTATTTTCCCATGAAAGTCTCGGTATAGTTTTGATTGTTTTATATGTATCTCTTTCTTATTGGAAGATAATGATACTGAGAAAATTAGTAGGGACAACAGAAAATATTTATTCATTAGTTCTTAAATCTTTACAAACACTATTTAACTTTCTACATAGTCATCATAAAAAACACAATGCTACAACCACTTGTAGGGATTCCTAGACCATAACCTGAAAAATCTTTTTTCTATCCAGTTCTTGCCATTGGCTAGTAAACTCTTTGTTCTTTTGAAAGTTAAACACCAGCAAATAGCCTGTGTTGTGACCTTTGCTATCTAGATAGCCAGATAGTTGTTGTAAGCCTTGCTTATGATATTCTTCCCCATGCCAAATTTTGAGTTCTAAGATATATTCTTTTTTATTGAAAGTGAGGATCATATCAGAGCGTCTTTCATAGCTATGCTGACTCTCGATATAGTAAAAGCCTGTTCCATTAATTATGGGTTTTATAAAAGCAATAAGAAGCAAGAGTCCCTGTCTTTCGTAAAATTCCTCGTCTTTATTGGAGTATGTTTCTTTGATAAACTGTTGAAATTTCAACAATACTTTTTCCATATCCAAGTCGCCATTCTGTTTTACAAAATTATCCTGAAAATTATAAGTAGCTGGAGAAAGTCTTGTTGTTTCCAGTTTGGAAACAAAGTACTCATATAGAAATATCTCAAATATTTTATTATGTACGATGAGCTTCTTGTTTTTTCCTTCCATCGTCAAACCATACATTGTGGACAAATCGATCAAAGGATTTGCAAGACTATAACTAAGATTTTTTTCTTCGATAATTAGAAATGAAAATAAAGTGAACAACTCTGTATTATTTTCTACATTTTTGACAATATCATCAAAGAGAGTATTTTGTTTTGTTAATAATAAATGAATCGCCTCTTGCAGACCGGCAATACTCCAATCTTTAGCGAATGTCTCATCTAAAAGCTTACAGAGTTTGCTAACTAAATAGGGATAGCCATTGGTAAATTTATGGATCTCCTGTGACATGAGTGAAGTGTCCATACCACTTTTCGCATCTGTTTCATAATCCTGTAACATACCTGCGATTTCTTCTGCCGCAAAGCTCATATGGTAATAGTTTTACCAAATTGTCGGGGACGGTTGATGACAAGGTATTCCCCCGCATCGATGAGGGGAATGATCTGTTCTAACTTGCCAGTAATATCCACCATATAATGCTTATGGGGAATGCAAGTGCCAGTAATGTTGAACCGTTTCATGGTACCTATTTTTCTATCCTACGTAAAGTTTGATACAAGCATTACTTTTTCTTCTTAGGAGCTGGAGTTTTTTTAACTTCTTTTGGAATCACGATTTCTCCTTCTTTGCGTTTTGCCTTTTGGAACACCATATAACCAGTGAATATAACGATCGGTATGCTTAGATACTGTCCCATAGTTAGAGTCGCCCCAGATGTTACGATTTCGCTTTGGTATTCCTTGATGAACTCTACCAAGAAGCGAATGACAAAGTAAATCGCGAGAAAGAGATAGAGAAAGAAACCTGGCTCACGCTTGTCTCGTTGTTTTAAGTACAACGGATAAAAGACGATAGCCATTGTAAAAAGTGCGATAGCTTCGTACAGCTGAGCGGGGTGTCTGGGTTTGGAGTCAACGCGTAAAAAAGTAATTGCCCAAGGTACATCCGTTACCCGTCCGATAATCTCAGAATTGAAAAAGTTTCCCAAACGGATACAACCACCTGTCACACCTACAACCGCAGCAATCATATCGGTAATTTGGTACAAAGAACGCAGGGATACTTCGTTTCTATAACAAAAAAGCCAGAGTCCAAATAGCGCCCCCACTACCCCACCATGACTGGCAAGTCCACTACCAAAGGCGAGGATTCTCTTTATATTGAGAAGCGAACCTGGTTCATAAAAAATCAGATGGGTAAAATGTGCTCCGAGAATTAGGCTTATGACTATGTAGAGAAAAATCCTCTCTGGGTATTCCTCTGGGTAGCCTTCCGCCAGCATAAACTTCGAAACTCGATTGAGAGCAAAAAACAAGCCAGAGGCAAAGAGAAGGCTATAATAGCGAATTTCAAGTGCACCAAATAGTTTTATAATAACAGGATCTATATTCCAATCCATAAATTACATCCTTTGTTCAAAACGATCTTTTTTTATGAGCCTAAAGTAAGGAACCATAGTAAACTTGGAACAAATTGATTTGGTGTTTGATTTGGCTGCCCCTTTTGACTTCTCGCAATTTTTTTTCCATTTCTTCTTTCGCTTTGAGTATTTCATTTTTTGTACGGTTTGTCACCGCTTTGTTTTCACTTTTTTGCTCCCACTTAACCTTCGCCTCTTGTCGCATGAGTTTTTCTTCTAGATGGCGGATATGGTTTTTGCTAGCAAGCTCAATTTTATATTCTTCTTTTTTAAAAATGCTATGTGTTTCTTGGTTCAACTTTTTCTTATAGCTTTCTATAGTTTTTTC
>JBCCIA010000557.1:0-3551 GCA_039028475.1 Spirochaetota bacterium | reverse complement strand
TTCTAAAGTTCGTTTCCTATTTTCATGCTAGCATTAGTGTCTTAACTCTCTTTTTGGATATGTACCAATGCGAGTATCTTCTGCGCCTTTGGCAGTTTACTGCAATATTTATTTGTTTGCCATATGCCATTCATTCGATTTACCTCAGAGCAATACGTGAAAAAATACCCAACTCAAAACGACTTTTTACAGGAATGGTGATTACTCTGATTGCAGGGATTTATGATATAGTAGATTCAGCTGTTCTCAACACAGGTTTTGCTCTATCGAAATATGCCTTCTTTGCATATGTTATGACGATCGCAACGATTCTTGCCAATAAGTTTATCTACATCCACAATAGAATGGAGGAGTTGAACGAAAATTTAGAACAGAAGGTTGTGGATCGCACCAAAGAAGTTGTAGAGAAAATGCAGGAAATCGAGGCCTTGAATATCCAACAGAATGGTGATTATTTTCTTACCTCTCTGATTGAAAAACCACTTACCACGAATTACAATAAGTCACGTTATGTAAAGTCAACGTTCTACATCGAGCAAAAGAAGAAGTTTGAATTTAGAGATAGAAAGTCAGAACTCGGAGGTGATCTATGTATCACAGGAAACTTGCGTTTTTACAATGAACAGAATCGTTATGTATTCTTTTTCAACGGAGATGCAATGGGCAAATCTATGCAAGGGGCAGGTGGAGCCATTGTTGCCGGTACAGTTGTAAATAATATTTTGGGACGTTCGGCTCGTAACGATAGAGTTTTGACAATCTCACCCGCAGAATGGATGGAAGAAATATACAAAGAACTAGACAGCGTATTTAGAACTTTTGACGGTTCTATGTTACTATCAGCGGTATTAGGGATTATCGATGAAGCAACGGGAGAAATGTGGTATTTTAATGCCGAGCACCCCTATCTTGTACTGTACCGTGATGAAGTTGCTGGTTTTTTAGGAGAAGATGCTCCGTACATGCCTAAACTAGGGACAGAGCTAAGCATTGGAGAGTTTACTATTATGAAGTTTGCTTTAGAGCCAGGGGATATTCTCTTCTGTGGTTCTGACGGAAGAGACGATATTGAGTTTGTTGCTTCTGGAAACACAAAAGTTCTCAATGAGGATGAAACCCTATTCCTACGCAATGTCGAGAAAGGAAAAGGTGACATCAAGCAGGTTGTTAAGTATATCAAAGAAAAAGGTCGCTTGACAGATGATCTATCGTTGATCCGGCTGAGCTACCGTATGGAGTTTGCTCCTAGTGTTCAAAATGTACCACCTATAAATTCAACCGTGACATGACCCATATAGGGAATTTTGGAAGTCACTTTCAAAGGAATGCGTTTTTCATCATCACTGATCCAGATCAACACCTTCCCTTTAGAACGAAATATTCCACTTGTTTTGTAAGATGGTTTAGTCACAAGAGCTTTGTAGGTTTTCTCTACACCATTCACTTCTAGGGTAATCGTTTCTCGGCGCAGAATAGACATTTTCATGGTACCTAGCTTTAAATCATCAAATACTTTTAAATAGAATGTTTTACCCGGTTCTCCTTTGGCAGGGTGGGCGCGGTTGTAATAGATAGCAGAGAGCATATCTTGGAATTTTACCGGCAAGCCAGGGGTAACGCCCTTTTTAAATTTCCACTTCGCATTTTTGCGTCTGACCCCTCGTTTGTTTGTATTGCCTGAAATACGTTTTTGTTTCCAAAAAGCAATTCGCTTGCTATGGTCATAAATTACTGTATGGTGTCTGTGGTAGAAACCTTCATTGAGATCTTTTTCGCTGTAGTAGGGTCTTTGGCTGACCGGGTCCCAAAAACTGATTATTTTGTCTTTTACAGGAAAGAATGTATTTACCCATTTTGTCCCTCTGGCTTCCGTTTTAAAAACGAAACATTTCTTGCCCTTATAATGGATTTTACCAACAACAGACATATTGGAATAGCCGACAGTCATCAAACCCCAACGGATCTTATATTTCAAAGATTCCCCTACGCGAAAAGCCTTGCTCAGGATCGGTAAGGTGGCGAAGCTATATAAGAATGTAAAAAGCAGATAGAGAACAAACGATCGCATACATGCCTCCCGATTAATAGAGAATTCTTGTCTTGATGCTGTTTTTATGGTCACGAATTGCATTTTTGACCTTATCCCCTAGTTCTTTATTGATATCCATGATCAAATACCCCACATCTTCTCGTGTTCCCAAATGCTGTGAGATAATATTTGCTCCAAATTCAGAAACGATATGGTTTATATCGCGTAAGAAACCTGGCAGGTTTTTGTGAACATTTAAAATACGATAGTGGTCTTTCATCATTGGCAGTTCTACATTGGGAAAGTTTACCGAAGTGGAGGTAGAGCCGTTATTGACATATTTTATGAGCTTATCTGCTACTTCAATGCCAATGTTAGCCTGTGCCTCTTCTGTACTACCACCAATGTGGGGGGTTAGAATTACATTGTTCAAGCCCATTAGGGGAGATTGGAAGGCATCTGCATTGGTTTTGGGTTCCTGGGGAAATACATCAATCCCAGCACCTGCAATGTGGCCTGAACCAAGAGCTTCTTTGAGCGCCTCAATGTCTATGACTTTTCCTCGCGATAAGTTAAGTACATAGGAGCCTTTTTTGAGCAGTTGCATTTTATCCTTACTCAGTAGCCCTACTGTATCTTGGGTTTCGGGAACATGGAACGAAACAAAGTCGGCTTGTTGTAGTAGTTCATCATAGCTAGAACAAGCAATTGCATTCCCTAGGGGTAGTTTTGTAAGGATGTCATGGAAGATTACTTTCATACCCAAGGTTTCGGCTAAAACGGAAACCTGCGTACCAATATGCCCGTACCCAACAATTCCCAAGGTTTTTCCACGAACTTCATGGCAACCTTTGGCAGTTTTTTGCCATTTACCTTGGTGTGCTAGTTGCGATAAATCACCTGCCTTACGAGCTAAAAAGATAATCTCCGCAATCACTAACTCAGCAACACTTCTGGTATTGCTGTACGGTGCATTGAAAACTGGAATGCCCATTTCTGCGGCAGTTTTTGTATCGACCTGATTGGTACCAATACAAAAACAACCTATAGACAGCAATTTTTGTGCTTTGCGCAAGACCTTTTCGGTAAGATTTGTTTTGCTACGTATACCGATGATATGGGTAGATTCAATGATAGAAAGCAGTTCTTCTTCTGAGTAAGCACCGCTTTCTGTTTTCACGGTAAATCCATCCTTGCTGATGAGTTGGAAGGCATTGGGATGGATATTCTCCAGTAAAAGGACATTAATCTTTTCTTTTGGGTAAGAAATCATAATTACCTTGTAAAAAATTCCTGTTGTTTCTGAAAGAAGTTTTCCATTTCTGGTAGATAGCAAAAATCTCTTTCTCCTCTAAATCTCTAGCAAGAGTTTCCGTTTGTTCTTGCACCAGTTTTGATACTAGCTTTTTTTCTTCCGGTGACAATTCTATACCAAACTTTTCTTGTAAAATATAGGCGACTCCTCCTTTGCCTGATTGGCTATTGATACGTATAATGGGTTCGTACTCTCTACCTATATCAG
>JBCCIA010000556.1:0-3551 GCA_039028475.1 Spirochaetota bacterium | reverse complement strand
GTCAAAAAAATATTTATTTCCGCTGGAATAGAAGCATCTAAAATTTCGACAAAAGGAATGGGAGCTTCAGAACCGGTACAATCCAACCAAACGGCTGCAGGAAGAAGAGCCAACAGACGAATTGAAATATATCTAGACAAGAACCTTTCCAATATTCCTCAGCTAAAAGGATTATTAAAAAAGAAATAATTTAAAATTTGTGAGAAAGTTTAAACCTCTATTTGTTTATGTAACTAAACGAACTGAATAAAATAAAAAAAGATTTTAGTGATTTGAGGTAATAGTATGAAAAGAACTTTAATGGTCTTATGTGCCATTTTTCTCCTGCTCTCTTGTGGCCCGAAACAAAATGATTCCTTACAAGACGAAGCATTTTTATTTTTGGCATTCCAACCTTTGACATTTAACATTAGTGCAAATATTACCAACGGAGGAACCGCTGTTGCAAATTCGATGGTGTATTTTTCCCAGTCGACCAGTACGACAACAACTTCTTCCAGTATACAATCCTCTTTTAGTCTTAGGACCGCAACATCCACAGATACTGCATCCTCTACTTCGACAGACACCGCAACATCCACGGCAACGGATACATCGATATCCACTACATCTACAACCACTGGTTCTGCGTTTGCGACTTCTGCCACAACGGACGATAGCGGAAACCTGTCCTTTACTCTCTCCATTGGTGAGTACGATGCTGTTATCACTACGACAGAAAACAAAAGTATGGCGTTTAAGATAAAAATCGAAACGAGCGACGCACTGAGCACAAACAAAGAAGGTAAGGCTACCATTACCTATGCAGATGGTTCTGTAGAGGTAGTCGTTTTATCTGTTTCTAGTAGCTCTACCCAACCTCCCTCCCCTCTTACCTTTGTGTGTGGCTACAACCCACAAGGCGATACTGCTCCCCCCGAACTTGTAAGTACTGAGTTAGGTGCTTCTACCCTGGATCTTTCTTCCGGTTCT
Source organism: Spirochaetota bacterium (assembly GCA_039028475.1). Taxonomy (GTDB): domain Bacteria; phylum Spirochaetota; class Leptospiria; order Leptospirales; family Leptospiraceae; genus JBCCIA01. The sequence goes on along the minus strand of JBCCIA010000556.1, from coordinate 2,579 downwards.
GGCACTATGCAAATAAAAGCGAATCTCGTAGATGGCAATGAAGGAACAGATAGTGCGAAAGCTGCCAGTGGAATTAAAAGTGTAACTGCTAGACTATTCAGTCCTAAGAGGCAATCTGGAAGTGGCTATACAGCCTATGCAACTCTGACACTAAACAGCGAAACAGGTCTCTATGAGGGAGATGCGAGCATACCAGATTATGTAGAAAATGGAACATGGAAATTGGGTTCTATTTCCTCCAGAGACAATGCTGGCAATGAGAGAACGTATATTTTAGAAAGTTCGGTTAGCGAGACAAACTATGCGATCAATGGCTGTGGCCAACAAATCGATACGAAAATCACCGCTCCTGAGTTTGTAGTAAGCGGTTCTTCTCCTGATACTGAAACCCCAGTAATTGATACTTCCAGCCTTGTGCTAAAATCAGAAATCACCGGAGGGGCAACGCAAGACCCTATTTCCACCGACATTGACTTATCTACCTCGACCTCTACTCCTACCGAAGTTACCATAACCGTAACAGTCACTGCAACAGATGGTGGCGGAACTGGAAAAGCAAGTGGGGTGCGTTATATAGACGCAAGACTACAAAGTTATTCCTGGTGGAGTGCCAGTAGCAACTACCTAGGAAATACCGCTTATATCCGCTTGGAAAGAACTTCTGGAGACAATACCAACGGAACCTATACTGGCTCTACTACCATTTACTCCTTTGCCGAAGGAAATACCAGCGCAGATGGGCAGTGGAAAGTCGGTGGCATGTGGATTAGCGATGCCGTAGGGAACGGTCAGTTCTATAGCAGAGACACGGTAAACCAAGGTTTTACTATTTTGAATGCGGCAACAACAGCCACAGCTGACTTTTATGCTCCAGAATTGCAAGCTATTGAGACAGACAAAACAGAAGTCGCTTTTGATGAAACTTTTACCATTAGCCTAACTGTAGCAGACATTGCAACACTAACGACTAGTACGGATCAAACAAGTGTTTCCACAAATACTGCAACGAGTAGTTCTACAGATACTGCTTCGAGCACCGGCACGGCTACGGCAACCACAACAGATACCTCTACCAGTACCTCCACTTCCAGCAGTAGCACGGAAATATCAGGTGTTAGGAGTGTGAGTGCGCTACTTTACAGCCCTCTAAAACTACTAGACGACAGCTTGGGGGTATCCAAATCGGTTTCTCTTAGCCTCAATGCAACAAGTGGCAAATACGAAGGTTCTTCCGTTTTTGCCACTGCCAACAACGAGGAAGGCGGAACTTGGAAAGTCGCGTGGATACGAGTGACTGACAAAGCTGGTAACCGCAGAATTTACAAGCTAACCGAAGGGTATGACTACTATACTTACATCAACATCACCAGAACAGATGGTGATATAAGCGGGTCATTCACCGAAACTACCATTACTCCTATTGCGATTACTCGCAACTAAGACAATTTTTCCCTGGAGAACAACAGTTCTCTGGGGAATACCTGCATCACAAACCTATATAGGAAAACAAGCGAATCAATTTGTATTGAGGAATACCGACACTCTGGGCAATCTGTTGTATGGGTAATCCCTGCTTGTGTAAGTTACTTGCTATTTGTTGTGACTGTCTTCTCTTCTGTCTTTTTTCTCGCAAATGGATACGTTTTTTTACTGTTGCTCCTTCTAGGAGTAACAAACCGTTTCTCATATCATCCAGACGTTTTTCCATATCCTCCATCTCTAAGCGTAATTCTTTCGATCTTCTACTATGTTGTTGGTAATATAAAATGATGAGTTCGTCTAGTACCGCTGGATTGATTTTTTCTTTCTTGTTAAAAAAGTTCTGCACAGCTTGGAAAACTTTTTCTGGTGAGAGAACTTGTACTCCCCCAACCACCTTATAAGCAAGATCCATTGGCAATTCTTCGACTACCACTAAATCAATGGGCAAGAACAATAAACCTGTGATTTGGTAAACTCCTGGTTTCTTTCGTGTACAATTGAAATTATAAAAAAGTACGTCAGGGCGTTTGGCAGTAAAGAGGACACAAGCAATTTCTTCGCTGGGTACCTGTAGCTTGGAATCCAAAAAAGCAATCATGCCAGTTACAATACTAAGTATGCCTTCTTCATCCAGTGGGTGCAAGAACGAACGGAATTCAATCAAATTGTATTTGCGAAAAAATTCGAAATATTCCATTGTAGAATTGGAATTTGCATCCTCTTCTTGGATAAAAACCGAATATTTTCCAACGTAATCTGGGATTGAGAATATGAAACCCACCAGTTAGGGTAGCAACTGCTGATTTGGGTATAGCAGAACGCCCCATCATCTCTGTAAGACCGTGGTACTGACTCTCAGTGTCTGATTTCAGACTGATTACATCCTCCTATGCATAGTGATATTTTTAGAACAGTGCTCCTTAGCGACACATGTCAGACAGAAAAACACAAGAGTGGTGTATCGTGCTGGAAACCAAAATCAAGTTCCATTGTAGAGTTTCGCTCTATTCGGTGACAAATGCTGGACAGGTTGGTAGGCATACATTTACATGTTGGCTTATGTAATTGTATGTAACACTGCCTTGCAGAGTGCCGGG
>JBCCIA010000555.1:0-3582 GCA_039028475.1 Spirochaetota bacterium | reverse complement strand
TATAGGAGCAAATTATTGTGTTACCATCTTTAGTTTCCATAGCTGTCATTCGTCCTGCAACATCATAAGTATAGGTAGTTAAGATTCCATTTGGATAGACTACACTACTAAGGCGATTATCATCTAAGTAGTTATAAGTCGTTGTATTATTATTCCAATCCTTGACAGTTTTCATTCTATCTTTTGCATCATAAGTATACGTTACCTGTTTGCCATCGGGGTAGGTTATTTTGGTGACATTGCTATTCAAGTCATAACAGACAAAGAAAATGATCATTATTTCTTATACCATGTCGGTTGGAATGAACTGGAAAGGATTCACAATTGCATATTTCATTTAGATATAATTGATGAAAAAATTTGGATTCAAGAAAATAATACAGATGAAGAGCTATCTGCCTTATTTATAAAACAAGGAGTTCCTAAGTCCGACATTGTTCTTGGATTGCAACCACCCTATAAAAGAAAGAATACCGAATTTTCTGTGGTTTAATTGTTTTATTTCAAAAAAAGTCTTTCATACTAAGTGTATAAAAAATTTCCGTTAAGCTATGAACATATAACGTCTTACCACACCCAAGACGTTATATGTTCATAGTAGCGTTAAGCCTAAAAACCATACTCAACGCTGCGTCGTCAGATTAAACTTCTCCAAACCAGCTTTACGAACACGGTCAATTGTACTAATAACGTGCTGGTATTGCGTCTTTTTATCCCCTTTGATATTGACTTCGGGAGTTTTCCCTTTGCGTTTGGCGAGAACCTTTTTTAGTGTGCCTGTCAGTTCCTTCGCCTCAGTCTCCTGGGCATTGATGAAGATCTTACCGTTTTCTTTGACGTGGATGTTGATCGCCTCTTCGCTCACATAGGAAGAGGTCTCCGATTTGGGTAGGTCGATTTTGATGGAAGGAGTTTTGGCCAGGGTAGAGTTGATAAGAAAGTAGGCCAGCAAGAGAAAGGTAATGTCTACCATTGCAGCCAAATCAATCCCCTGTTTTGTTTCCATTATGACCGTCTTATTACGTCGCTGCTTATTAGCCATTCTGTACTCCTTCTGTTATTGGTTGTACCTGTTTCGCGTGGCTGTCGAGTTCCTCGACAATTTGATCGCTGAGGATGAAGGTTTCTTCGGCGATGAGGTTGACGCGGTTGACCAAGTAATTGTAGACAATCAAACTAGGGATACCCACAATCAAACCAAGCGTAGTGGTAATTAGGGCTTCGTCAATCCCGCCTACCAACTGTGCATTTTGTACCTTGTTGTTGTCGAAGGCGTGGAAACTTTTTATCATACCCGTAACAGTCCCCAAGAGTCCCATAAGAGGAGCTATTGTGGCAATGGTACCCAAGGTAGGGAGGAACTTCTTTAGGAGTTTGGTAGTTCTATGGGCTTCGGATTCCAAAGTGGCGCGAAAGTTCAAACCCATTTTCGCCGATTCAATGAGTGTTACCGAAACTGCAAAACCAGGGTGCTTGCGTGCCTGCTTTTGGCATATTTCCAAGGCTTCGTCTAACTTTCCTGTGCGTACCAAATCCAACAATTCTCGTTCTGCCTTGAGACTGATGCTACCTGTTTTGAAGATTAGCAGGCGAATCCTGTCGAAGATGACAGCTACGGCTATAATCGAGATCAGTAAAATTAAGACTGGGATGAGCCAGTCGGGTATATTGCGAATTATCTCATTCATAACGAACCTTTTCTATTGAGTTTTTTATCCTAACATTGTTTGTATTATTATGTTTTATCTATTCAACTGGAAGCGGAACGAAAGAGTTACCGTCTCCGTTTTTGTACCAGCAACAAAGCTATGGCTGCGTACACCCTTTAAGGCAGCATCGTCTAAGATGCCATAACCAGAACTGGTTGCTACTCGTACACTGATTACGCTGCCATCAGCGGCTACCGTGGCTTGGATACGAACCCGTCCTTCCCACTCCATACGGCGAGCCATACGTGGGTAGGTGATACTGTTAAAAATTTCCCTTTGGTTTTTGAGTAGGACATCGGAATTGAAACGACTCACCTCTTTGGTATTTTCTTCGCCTTTTTCGTCCTCCGTGTCGTTATTTGCCTGTTTTTTCGGCTTGGCTATAGAGGGAATTTTCGGGCGTGTCGTATTGACACTGATGCGCAAGGATTTCTTGTTTGTGGTAGAATCGGAAAGTTGGAATTTCCTATACTTGGGTTTTATTTTCATACCCAAGCCTACTACCAACAGAGCAACAAAAGAACCATGTAGTAAAAAAGATGCGAGAAACGAACGTTTGATAAAGCCACGTCCCCAATAGCTTTGCCACTTGGTATCTAAATTTGCGTAACCTGAAATGTTTGTATCTTTTAAGTCTTGCATAGCTTCGTTCCGCTGGGGTGTATCTACTTTTTGGATTGCCTTATACCTCGGAAGAGTTGTCATTGTTTGTTTTTTGCCAAAGGGGACGCAGGCTAAACCAGATCAGAGTTAAGAAACTAGGAAGCATGAGAATGGCTCCCAAAATGTCATAGACACCTTCTCCTAGCACAGCTAGAAACACTCCTACTAGGAATAAAAGGCTGAAGCTCACTGGAATGGTGTAGATAGCCGGCTTTTTTTCATTAGGTTTTTGCATATTCTTTCTCTTCTGGTTTTTCTTCTTTGTTGTTCTGCTTGCGGTGTGGTCGCCGGATGAAGTACATGATGTAGCCTGTAATCGCCAAGGCACCCGTAGCAAAGCTTAGGATACAATAGATTATTTTAACCGGCCAACCTCCGAAGTTGCCAAAGTGAAACGGGCCAGCCAGGGCTATCAGTTTGATGTACCAAGGGAGTTGCAGGGCTTGCACCAAAGAACCATTGCTACGGTTCATCAACAATGGTTTGGGAATAAACTTGGCTAGCCCTTCTTTGGCTTCACCCAAAACTAAGAAATGGTAGTCTCCTTGGATACTGCCGGGATAGATTACATTTGTTATATTTTCTCCAGTAGTTTGGAATTGTTTGCGGCCATTCTCTAAAACGGCGTCGATAGAGGCAAGAGCAACAGGTTTGTTTTGAACCTGCAACTGCATCTGCTGCTTTTTAGCAAGTTCTAGGATTCCTTGCAGTTCGAAGTAGACATAGAGTTGGATGACGAGTTTCCCTAGGGTTAAGCAGATACCGGTAAAGGCAATGAGAGCTTGGAATCCGAAACTTAACACACCCACCATTTTATGTGCGTCACTGGCTACTAAGTTGAGAGAACGAGTTCGGATTGCCCCTAAGAGTAATTTTTTCATATAAGAACCATACAAAATAACTCCAGTTACCGTTAAGAAGAGCAAGGCAAGACCAACAAAACCGAGTAGGTAGGTACCTACCTGTCCTAGAAAAAGATCAAAGTGTAAGTGAAATACAAAGTCCAAGAAGCCTGACTTCTGGCTCTCTTGTTGGTAAAGTTCGCCCGTTTTAGGATCTATCTTGATAGGGATATGATCGGGGAGCGGTTTTTCTTTGCTTTTGTTTTCAGCTTTTTTGGCAGGCACCAAGTGTATCGTATAGGGTTCACCTTCTTTGTATTTAAAACGAAAGGAACCTACACGCATACCTGGGTGCTTCTTTAACTCCC
>JBCCIA010000554.1:0-3590 GCA_039028475.1 Spirochaetota bacterium | reverse complement strand
GAGAAATATACTCGCGGGAATTGATTTTTTTATGACAATACAGTAACAGAAATAGGAGCAAAACACACAAGCTATTTCTGTTACTGTATTGTCATAAAAAAATCAATTCCCGCGAGTATATTTCTCTAGCTTCTTTTGAATTTTCTCTGGAGATGATCTGTTATCTAGTAACCTTACCACTAGTATTTTATTTTCTACTTCTAACTCCATGTAGTACATGGATACTTGTTTTACTATTACACATTTTCGAATTCTTTGCTTTATGAAAATGGTAGGAAACATTTTCGGTTGTTCCGATACCAGTCTAATATTCTGTTTTACCTGAACCGTAAACTTTTTAGCAGATTGGTTTCCCCAATTTTCTTTCAGGTAAGCCACAATTCTTTCAAAATCTCTTTCTGCTTCATTTTCCCATATGACCTTTTTAGAAGCCATACTTTTTATCAATCCTTGCCATTACTTCTTCATGAGGAGTGCAATTGTTTATATCTAAGTTCTCAATTGTTTTTTCTAACTCCTGTTTTTCCCAGGGAGTCATTTGCTTATCCAGTTCTTCTTGGATGGTTGTTTCTATTTTCTCTAGAAGTTTGTTATCTTTTGTGGTTATTATAAATTCGATCAAACGCATAGTTAAGAGCTGATTTTCTTCCACTTCTTTTTTTACACTAGAATTATGAATCAGTATATCTAAAAGTTCGGATACCTGGTGTTGCATCGCTTCTGGTAATTTTTGTATCTTTTCCTCTAGTGTAGCTTCCATATGACTTCCTATATATTGGACTAAGATACTAAACGAACGTTTTATATACAACAGTTTTTTTATTGTAGTGATATAAAAAAAGTCTTGGAAGTAGCTAACGATACCAAGCAACGGGGTCTAACTATTATATTTGAAAAAATGATAAGGATCTTTGGAAAAAAGAAAAGGTTTGTTGACCTTGCCGGTCTTGATGCGGATGAAAATTTATCTGAATTGCACCAAGTTGGCAAACAAAATAAAAATTTACAACCAGTGAAACGGGAAAGAGTCATTATGACAGAGTTAGAAAAAGTGACAGGTATTAAGCCTATTTTTCATGCATACAATAACATAGAAGGGAAGAAGAGTGAAAAGTAAGCAAATCAATTTTTTTCTGACTCCAGAAGATGTAGAAGAAGTAAATCATTACTTGAAAGAGAAGAATCTGCTAGTGTCCCCACAACCTCTTCCTGCAAAAACGGTTACTCTAGTGGACTCTCTGTTGGTACGAAATCTAGATAATGATTTTCAAGTTAGAGGTCAGAAATATATCTTTCGAGCAGAAGATAAGCAGCATGTTAAAGTTGAGTATATCGCCCAGCAGGATTACTACTCCATAGAGATTACAAATTCCCCAGTCATCGAATTTCTCTATCCCTCTTATAAACCAAATTTGATTCGACCTGGTCGGGTTTATTTTGTCAAAAATGCTTTGAATCAAGACACCAATCAGGAAGAAACAAAAAAACGAGAGCTTTCTAAAAGCCGCCGAAGATCTGTTCCAGTGGTTTCGTAAATCGTTTAAAAATACCAAGCCTCCCGGCTATGAAGGCTACCTAGTTTCCCAACGTGCGTGGGAATGGAAGAATACGACTGGTGGTAAGTTGGTGATTGAGTAGGGTTGGTAACTAAATAATGTGATACTGATGCATGCTTAAAATAGATACAAAGAAAGTGTGTGTTTAGAGCAAGCTGTACTTATCTACATAACGACTTTTAGTCTATTTGCCGTATGAATAAAAGTTTGTAAGAAGTTTTTCTCAAAACCCGTAACTTTCATAATAAGCCCAAGTTCGCAACCTTCCTTCCACAATGACAGAGCAGTTCGCAAGAGACCCTTTCTCTTTTCTGCATGTTTCCCTGCTATAAACCCTCTTTTATACCCTTGTCTATCTAAAGTTTCTGCTATTGTTGGCATTGCGTGTTTTGCTCCTATATCTGGTAAATTTTCTATGATTTCGGTTACGGTGTCAAGTGAAATCTTATCGGTTCCACGCGATAGGTAATTTAAGGTCAATTCTATGATTTGGGAGCCTTTATTCGCATCTGAAATTTGTGTGATCAGTTGTAAGATTTCTGGTAACTTTGTTGGTAATTCGGGAGTAAAAATGTATTTCATTAGCAAGAGGCAGAGGCGTAGAACTACATTGCCTTTGATTTCTTCATCTGAATACTCGGACAAGTCGTGTACGATAAATTGAAAATTAGGCAGGTAGGGTGCGAATTCTTTTTTGCCAGAAAATAGATTTTTGAATTCTGTAGAATACGGCCATTTGCGTTTTCCGTGGTAGATGACCAGAGGTACAATGACTGGTAAAGTTTTACTTCTTTTATTTTGCTGAAGGTGTCTTTCCCATTGGGCGTTCATATATTTTTGCAGTTGTAGGGCTGTGAAGCGGTAAGCTTTACTTTTGTGTTCTAACAGTGTGTAGATATATGTGGTCTCGTCTTGGAGTTTGACTTTGTAGATGATGTCGGAGAATTTTTCTTGTAGGTTTTTATCTATGTATGTCTCTTTTTCTAGTTGGCAAGATTGTAAGTCCATACTTTGTACAAGTTCTTCTGGTAGGAAGTTCTGTAAGAAGTCTATTGCATTTTCTCTCTCGGTGAGTAAAGCCTTGCAAAATTTATCATGCACATTTTCGGACATTGAACCTTATGCTTGGGAATCGCGTAGATGTGTCAAAGAGTTGTTTTAAGAGTGGATTAGCTATTTGCGTCTAAAAGCGGGGTAATGGATAGTTTTTGTAAAAAAAATAGTAGCTTGTTCTCTACGAACTTTTTTGAAAAGGTTGGTAGATCGTTCCCAGAGCGGAGTCCGAATGGAACTGAATGTTGTTTTAAGACAAGCTCAAAGTGATTTAGTAAGATAGAGACAAAAAAGAGTAGGCAAGCTACTATATTCTAAGTAAAATTGGTATATAATGCAAGAAGAGTATGATTTTTCAAATGCGGTAAAAGGGAAGTTTTATGTTCCCAAAGAAGAAATACAACTTCCGATTTATCTAAACACTGAAAACCAAGATTTCTATGCCAAATTAGCTCAAGAGAAAAGGATCAATATTTCTAAATTGGTTAATCTATTTCTGGAGAAAGAAAGACAAGTGATCTCTCTGTTGAATAAAGATGGTTAAAAATTTATTATATGACCTTTTTAGAAGTCGTATTCCTTAAAAAAAAGGGAGATTATTTTTTTGATTATAATGAAAGGTAGTAGTATTATATGAAAGAAGAATATGAAAACTTACGCAATGAAGTATTAGGTTGGCAATCCAAAAGGTTTACTTTATTAGCAATTTGTATAACCACAGTAACTGGTTTTATCGGTTTAAGTATTTTTCAAACTATTGTAAAAGAGTTGTGGTACTTAATAATTTTTACATTAGAATTATTTATTAGTTTTTTTGTCTTACTCTCTTGGTATGCTGGTATCGCAAATTCTAAGATATCTTCCTATATTAGAGTTTTTCATGAGAGAGAAAATAATATTTTAGGCTGGGGAGAAAGATTATCTTCCTTGAAAGGCAAAGGAAACGATAGGCTAAATTTAAACTTATTTTTATCAGGAATT
>JBCCIA010000553.1:0-3600 GCA_039028475.1 Spirochaetota bacterium | reverse complement strand
CATGTTTGCAAATATAAAAAAAGACTTACAGACTTATAAGGGAGATGGGAGCAAACAAGGTTTTTGGGTTATGGTCGTTTTTCGTTTTGGGCAATGGAGGTATAAGGTAAGACCAAGTATCATCCGAAAGATCTTATCTTTCTTTTACAAAGTCTGGTTTAAATGGATACAAATCATCACAGGGATTGAACTGCCTTGTGAAGTTAAGCTAGGTAATAATTTTCGCATCGACCATTTTGGAGGTATCATCATCAGTGGTTTTGCCAGTTTTGGCGATAACTGTACCATCCGTCATGGTGTCACTGTAGGTTTAAAAAATGTAGAAGATCCAGGAGCACCACAAATTGGTGATAACGTCGACATAGGAGCAGGAGCCAAGCTGTTAGGAAAAATCAAAATCGGCAATAATGTTTCGATTGGAGCCAATGCCGTAGTTTTACAAGACATTCCTAACAATTCCGTTGCAGTGGGCATACCAGCAAAAATATTACCAAGGAAAACAGATGCAATATCCTGACATTGACATTGTAATCATTGGTATTAATGCTGAGAAATACTTGGATGACTGTTTGCAATCCATTCTTGCATCTGACTACCCACAGGAAAAACTACATATCATATACTCTGATGGTGGTTCCAGTGATCAATCGATTGCAATCGCACAAAAATATCCCAATGTTAAGACTATAGTATTACAGGGTTCTTCCCCAACGCCAGGGAAAGGTAGAAACCAGGGATACCTTTTAGGCTCCTCCCCTTATGTGCATTTTTTAGACTGTGATACAACTTTAGAGAAGGGTTGGCTCAAAAAAGCTGTTTCCTATATGGAGAATTCTATCGCCGCTGTTTGTGGCTACCGGCAAGAAAAATACCCCGAAAAGAACATATTCCACCGAATCATCCATGTTGAATGGTCATATGAGCCTGGGCTATGCCGCTATTTTGGCGGGGATGTTTTGGTTCGCCGTAAAATATTAGAAGAAGTAGGTGGTTTTGATGCAAACCTCATTGCTGGAGAAGATCCAGATTTGAGTTACCGTATCCGTCAGAAGGGTTATAGAATTCTGAGAAGCAAAGATACCATGACTTTCCATGACATAAATATGCGCAAGTTTTCACAGTATTACAAACGAGCTTATAGAACCGGTTACGGTTATGCAGAATTAGGAATGCGTTTTCGCAATGAACAGGAAAAACTTTGGTGGAAAGAGCTCTTACGGGTAACACTAATCGCTGGGGCTTCTTGGACTGCATTATTTGTCTCTGTAATCCTTTACTACCTACAAATATCCTGGCAAGTTTGTATTTTCATACTTTTAGGAGGTCTTTTCCTAGCATTTCGCAACTTAATTAAAATTTATAAAATACAAAAGAAGTGGAATATTGATCTCCTATTTTCAATTTACTATGCCTTACACCTTGGTATTTCTTTACACATTCAATTCTTTGGAGTATTACGCTTCACTTGGGGGAAACTTTTTAGAAATCCACTCAGCAATAGGAGGCTCAAGTGAAAATTGTTTTAGTATCCTTCCAAAATGCCAGAAGTGACCGCAATGGAGTTGCCTGTCATATACGTGATACCCTAGCCGTCTTTACTCGCAAACAAAAAAATATATCTTTGGTTACACCTTATGAATGGAATACACTTCCCGACAAGTTCTTACGTAAACTAAGTAAAGCCTTGTTTTGGTTGTACGAAAAGACTAGTTGGGAACTGTTTTTTTTCTATCACCTCAATTCTATCATATTACATCTCAAGAATAATTGCAAACGTATAGAAACAGAAGAAACAATATACCATGCACACGATATCATTTCACTTATTGCCCTGCACAGGTTGAAAACACACCGAAAAGTTATCTTTACCGCTCATTTTCTCGTAGAACCTTGGAGAGAGTTTTCGCAAGCAAATCTTTTACAGGTAGGAGGGTTGTATTACAAAAAGATTGAATCTATGGCACGCGACTCTTTACTGATGCCACAGCTACAAATCATTACTGTCTCGGAAAGAAACAGGAATCTACTGGCAAAAATGCTGCCAGAAAAAGATATATTTTCTGTAGTATACTTAGGCTTAGATCTACAATGGAATTCCGAGCATTTAGAATACTCACAACCAAAGCAACCCTATGTTTTGAATGTAGGCAAAATATCTAACGTAAAAAACCAAATAGCCCTTATTCCCATCGCCAAGCATTTGAAAGCGCAAAATAGACAGGTATTGTTTCTATTGGTAGGTCCCATCGATACAATAGAAAAAAGTCGGATTGACTCTCTGATTATACAAGAAGGCGTTGAAAACTACTTTCAGTTTGCTGGAACTGTCAACCGAGACACCACATACTACCTAATGCAACATTCTTTACTCTACTTGCATACTGCGAAAATGGAGAGCTTTGGGATGGCAATTGTGGAGGCTTGCGGCTTCTCACCTCCGGTTTTAGTTTTCGAAAATGATGTTATTTATGAAATATTCCAAGAAGACAGAGAAGGAATCATAGCAGAGAATTTTTCCGCAACAGAAAAAGCAGATCTACTCATTTCTTATCTAGATTCAACAGAAAAGCGAGTCAGTCTATCGGACAAACAAACAGTCCTATTTACAAGCAAATATACAATTGAAAAAATGTACAAATCCTTGGTAGGTATCTATGAACACTAACACCCCACAACCAGCACAAGAAACCATTGATAAAGAAGAGCTAATGCAACAACTCTACCAAAGGTATGCCCAAGGAGGAACCTTTTTTTCTCGTTTGCGGTTGAACTTCACCTATTGGCGCAAAAGAAGTCTGTGGTCTTTGGTAATACGTACAACTTATTTTATCAAAAGGTCCATGGATATACTCATTTCGTCCATTGCACTTATATTGCTTTCTCCGCTCTTGTTGCTAACAATGCTAGCGATAAAACTCGACAGTTCTGGTCCTATTTTTTTTGCCCAAAATCGTATTGGCAAGTGGGGGAAAATCTTTAAGATGTACAAATTGCGCTCCATGTATACAAACGCCGAAGCCATGAAAGAAAAATTGCTTCAGGAAAATGAAACAGGAGGAGTTACCTTCAAAATGAAAGCTGACCCCAGAATCACCAGAATTGGCAAATTCATTCGTAAATTTTCCATCGATGAACTACCACAGTTGTGGAATGTCTTGAAAGGAGATATGGCAATTGTGGGGCCAAGACCACCTGTAAGCAAAGAAGTGTATGAATACGACCCAGAACAACGCAAACGTTTGGATATCAAACCAGGTATAACGTGTATTTGGCAAGTAAGTGGTAGGAGTGATATAAACTTTGACGGCCAAGTTCATCTAGATATAGAGTATATCTATTCCCAATCCATCTTAACTGACTTAAAAATATTACTAAAAACCATTCCCGCTGTTCTAACTGGTCGAGGGGCTTACTAAAATGAAAGATCGACGTTTTATTCTTGGAATTCCTATCGATAATTTAAGAATGGATACTATTTGCAAAAGAATTTTTCAGTTGGTTGAAAGGAATAAACAAGAAAAATGTAGCTCCTACATTGCAACTGTTAATGTTGATTTTATTGTAAACACTCTAAAATTTGACTATAAAGCTATTAAAAAT
>JBCCIA010000552.1:0-3617 GCA_039028475.1 Spirochaetota bacterium | reverse complement strand
TGTTTCGTACTCGGAAAATAGGGTTCTATTAACTTCCATTCTTTGTCTTTCAAGTCTGTGGGATAAGGTTTTCGTTCTACCATACTTATAATATCGTACAAAATATACTTAACTTTATCTAGTTTTCAGACACCCTCTTAACGACGGCTGGAATTATTTTGCAATCAAATCCTAATTTAGCTACTAATGATTCAACCAGGGGTTATGCGATAAATCCTAGTTATGCCACATTAGTCAAAAAATTTGGTTCTCCCAATTGGAACAAAATGGTTTCTCAAGCATTAAAAAATATTAAACCGCTAGACCAAAAACTCAAGAGACAAAGAGAAATTCCAAAACTAAGTGTAACTACCCCATCAAATGATGTATTGACTTTTTCAATAGGAGAACATAATAATTTACAAAAAGCAATCATAGAAGATTTCTTACCTAGATACGGATATAATTGTGAACTTCTTTATATCGGTGACACAGCAGATAAGTATTTGTATATAAACGAACAACAGCTGAAGGAGCTAAATTTTTTTAAAATTGCCCACGAAACATTACCTGATATAATAGCTTATTCTAAAAAAAAGAATTGGTTATACTTAATTGAAGCAGTACATTCTTCCGGAGCTATTAATGAAATTCGTTTACTGGAACTTCAGAAAGTTACAGAAAAGTGCACAGCTGATATCATTTATGTAACTGCTTTTTTGAATAAAAGTAAGTTTAGACAGTTTATTTCTGAAATAGCTTGGGAAACAGAAGTCTGGATTGCGGAAAACCCAGATCACCTAATCCACTTTAATGGTGATAAATTTTTAGGGCCTTATAAAGACAAACAATAACATTTAATTATATTTTTAAGTAAAACCTGAAAAATAACAGTTTTATTTAAAAATATTCAAAAATCCTTCTCTTCATCGTACCAGATCAAATACGAAAAGATTTCCACGCCGTCTATGACTTCTGTTTGTTCGGATAGAAGCTCTGGTTTGGTTTGGTCATTTACAAAGACAATGTAATGTCCTTGGGTGAGACCTGCGTGCCTGCAATAGTAGGCGAGTTGCTTTTTCCCCTTCTGAAAATACGAAGGACTATAGTATTTCTTCAACTCCAAAAAATACTCTTTGCCATGCACATTGATGATCATATCGGTATTGCCCAAAGCAACATGTCCCTCTCGGTACACTTTCCCCTCAATTTCACGTAAAAACACACTGAGGAAAGTCTCAAAGCTATACACCATCGCCGCTTCTGGAATCGATACAAAATTCCCATCCGCATCTTTCTCGCGAAAGGGCCGAAAACTACGTAGAGCGATATGCTCCTTATAAGTCCCAAAAAGTTTTGTAAAATTGATCTCACCGCTTTCCGTAAGATAGGCACTCGACAACAAATTACGAGCAATTCGTTCCCCTTCTCCATTGGTATAAAGATACAGGGCTTTGTACAAACGTTTACGATACAAAGGAACCCAAAATTGGATAAAATTCTCTTCTGAATACGTTAATAACCCATTGATGTACAATTGTTCAATCGCTGGATTATCAATATCAAAGCGTATCGACTCTTCTGTAAATAAAAGTCTCTCCACAAAAGTTCTGTGCTTCTTCGCTATTTTTATAATATTAGAAACATTCTTATCAATCTTCTTATTGAGGTACCATTCCTCTACCTGTAAATAATCATCCAAAGAAAGCTCTTTTTTATCTGGAAATAGCTCCACCAAACGCTGGGCAAACCCATTCACCAAACCTGGCTGGTTAGCTGTCATTTTGCTAATACTTTGCTTCACTGGTTCTGTAAAAATTTGCCCGGTCTCTACTTCGTGCTGCTGCAAAAGCTCATACGTCTCCACATCGCTAAAATACGACAGATCCAACTCATCTGCAATGTTAAAAGGACTCGCATTGTCCTCGATATGACCTGTGATATTGGAAACACCCACAGAAACCAGAGAATGCCGTGAACGTGAATGATACAGATTGCGAATGGTATGTAGGAATTGGTTGAGAAAAGAAACTTGCAAACCTTCGATCTCATCACAGATAAAGACAAGCTTCTTACCCTTACACTGCATAATTTTACTAGTCAAATCGACAAAGGAATTGCTCTGAAAGTCCTCCTGCCAAAACTCCAAAAACTGTAAGTTGAGAAAAGTAAAAAAATCCTTCTCGCTAGAGCCTGCAAAATTCTCAAAATTTACATGGCAAACTTGGTAACCATCTTTCTCTAAATCCTCTGCCAACAGACGAAAATAAGTGCTTTTACCAGTCTGCCGGGGTGCCCAAATAGTAAAATAATGCCTACGTTCCACCGCATCACGCCCTGCAGCCACGAGTTCTGGCCGCAATAAGGTATAATGCTCTTGCGGATCATTAGGGCCAGAAGTGTTAAAATACCGCTTTTGCACCATAGCAGATTCAGGATAAATTGTTTTACCTAGGTGTAAATGAGAAAAATTCCTCTATTTGGAGCAAAGAATTTTTGAAGATAAAATACACTTGAAAAACTTTATAAAACTACAAATACTAATTTTGAGGAAATACCGATGATTAAAACCAAAAACTACCTTATCCTACTTTTGTTATTCTTTAATAGCTACAACATAACTGCAAAAAACAAGAAAAATGATATTTTGGCTCTTCTCATGAACAAACCCAAGGAATTGGAACTCGTTCGATTTAAAGTGATTCCCGATTATTCACAAGAAGTTTTGGAAGCCGAATATAGAGTTCCCGGTAACAAGGCTTATAAAATTGAAAGGATATTACACAAAAAATATGGTATGGCAAAAATCAAACATGTTTGTTGTATATGGGAAACTCATCCAGACGGAGTGATACCAGCTACCCCTCAATTCAACAAACGGTATAAAAAATACTACAAAAAAGCGTATATTAAAGTAGCTATGGGTGCATATGAGACTCCGATTAGACGACGCAAGAACTGGCACAAAATTCCTTATTTCTATGTGCTTGTTACTGTATATGATGAAAGCAGAATATAAACTACTTTTTACATGCTAAATCATACCAACACAACTCTTATGGTTTTAAGTTTTTCTATGCCATTTTTTCATAGTGCAATAACACCAAACCACTTTCATAGGATTTTACATTTTTAAGTGATAACTTCTGCCGAGCCTCCAAATCTTGAAAGATAGAAGCTCCTTTCCCCAATGCGGTTGGGTTTACAAAAAAGTGGAACTCATCAATTAACCCTTGTTTGGTAAGAGCCGAAACAAAAGAACTACCACCATACACTATGATATCCTTTCCACTTTGTTTTTTCAATTGGTGTATCTCTTCCTGCAAATCTCCTGTTGCAAGCTCAGTATCATCCCAAAGAGATTTAGTGAGAGTCTTGGTAAATACTACTTTCCTCTGCTTAGCTTTAATCTTAGCTAATTCATACATAGGATCGTCCGGTTTTATAAAAGTATCAAACCAATAGGGAATATAATCAATCGCTAATTTCCTACCAATAATTTCAGTATCTGCAGAATCAGCTAAGAGGGTGTCTGAAAAGCTAAGTTTTGCATAGTTTCGTTTGACTTTTTACTAACCTTTTTGCCATGATAGAGATCATAGCCATATAAATAAACGATTCACTATTTTGCGTTTTTA
>JBCCIA010000551.1:0-3628 GCA_039028475.1 Spirochaetota bacterium | reverse complement strand
TATACATTTTTTAAGAAATTGTAGAACTTTGGAAGCTACGTACAATGCAAAAGGGAAGTTGTTTTCGAAAAACTCTGCCCCTAAAACGGTTCGAATCTTTGATCGCAATGCGAATCCACTGCTGGAAGAGTATTTCTCACAAAAGGGGAGGTATACCATTCAGAAGGGAAACAATAGAGGGGTCGCAAAAATTAAATGGGAATACCAAGATAAGTTGGTTCAATCTATCAACTATTTTGATAGCGACGGCAAATTGGTTGCAAACCGTAAGGGCATTGCCAAAGAAATTTATACCTATGCAAAGGGTCGGCTTGCCTCTGTTTCTTACTATGATGCAGCGGGAAACAAGGCAGAAAACCAACGTGGTGATTATAAGGGGATTTTTCGTATCGAATACAATAGCAAAGATGCTGTCTTCGAAGAATCCTATTTTGATAGGACAGAACAGGCAATAGGAAGGCAGTCTTTTATTTATAAAGGTGTTTTTAAGGTTCGCAGCACACGCGGGAAATCTGGAAAGAAAGTGGAAGAGGCTTTTTACGATAAACAGGGTAAGCTGATGGAGTTACATAGTTTTCCATACCCTGGTGCGGCAGTTGTTCGAATTTCTTATGATGAGATCTGTCTGAAAAAGTTTGCTAAAAAATACCATTGTAGGAGCGAAGAGCAGTACTTTGATCATAACCTGCAAGCTACGGAAATCAAAAAGGGAACGTTTCAGGGAATTGCTCGCAAGGTTTTTCTCTACGATGGGCAAGGCAATATTGTAGAAGAACGTTATTTTGGCAAAAAAAGCAAAGAAGTAAAAGAAAACCGCAGAGGGACAGCAAGAATCCAATACTATCGCAATACACTTGGCAAACAGAAAGCTATTTACTTGAATGCCGACAATATGGATGCAGATGGCAACAAGTATTGGGCTAGTGAAAATGGCAAATACCAGTTTCGAGAAAGGTATAGTCTGAAAAAAGAAAAAAAGAAAACATTTAAGGTTTTAGAAAATACTGAATATCAGATTCTTTTCGACAACCCCAGGGGAGTGGAGGGTAAGCGGAAAATTACGGTGTTTTTAGATAAGTTTTATAGACCTGAATATATACAGTTTAGTAAAAAATAACTGGATACGTGTAGGGACACAGTACTGGAGATAAGCACAATAGGTGGTTCGCTTTGAGTGGGGATTTTTGTATAACAAAAAGATTTGACTCCTTAGCCTATTGTTATGCACTCATTTTATGAATCGTAAGATAAATTCTATTCTTTTATTCCTTATCATTATATTTCTCCCTGTATTTTCTGTCACTGCTCAGGAGCCTCCTAAATGGTATGTATATGCAAGTGGTGGTAGTGGTCTTATTCGGAGCGAGAGTCTTGTGGAAAATAATGCCTACGATCCTTTTGTAATTGCTTCTTCGTTTAGTCCGACAATTGCTACAGTTCGTTCCTTTCTGTCTGATGAAATTTCCGATTTCAAAGTTCCGACAAATCACTACCAAATCGGTGTTGAATACCGCTTGTTTCCCTTCTTTGGTCTTGGGCTTGGTGTTAGCCGTTCTAATTATAAAGTTTCTGAAATTCGCAATGAAGTTATAGAGATTGCCTATACCTTTCTCTTATCAGAACCTATTCGAGATCCGCTAGAATCGCAGTTGAATAATCTTTCCTTGGATTACGACCTATTGTTGTATGGAGCTTACAATTATTTTACCCAAATTGTTCCTAAAAGACTTGAGACAAATACAGTTGATGTGAGTCTAAATTTTCATCTATTTGGCAACAGCATAGTCGATCCATTCATTGGTATTGGTGGTAGTTACGGTAGTTGCAATATTGGAATTGTTAGGTGTATTGCTCCTACTGTCACCGGTAAAGCAGGCCTGCAATTGAATTTGGGTTCCTTTTTTATTTTTGGCCAAGCAGAAGTGCATTATCTTATTGTATTGGAAAAAGCTGGTAGAGGTGGTATGGGTATTCGTTTCTAGAGGGTTGTAGGCATAGGGCAATGGTTATCATTTTTAGCCAATTTTGTACAAGAACTTTTCTAAGAATTGGCTATCAAATTCTGTAATTTTTAGCAATAAATATCAGATCGGAACATTCTTTTTGAAGCGAATTGTCGTAAGGAGCTTTCTTTTTCTAACTGCACGTTTTGCTCGCAGTTCTGCTAGGTCTTTTCATCTACAAATATCCCCTCCACAAAAATCTGCATATGGATTAGAGCTATCTTTATCGAATAAATAAATAATGAATAGTAAGATTAGTATTAGATATCCTATTATATCTCCAATACTTTCGTTTTGCCTTAATCTACGTCTTAGTACAAAAATCAATGGGATGGCAAATACCAAAGGCCACAAAAAATATATAAAAAGCATAAAGAATGCATCCCCCGTAGTAAGACCGAGGGCAAGTAAACGAACCGGTTGTAGCAATGCAGTGAATAGAAAAATAGATTTGAATCTGTCCATATGTACAATTCCTTTTACTCGCAAGTTTTTATGAGAATCATTTATCTAATAGAGTATAGGATTTATAAAAGTTTCTAATTTTTTTTGTAATATTTCGACTTTGGATGAATTTTCCAAGAATCGAAGTGCCAAAAGTAATTCTATTTCTATTGAGTTACAAAAGACTTGACCAGACATACTAACATAGTAGTTTGAAAGGGGCTATGTTAAACATTGCTTTATTTTGTAAGTAGAGGAAATTATGACAGAGATATTGAGCCAAGCAGAAATAGATGCCTTGTTAAATGCAATTTCATCACACGATTCCATTATCTACCAACCCATAAACGATATAAGTGAATTGTCTAATTATTTACAAAAAAGATCGGAAGTCATAGATAAAAATTCTTTTGCATACCGACATGTACACTCTTTTCAAGGGCCACATATAGTATTGAGTAAACAACTTATCAACGATACCTACACTAGACTCGCGATTAAGGAACCAAAAGCCATTATTACAATTGGTAGTATGGAGATTATCCCTATAAATATCTGTCCAGCCTGTAACAATTACCATTATGAAGAAGAGGTTCAAGGCATATACGAGACTTCCAATCCGAGCCAGGAGTTTATTCAGAAAAATAAGACGTTATCTGCCTTCGAGCTGGAAAGAAAATGGCGTGTATTCAATAGAACTATATGTTGTCAAAAGTGTGGGACTTACTTTCAGCCAACAGTTGTATTTAGTGAAACAGAAATTGCGGACCCTTACCTTTGTAAATACCAGACAATTGAAGCTCTTGATAGCTGGTTTTACCAAGAAAGGAAATCGAAAATTGAGTTATTTTCTACAAAAACAAAAACCGTTACCTTTCACAAAACTGCTACTACCTTCTTTTGGGATATCTTTATAAATGATCCTGTGAATGGAATGGAAACTTGTCCCAAGGGATTATTGACGAATATCGTTAGGTACACGCCAATGGAGCATCTCGAAAAAATGTTGGCTAAGGAAAAAAATATTCCCGTGTTTGATTCTCATAATTTCGAATCCTATTATAAGTCTGCGCAGATATTTGAGAGGTTGTAGTAAAACTATTTTTCTTGAACCAAGTTATAAGAGCCTGAAAACACTACTACAGGCTCTTGCAGCTTACCTTTTATGCAAGAATACACTT
>JBCCIA010000550.1:0-3637 GCA_039028475.1 Spirochaetota bacterium | reverse complement strand
TTTGGTAGTAGGCTTTCTTTGCATTCCTATATAGCTTTTTACTTTCTGCAAACTTCTGTTTGGTTTCCGAGAGCTTCAATTCCTGCTCAATTTTCTTTTCCACTCTCGCATTGGTTTGTAACTTATAAGCCTTGACGAAGGTAGAGATAAATTGTGAATTTTTGGCAATTTCTGTATAAAAAGAGCTGGAGGTAATGAGAAAGAAGAGAATCATCAGAATTGTCAAAGTGGGGATGGCAATCAGAGAGAACAGGGAAATGAATATATAGAGAAAACTTCTCTTTTTGCTCGGTGTTGGATCTGTTTCTTTGCCTTGTGTATCAGTGTCAGCCATTGGTAATATCCTTGGAATGTATCTCTGGGAAGTTTTGAATAGATTATTTTTTGAGTACTACGAAAGCCTTGCAAAGTGCATTGTACAAGCACTTTGCAAGGGGAAAGGTAGTTTCTTTTTACATGCCGTCAATGATGGCATTCAAAGTGCTACTGGGACGCATCGCTTTGCTTGCCAGTTCTGGGTTGGGTTTGAAGTAACCACCTATATCCTGGGCCTTGCCCTGTGACGCGATCAACTCTTCATTGATTTTTGTCTCATTGTCATGCAACTCTTTGGCAACTTTGGTAAACCTTTCTTGCAGTTTTTTGTCTGTGGATTGTGCAGCCAAAGCCTCAGCCCAGTATAGGGCAAGGTAGAAGTGGCTACCTCGGTTGTCAATTTTCCCTAATTTTCTTGCAGGTGATTTGTTTTCTTGTAAGAACTTACCATTTGCCTTGTCCAAAGTATCTGCAAAAACTTTTGCTTTGGCGTTCCCCAAAAAGTTTGCCATGTGTTCGAAGGATACTGCAAGAGCCAAAAATTCTCCTAAAGAATCCCAACGTAGGTACCCCTCTTTGAGGAATTGTTCGACGTGTTTGGGAGCAGAACCACCTGCACCCGTTTCAAACAAACCTCCGCCTTTCATGAGAGGTACGATAGATAGCATTTTGGCACTTGTTCCCAATTCTAAAATAGGAAATAGATCTGTTAAATAATCTCTTAGGACATTGCCAGTAACAGAAATAGTATCTAGTCCTTTACGGATCCGTTCCAAGGAAAATTTAGTTGCCTCTGCTGGAGATTTTATATGGATTTCCAAACCATTTGTATCATGGTCTTTCAGGTATTGCTTTACCTTTGCAATGATTTGCGCATCGTGTGCTCTCTCTTCGTTCAGCCAAAAGACTGCTGGAGTTCCTGTTGCTTTTGCACGCGAAACCGCGAGCTTGACCCAGTCTTGGATGGGAGCGTCTTTGGTTTGGCACATACGGAAGATGTCACCTTCCTCTACACTTTGCTCTAATAAGACTTGTCCTGATTCGTCTGCAACCTGGATGCTGCCTTTGCCACTTGCTTGGAAGGTCTTATCATGCGAACCGTATTCTTCCGCTTTTTTGGCCATTAAACCCACATTGGCTACACTACCCATTGTCGATGGATCAAATTGGCCATTTGCCTTGCAGTCTAGAATTACTTCTTGGTAAACACCTGCGTACGATCTATCAGGGATCATCGCTTTGCAATCATGCAACTTTCCTGCTGGACTCCACATTTTACCTGAGTCTCTGACTACTACTGGCATAGAAGCATCGATAATTACATTGTTGGGAACGTGCAGGTTGGTAATACCATTGTCAGAGTCAACCATAGCTAGTTCTGGACGAGTTTTGTAAACTTCTTGGATATCGTTTTCAATTTCTGCTTTTTTCTCTGCAGGCAACTTTTGGATTTTGGCATAGACATCACCAATTCCATTGTTTGCATTGACCCCCAGCTCTGCAAAAGTAGTGGCATGTTTTTCGAAGACATCTTGGTAGTATACTTTTACCGCGTAACCGAAGATAATTGGATCAGAAACCTTCATCATGGTTGCTTTCATATGCAAAGAAAGTAGAATGCCTTTTTCTTTAGCATCGGCTATTTCTTGGACAAAGAAATCTTGTAGAGCTTTGGCACTCATCACAGAGGCATCGATTACCTCTCCTTGCAGCAGAGATACTTTTTCTTTCAATACGGTTTTGTTGCCATCGGCACTGGCAAATTCAATTTTTACATTCCCATCTTTCGCTATAACAGTTGATTTCTCGCTGCCAAAAAAGTCATTCCCACTCATATGGGATACGTGTGATTTAGAATCGGTGCTCCAAGCTCCCATCCGGTGTGGGTTGTTTTTGGCATAGTTTTTTACCGAAGTAGCTGCTCTTCTGTCAGAGTTGCCTTCGCGTAGTACTGGGTTTACCGCACTACCAAGCACTTTGGCAAAGCGAGCTTGCAGTTCTTTCTCTTCGTCTGTCTTTGCTTCTTCCGGATAGTCGGGGATTTTGTATCCTTTGTCTTGCAATTCTTTGATAGCTGCTTGTAGTTGGGGTATAGAGGCACTAATATTGGGCAGTTTGATAATGTTTGTTTGTTTGTCTTGTGTCAGTTCTCCCAATTCACTGAGGTAATCAGAGATCTTTTGCCGGGTTGGATTCAGGTCGACTGTCACCGGGCTCTGATGATAAAGGCGGAGATGGAAACGAGATGATCTCATTGTCCACCGGAATAACTGTGTCCGTCGTGCGGTAGTACTGATAGGCTTCGTTGCGCCTTTGCTCCTGCGCCTGGTCGCCTGAACAGCCGCTGATTAGCGCAATAGCAGCTAACGCTCCAATCTGGTAAGTCACTCGGTACATTATTGAATTCTCCATCCCGCCGTTATGGGGTTTGTCGTTTATTGAGGCAACTAGTTGCTATCGACGAGCCATAATCGCAATCATCTTTTGCGCGGCTTCCATACCTGAATTTTGATTCTGCCCGGTGATAAAACGCTGCTCGGCATCGATAGCCACGTGGGTTGCGAATACATCACGAAATGCCGTTTGGCTTTCGAATATTGCACCCGCTTTGCGCAGTTCTGTCTCCGGGTGCATAGGGGTGATTTCGATATTAAGCTCTTTCACTTGTTTGTCGGTAACGCCTGTCATGGCCCTGCCAGCGATCAGTTTGTTGCCATCGCGGTCTTTGATGTTGATAAGACCAAGAGCCCCATGGCAAACAGAACCGATTAGCGGTTGCTTAGGGCCGTAATAGGCTTCACCTAATTTATCAGCCAACACTTCTGAATAACCCAAGTCATACGCTGCGCCCCAACCGCCGACGAGAAAAATGGCGTCGTACTGGGTGAAGTCTACATCATCAATCAGTAGAGAGTTTTCCATCTTGGCGCGGAGGTTAGTGTCATTGAGGTAACGCTCGTCGTCAGGGCTGATCGAGACGCGACCGAGGCCACTTGGATCCACAGGGATTTGGCCACCTTTGATACTGGCAACATCGATCTGCATACCGGCTTCCAGATAGCTGTAATAGGGGTGGGTTAATTCTGAAATGGCGATGCCAGTAGGCTTACCCGTGGTTTCCCCCGGCGCATTAAGCACCCCGTGGCTGGTGGTTACAATGAGCGCGCGCATGCCTTTAGGCAGCTGATGGGTTTCGCCAGTGTATTCAGGATGTAGACCCAACTTGTGCACGATAGTGGGTAAAGCAATGACAAAAATTGCGATAACGGCAACGACCGCTGTACCAAATTTGAATAGTTTGCTTTTCATGGTTTGACCTCTG